>NZ_DATCUY010000069.1:0-33721 GCF_036567245.1 Achromobacter sp. | reverse complement strand
GGCAGCGACCGGCCGGCGGGCGGGCAGGGCGTGGCGCTGACGCCGGTGCAGCGCACGGAAAGCGCCGACGGCCTTTCCTACCGCTACGTGGATATCCATCTGGATCGCGACAAGCGCCAGGCCACCTGGACGGTACGCGCGCCCGAAGGCGCAGTGGAAACTGAACTGCAGGACATCGTCGCCGCGGGCGCCGCCTGGTGGCCCTTGCAGATGGCGCGCGAACTGGACGACGCCATCCTGACCATGCGCACCAATGAGTTGGACATCGGCACCTGGATCATCAAGACCGAGGGCGCCGCCGCGCTGGTATTGGCTGCCGATGCCGCCCTGCAACAGCATGCGGACCATTGGTTCGTGCGCGAAACGGCCGGCATGCTGCGCCGCACGCTGGCGCGCCTGGACGTCACCTCGCGCAGCCTGTTCGCGCTGATCGAGCCGGGCTCCTGCTTTGCCGGCACCTTGCTGGAACTGGCGCTGGCCGCCGACCGCAGCTACATGCTGGACAACGAGGACGAATCCGCACCCGCGCAGATCGTGGTGGGCGCGCGCAATTTCGGCGCCTATCCCATGGTCAATGGCCAGAGCAGGCTGCAGCGCCGTTTCTACGAAGAGGAAAGCCCCCTGGAAGCGGTGCGCGCGCGCGCGGACCAGCCACTGTCGGCCACCGATGCGCTGGAATTGGGCCTGGTCACCTACGCGCCGGACAACATCGATTGGGACGACGAGGTGCGGATGATGCTGGAGGAGCGCCGCGCGCTCTCGCCCGACGCCCTGACCGGCCTGGAGGCCAACCTGCGTTTCGGCGGCAAGGAGACGATGGAGACCCGCATCTTCGGCCGCCTCACCGCGTGGCAGAACTGGATCTTCAACCGCCCCAACGCCGCCGGCGACAAGGGCGCGCTCAAGCTCTACGGCAAGGGCGAGCAAGCCGCATTCGACTGGAACCGGGTCTGACGGCCCCGCGACACCGCGCCGCGTGACCGCGGCCACCCCACAGGAACAGGAGCGAGACATGTCTGGAATCAATTACACCGATAAGATCCCCAACAACGTCAATCTGTCCGGCGACCGCACCCTGCAGCGCGCGCTGGAACATTGGCAGCCCAATTACCTGCAGTGGTGGCAGGACATGGGACCCGATGGTTCCCACGGCTTCGACGTCTACCTGCGCACGGCGGTCAGCGTGCAGCCCGACGGCTGGGCGCACTTCAACCACGTCAAGATGCCGGACTACCGCTGGGGCATTTTCCTGGCGCCGCAGGACGGCCAGCGCAAGATCCATTTCGGCGAAAACATGGGCCGCGACGTCTGGCAGGACGTGCCTGGCGAGCACCGCGCCAATCTGCGCCGCATCATCGTCACGCAGGGCGATACCGAGCCGGCCTCGATCGAGCAGCAGCGCCACCTGGGCCTGACCGCGCCGTCGCAGTACGACTTGCGCAACCTGTTCCAGATCAACGTCGAGGAAGGCCGCCACCTGTGGGCCATGGTCTATCTGCTGCACCGCTACTTCGGCCGCGACGGCCGCGAAGAGGCCGATGCGCTGTTGCAACGCAGCTCGGGGGATTCCGACAATCCGCGCATCCTGGGCGCGTTCAATGAGAAAACGCCCGACTGGCTGGCCTTCTACATGTTCACCTATTTCACCGACCGCGACGGCAAGTTCCAGCTGTGCGCGCTGGCGGAGTCCAGCTTCGATCCGCTGGCGCGCACCACCAAGTTCATGCTGACCGAGGAAGCGCACCACATGTTCGTGGGCGAATCCGGCATCTCGCGCGTCATCCAGCGCACCTGCGAGGTCATGAACCAGTTGAAGACCGACGATCCGGCCAGCGTGCGCGCGGCCGGCGTGATCGACCTGCCCACCATCCAGCGCTACCTGAACTTCCATTACAGCGTCACCATCGACCTGTTCGGCGCGGACCAGTCGTCCAACGCCGCCATTTTCTACGGCTCGGGCCTGAAAGGCCGCTACGAAGAGAGCAAGCGCACCGACGACCACCAGCTGAAGAACGACACCTACCGCGTGCTGACGGTGGAAAACGGCCAGTTGCGCGAGACCGAGGTGCCGATGCTGAACGCTTTGAACGAAGTGTTGCGCGACGACTTCATCCGCGATTCGGTCGCCGGCATCGGCCGCTGGAACAAGGTCATCGAAAAAAGCGGCGTGCCGTTCCGGCTGCAGGTGCCGCACAAGGCCTTCAACCGCCAGATCGGCACGCTCGCCGGCATCCGCATGTCGCCTGAAGGCGAGATCCTTTCCGAGTCGCAATGGCAGGCCAACAGCCACAAGTGGCTGCCCACGCCCGAGGACCGCGCCTTCGTCGCCTCGCTGATGGGGCGCGTCACCGAGCCGGGCAAGTTCGCCAACTGGATCGCGCCGCCGGTCATGGGCATCAACCGCCAGCCGGTGAATTTCGACTACGTCCGTTTCAACTAGAGCGGGGCGGCGGCCGCGCCCGCGGCCGCCTACCGGAGCATGGGGAAGACCAAGATGAATGCTCCCTTACCAGCAGAAGTCCTGAAGCAGCATCTGATCGATCCCGAGATCTGCATCCGCTGCAATACCTGCGAAGAAACCTGTCCGATCAAGGCGATTACCCACGATTCGAACAACTACGTGGTGGATCCCGAGATCTGCAACGGCTGCATGGCCTGCGTGCCGCCTTGCCCCACGGGGGCCATCGACAATTGGCGGCTGATGGTGCGCACCGAAGCTTATGGCCTGCAGGAGCAACTGGGCTGGGAAGAACTGCCGGGCGAGAAGGCGCTGCCTGAAGCCATGGCCGCCGCGCCCGCAAGCGATGAACCGAATGCGACCGAGGCGGCCATTGCGCCGCCCCTGTCCGCTGCGCCCGGCGCCACGGTTCCGCCCTGGTCTGCCGCCCATCCCTACGTCAATCTGTACACGCACAAGGCGCCGATGACGGCGACCGTGGTCGGCAACTACCGCGTGACGGGCGCGGATACCGAAAGCGATATCCACCATATCGTGCTCGACTTCGGCGAACTGCCATTCCCTGTGTTGGAGGGGCAGTCCATCGGCATCCTGCCGCCGGGCGTGGACGCGCAAGGACGACCTCATCACGCGCGCCAGTATTCGCTGGCCAGTCCGCGCGACGGCGAGCGCGCCGGCTACAACAATCTTTCCCTGACGGTGAAACGCGTCACCGAGGACCATGCCGGGGCCGCTGCCCACGGGGTGTGCTCGAACTACCTGTGCGACCTGGCCAAGAACGACAAGGTGCAGGTGATCGGACCGTTCGGGAATACCTTCCTGATGCCCAACCACCCCCGCGCCAATCTGATCATGATCTGCACCGGCACGGGGTCGGCGCCCATGCGCGCCATGACGGAGCGCTACCGGCGTCGAATCGAGACCGGCGAAAACGGCAGGCTATTGCTGTTTTTCGGCGCCCGCACCGAGCGCGAGCTGCCGTACTTCGGGCCGCTGATGAAGCTGCCGCGCGACTTCATCGACATCAATCTGGCGCTGTCGCGCGAAACCGGACAACCCAAGCGCTACGTGCAGGACCTGATCCGCGACCGCGCAGACGCCGTGCGCGAACTGCTGGCGGACCGCAACACCTGCATCTACGTGTGCGGCCTGAAGGGCATGGAGCTGGGCGTGCTGGACGCCCTGCGCGAGGTGACGCTGCAAGCGGGCCAGGATTGGTCTATCCTGCATGATGCGTTGCGCCGCGAAGGGCGCCTGCATTTCGAAACGTACTGAATCCACAAACATGCGTGGCAATCGGCGCGCCATGGCGCGCCGATTGCATTTGCGGGGGGAAACCACAAATGAAGTTCGCCGAGTTCAAGGACGGCATGGTCATCAAGGGCGGTCCGGTCAGCGTGACGGAACCCGAGATCCTGGAGTTCGCACGCAAGTTCGATCCCCAGTGGTTCCACACCGATCCCAAGCGCGCCTCGGAAGGCCGCTGGGGCGGGTTGATCGCCAGCGGCTGGCATACCTGCGCGCTGGCTATGCGCATGGCGGTGGACGCGGCGCTGCACGATTCCGAATCCTTCGGCTCTCCCGGCCTGGGCGAAGTGCGCTGGCGCACGCCGGTGCGCCCCGGCGACACGCTGCGCCTGGAAGCGCGCGTGCAGGGCGTGCGCACGTCGTCATCGCGCCCGGACCTGGGCATCATCACCTGGGCCTGGACGGTCCTGAACCAGCACGACGAAGGCGTGCTGGAACTGGACGCGACCAGCCTGTTCGATCTTTCGGGCGAGAACTGAGGCTGGCGCCGGCGAGCCTGGCGGCGGGGCGCTTAGCGCTTGCCCGCCTGCTTCAGGATGGCCGCAGCCTCGGGCCCGGCCGCGGCTTTCCAGGTCTTGACCGCGTCCGCAGCCGCGTCCTTCAACGCTTTGCGTACGGGCAGCGGCACCGACGTATTGATCGCCACCCCGTTCTTGCGCATGTTGGCGTAGTTCTGCTGCAAGCGCCCCTCGATGCGCTTCCATTGTTCGGTTTCCGTTTGCGCCGCAGCCTGGTCGATGGCGCGGCGCGTGCGCGCATCCAGCGCCTGATACGCCTGCAGGTTCATCGTCGCTACCGAGATCGGCATGGCGTAGTTGATTTCAGCGAAGTTGGGCAGGTGTTCCCATAGCTTGCGGCCCGCGCCGCCATCGCCCGACGACAGCACCGCGTTCACCTCGCCCGAGGCGATCAACGGCATCGCATCCGCGAAGGAGATATTGCGCGCCTGGGCGCCAGCCTTCTGCATGACGTCCTGAGAGGTAGCGTCATACGTACGGATGCTCAGCTTTTTCAATGCCGCCACGCTGTCCAGCTTCTGCTTGGACCAGATGCCCGACGCCGGCCACGGCGTGGTGTAGAGCAGCTTCTGCCCATGCGCCGCCAGCAGCTTTTCATAGGCGGGCCGGGCGGCCTTGTTGAGGTTGCGGGCCTTGGACAGGGAATCCGCCAGGAAGGGCAGGGACGAGACGCCGAACAAGGGGTACTTGGTGGCCAGCGCGCCGGCGAAGGCATCGCCCGCATCCACCTTGCGCGCTTGCACCGCGTCGACCATGTCGGCCGACTTGATCCCTTTGGACGCGTCGTAGCTGGCGTCGATGACCACGTTGCCCGCCGTCTTGGCGCGGACCAACTCGGCAAAGGTGGACACGCCTTGTCCGGGCATGGAGGTGGCGGGATACTCGGTGGTCATGGTGAGGGTGGTGGCGGCGCAGGCGCCATGGGCGACGAACGCCATGGCGATGCCCGTCATCAGGCGTAGAGAAGGACAGCCTTGCATGCGCGGCTCCTGGTCGGGTGGGAAACCTGGTCCGGACACGCGGGACGGCGCGCAAGCGCCGGGGCCTGTGCCTGGCCGATGCCGCAAAGCGTACGGCTTGTGCAAGGCCACGCCTATACGGGCTTTCGGCAATGCGGGGGCAAGGCGGCTGGCGTATGGCGCCATGTTCCGGGCATGAAAAAAGCCGCCCCTCGGGACGGCTTGGTCGCTTGCTGCGGGTCAGGCGATCAATAGAACGCCTGGATACCGGTCTGCGCGCGGCCCAGGATCAGGGCGTGCACGTCGTGGGTGCCTTCGTAGGTGTTGACCACTTCCAGGTTCACCAGGTGGCGGGCCACGCCGAATTCATCGGAGATGCCGTTGCCGCCGAGCATGTCGCGCGCCAGGCGGGCGATGTCCAGCGCCTTGCCGCAGGAATTGCGCTTCATGATGGAGGTGATTTCGACGGCGGCGGTGCCTTCGTCCTTCATGCGGCCCAGGCGCAGGCAGCCTTGCAGGGCCAGCGTGATGTCGGTCTGCATGTCGGCCAGCTTCTTCTGGATCAGCTGGTTGGCGGCCAGCGGGCGGCCGAACTGCTTGCGGTCCAGCGTGTACTGGCGGGCGGTGTGCCAGCAGGCTTCGGCGGCGCCGATGGCGCCCCAGGCGATGCCGTAGCGGGCCGAGTTCAGGCAGGTGAACGGGCCCTTCAGGCCGGACACGCCGGGCATCATCTGGTCGGCGGAAATTTCCACTTCGTCCATGACGATTTCGCCGGTGATCGAGGCGCGCAGGCCGACCTTGCCGTGGATGGCCGGGGCCGACAGGCCCTTCATGCCCTTTTCCAGGATGAAGCCGCGGATCTTGCCGTCGAAGTCGCCGCCGACGCACTTGGCCCACACCACGAAGACATCGGCGATGGGGGAGTTGGTGATCCACATCTTGTTGCCGGAAACCTTGTAGCCGTCGGCCGTCTTGACGGCGCGGGTTTCCATGCCGCCGGGGTCGGAGCCGTGGTTGGGTTCGGTCAGGCCGAAGCAGCCGATCCATTCGCCGCGAGCCAGCTTGGGCAGGTACTTCTGCTTCTGCGCTTCGCTGCCGAATTCATTGATGGGCACCATCACCAGGGACGACTGCACGCTCATCATGGAGCGGTAGCCGGAGTCGATGCGTTCGACTTCGCGGGCGATCAGGCCGTAGCTGACGTAGTTCAGGCCGGCGCCGCCGTACTCGACGGGGATGGTGGCGCCCAGCAGGCCCAGTTCGCCCATTTCGGAGAAGATGGCCGGGTCGGTCTGTTCATTGCGGAAAGCGTTCAGCACGCGCGGGGCGAGCTTGTCCTGCGAATAGGCCAGGGCGGCGTCGCGCACCATGCGTTCTTCGTCGGTCAGTTGCTGGTCCAGCAACAGGGGGTCTTGCCAGTGAAAGGAAGGATTCGAGGACATGCTGGGTCTCCGCTATGGATTTCGGAATGCTAGAAAGTTTAAACCTAAAATAATTCGGGCGGCAAGCAGCGATTGGAACGGCCGGCGCGCGGCGCCGCCGTTCCGTCCCGCCTTCAGTGCTGCGCCTTGAGCGCCGCGTCGCGGATCTTTTCCAGGGTCGTGCCCGGGGTGATGGTTTCCGGATCGATGAAGCAGTGCAGGATGGCCGGCTTGCCGCTGGCCAGGGCGCGTTCGAAGGCCGGGCCGAACTGCTCGGTGGTCTCGACGCGTTCGCCGTGCCCGCCGAAGGCGCGCGCATAGTCGGCGAAGTCCGGATTCTTCAGTGCGGTCGCGGAAATGCGGCCGGGGTAGTGCTTTTCCTGGTGCATGCGGATCGTGCCGTACATGCCGTTGTCCACCAGCACCACGACAATGGGCAGGTCATATTGCACCGCCGTCGCGAATTCCTGGCCATGCATCAGGAAGCAGCCGTCGCCGGCGAAGCAGACCACGGTCTTGTCGGGCGACACGCGCTTGGCGCCGACGGCCGCGGGCAGGCCGTAGCCCATGGAGCCCGAGGTCGGCGCCAGCTGCGTGCCGAAGCGCGTAAAGCGGTGGAAGCGGTGCAGCCAGGTGGCGTAGTTGCCGGCGCCGTTGGTCATGATGGCGTCGGCCGGCAGCGTCTTTTCCAGGTAGGCCATGACCTGACCCATCTGCAGCGCGCCGGGCGTGGTGATGGCGCCGGGGTCGCTCCATTTCAGGTACGACTCGCGCATGGCTTGCGTGCCGGCGGCCCAGGCAGGCTGGGCCGGGGCCTTCAGGCCGGCCAGCGCCTGCGTGAAGGCGGCGGGCGAGGTGTTGATGGCCAGGGTGGCGCGGTAGACGCGTCCCAGTTCGGCGGTATCGGGATGCACGTGCACCAGCTTCTGCTTGGGCACCGGAATGTCCAGCAGGGTGTAGGCCTGGCTGGGGTTTTCCGACATGCGGCCGCCCACCAGCAGGATCAGGTCCGCGTCGGCGACGCGCTTGAGCAGCGCCGGGTTGATGCCCAGGCCCACGTCGCCGATGAAGCAGGGATGATCGGCCGGGAACAGCATCTGGCGGCGGAAGGACACCGCCGTGGGCAGCGCGTGGCGCTGCGCGAAATCGGCGAATTGCTGCACCGCGCGGGCGTCCCAGCGCGTGCCGCCCAGGATGGCGACCGGATTCTTGGCCTCGGCCAGCAGCTTTTCCAGGTCTGCCAGTTGAGCGGCCGTGGGCGCGGAATCGATGACTTCGTAGCGCGGCGCGTCGGCCACCTTGGCGGCTTCGACCAGCATGTCTTCCGGCAGCGCGATCACCACCGGGCCGGGACGGCCGGAGGTGGCGATGTGGAAGGCGCGCGACACCAGTTCGGGGATGCGTTCGACCTGGTCGATCTCGGTGACCCACTTGGCCTGCGTGCCGAACACGGCGCGGTAGTCCATTTCCTGGAAAGCCTCGCGTTCGCGCATGCCGCGCTCGATCTGGCCGACGAAGAGGATCAGGGGGGTGGAGTCCTGCTTGGCGATATGCACGCCGGCCAGTGCGTTGGATGCACCGGGGCCGCGAGTCACCATGCAGATGCCGGGCTCGCCGGTCAGCTTGCCGTGGGCGTCGGCCATCATGGCCGCGCCGCCTTCCTGGCGGCACACCGTGACCTTGATGTCCGCATCGTGCAGGCCGTCCAGCACCGCCAGATAGCTTTCGCCGGGAACACAGAAAACATGTTTGACGCCCTGCGCAACCAGCTGGTCGACCAGGATGTGACCGCCAAGGCGGGATTCTTGCTGGGACATGGGGGTGGTAGTCATGATGAGCCGAGGTTAGGACATCCGAGCATAATGTTCCTTGATCGCACAATGCAATTGATAAAATCGCACAATCTATTGACCCACCGGCACGAGCTGCCCTGCTGCGGCGCGGCAATAACCGCGCTACGCGGCGCGGCGACGCCCCCCCGGCTCCTGGCGATTCCCGCGACATGAGAAACGGCATTCCCAACCTGAGCGCCTTGCAGGCGTTTGAAGCTTCGGCCCGCCTGGGCAGCTTTTCCCGCGCCGCCGAGGAACTGTCCCTAACGCACAGCGCGGTCTACCGGCAGGTGGCCAGCCTGGAGTCGCGCCTGGGCGTGCAGCTGTTCACCCGGGTACGGCGGCGTATCGTGCTGACCGACCACGGGGCGGAGTACGCCGGCCGCATCCGGCACCACCTGGACCAGATCGAAAAAGACACTTTCGGCCTGGTTAGCCGCACCGGCATGGGCCGCAGCATCCATATCGCCGTGGTGCCCACGCTGGCGACGACCTGGCTGATACCGCGCCTGGCGGACTTCCAGCGCGAGCACGGCGACATCACGGTCAGCCTGTCCGTGCGCACCCTGCCGTTCCAGTTCAAGGACCAGCCCTTCGACGGCGCGCTGTACCATGGGGACGGATTGTGGCCGGGCACCCAGGGCGTGCTGCTGTTTCCCGAGCGCGAGCTGGTGCCGGTGTGCGCGCCGGACCTGGCGGCACGCGCGCAGGAACCGGGCGCCAGCGCCTTGTCCGGCATGACCCATCTGCATCTGGCGTCGCGCCCCGACGCCTGGCGCCAATGGTATGCGGCCAACAGCCATCTCTATGGTCCCCATGCCGCTGGCGGGCCGCGCTATGAGCTTTTCACCATGGTGATGGCGGCAGTGCAGGCCGGTCTGGGGGTGGGACTGATGCCGCGTTTCCTGGCCCAGCCCGCGCTGGACCTGGGCACGCTCGCGATGCCCGTGCCGCAATCGCTGGCGGTCAGCCAGGGCTATTACTTCGGCTATCCGCAACGCAGCGAGCGCTCCGAGGCGCTCCAACTCTTCGAGAGCTGGCTGAAGACCGCCGCCGCCGGCGTGGGCGGACGCTGAGCCGTAGAATCCAGGCATGTCCGCATCCCGTCCGCCGCTTGAATCCCAGGCCGATATCGACGCCTTCATCGACGCCGTCTGGCTCGAGGACGGCCTGTCGGCCAACACTTTGGCCGCCTACCGGCGCGACCTGACGGGCTTCGCCCGCTGGCTCGAAGACCCCGAGGCGTATGCGCGCGAGATGGCCGACCGGCATGGCGATGCCGCGCAGGCCCACGCGCCGCCTGCGGGTCCCGCCAAGCCTCTGCGCGATGCCGGCAAGGCCGACATCGAAGCCTGGTTCGCCTTCCGCCACGAGGAAACCCGCGCCACCACCGCCAACCGCAGGCTGGCCGCGTTGCGCCGGTTCTACGCCTGGGCCTTGCGCGAACACCGTGCCGAACGCGACCCCTGCCTGACGCTGATCGCCGCCAAGCAGCCGCCGCGCATGCCCAAGACCTTGTCGGAGCAGCAGGTGGACGCCTTGCTGCGCGCTCCCGACCTGGAGCAGGCCCGCGGCCTGCGCGACCGCGCCATGCTGGAAACGTTGTACGCCACCGGCCTGCGCGTGTCCGAGCTGGTAAGCGTGCGCGCGCTCGACGTGAGCCTGAACGAAGGCGTGGTGCGGGTGGTGCTGGGCAAGGGCGGCAAGGACCGGCTGGTGCCGTTGGGCGCGGAGGCCGCGCATTGGATCGACCGCTACCTGAAGTCAGCTCGGCCGGAACTGGCGGCGGGACGCGTGAGCGATGCGCTCTTCATCACCGGCCGCGCGGAAGCGATGTCGCGCCAGGCTTTCTGGCAACTGGTGAAGAAATACGCCCTGCTGGCCGACGTGCGTGCGCCATTGTCGCCGCACGTGCTGCGGCACGCCTTCGCCACCCACCTGCTGAACCACGGCGCCGATCTGCGCGTGGTGCAGATGCTGCTGGGGCACGCCGACATCTCCACCACGCAGATCTACACGCACGTCGCGCGCGAACGCCTGAAGGCGCTACACGCGGCGCACCATCCGCGCGGCTAGCCTGGCGCGGTTTCCATACTTCTTCCTTCACGCATTCCCATGAGCAAAGCCCGCCACGTTTCGGAAACGCCCGCCACCCAGTTCCTCAAGCAGAACAAGGTTGCCTACACGGAACACACCTATGACTATGTGGACCACGGCGGCGCCGGCGAAGCCGCGCGCCAATTGGGGCTGGATCCGCATGCCGTGGTGAAGACCCTGGTGATGGAGGACGAGTCCGCCAAGCCCCTGATCGTCGTCATGCACGGCGACCGCGAGGTCTCCACCAAGAACCTGGCGCGCCAGGCGGGCCTCAAGCGGATCGAGCCCTGCAAGCCCGAGGTGGCGCAGCGCCATTCGGGTTACCAGGTGGGCGGCACCTCGCCCTTCGGCACGCGCAAGAAGATGCCGGTATGGGTCGAGGCGGAGGTGCTGGATTACCCCGTGGTCTACATCAACGGCGGGCGGCGCGGGTATCTGATAGGCATCGACCCTAAAGTGCTGGTCGCGCTGCTGGGCGCCAAGGGCGTGTCCGTTGCGCTGGAGTAGGTCGCCCTTGTTCGGACGTGGTATTCCCATACCACCTTCTGGGCTGGCGGCCGCGCCACAATAGGGGCGTAGATCAAGAACCGGAGCCCGGCCACGGGCGCTGAACCGGCTTTCCGCCATCCCTAGGAGACAAACATGAGCAAGCGACTGTTGATGCTGGTCGGCGACTACGCCGAGGACTATGAAACCATGGTGCCGTACCAGACCCTGCTGACGGTGGGGCACACGGTGCACGCGGTATGCCCGGACAAGAAGGCGGGCGACACCATCGCCACCGCCATCCATGATTTCGAAGGCGCGCAGACCTACACCGAAAAGCGCGGCCACAATTTTGCGCTCAACTACGACTTCGACCGCGTCGAGCCCGCCTCCTACGACGGCCTGGTGATCCCGGGCGGCCGCGCGCCGGAATATCTGCGCCTGAACGAAAAGGTGCTGGACATCGTGCGCGCCTTCGACCAGGCCGGCAAGCCCATCGCGGCGGTCTGCCACGGCGCGCAACTGCTGGCCGCGGCCGGAATCCTGAAGGGCCGCACCTGCTCCGCCTATCCTGCCTGCGCACCGGAAGTGCGCCTGGCGGGCGGCACCTACGCCGAGATCGGCATCGACCAGGCCTACACCGATGGCAACCTGGTGACGGCGCCGGCCTGGCCTGCGCATCCGGCCTGGATGTCGCAATTCCTGGCGGTGCTGGGCACGAAGATCACGCACTGATCTCCAGCAACAAAGAAAAGCGCCTGGGGCGGCAATCTTGCCGCCCCAGGCGCTTTTCCGTTACTGCGCGCCGATCAGGCGAAATCGAGCACGATGCGGCCTTCGATCTGGCCGCGGCGCATGCGGTCGAACACGTTATTGATGTTCTCCAGGCTTTCGGTGGCCACGGTGGCGTGCACCTTGCCCTCTTCGGCGAACTGCAGCGATTCCTGCAGGTCCAGGCGCGAACCCACGATGGAGCCGCGCACGGTGACGCCGTTGAGCACCATGTCGAAGATCGACAGCGGGAAATCGCCCGGCGGCAGCCCGTTGAGCGCCACGGTGCCGCCGCGTCGCACCATGCCCAGCGCCTGCTCGAAGGCCTTGGGCGATACGGCCGTGATCAGCGCGCCATGCGCGCCGCCGATCTCGCGCTTCAGGTAGGCGGCGGGGTCGGTGGTCTTGGCGTTGACCGTGACTTCGGCACCTAGGCGGCGGGCGAAGTCCAGCTTGGCGTCGTCGATGTCCACCGCGGCCACGTTCAGCCCCATGGCCTTGGCGTACTGCACCGCCATGTGGCCCAGCCCGCCGATGCCGGAAATGACCACCCAGTTGCCCGGACGGGTATCCGTCATCTTCAGGCCTTTGTAGACGGTGACGCCGGCGCACAGCACGGGCGCAATGTCGACGAAGCTGACGTTCTTGGGTAACAGGCCCACATAATCGGCCGCGGCCAGCGCATATTCGGCGAAGCCGCCGTTCACCGAGTAGCCGGCGTTCTGCTGCTGTTCGCACAGGGTTTCCCAGCCGCCCAGGCAGTGCTCGCAATGTCCGCAGGCGGAGTACAGCCAGGGGATGCCGACGCGGTCGCCTTCCTTCACATGGGTCACCCCTGTGCCCACCGCCACCACATGGCCGACGCCTTCATGGCCGGGAATGAAGGGCGGATTGGGCTTGACGGGCCAGTCGCCTTCGACCGCGTGCAGGTCGGTATGGCATACGCCGCAAGCCTCGATCTTTACCAGCAATTCGCCCGGACCCGGGCGCGGCACCGCGACTTCTTCGATTACCAGGGGCTTGCCGAATGCTCGTGCAACCGCCGCTTTCATGGTTTTATCCATCACTGCCTCCGAAGTCTGATCAAGGTTCCTCATGCTCGAACGTGGACGCTTTCCCGACCATGATTTATATCAACCGGGGGGATTGCCTGCCGCGGTTGGAAACGTGTGGTTGCAGAATGGGGGCCGCTCTTTGCCCTTGAATCCGGCCCGCCGCCGCGTCTTGCCGGGGCTGCGGCAAACGGCGTACAGTCAGCCGTAGGCATCCCGGCCCAGGCCCAAGCCTCGTCCCGAGTCTCAGGAGCTCCCATGTGTGAAATCTTCATCCGCGCCAGCGAGCAGTCCTACGCGCCCGAAACCCGTTCGCTGCGGCTGCACGGCGTGGCCACCAGCCTGCGGCTGGAGCAGCTGTTCTGGCAGGTATTGGAAGAAATCGCCGGCCGCGACGGCATGCGCGTGACGCAGCTGATCGAACGTCTGTACGACGAGCTGATCGAGTACCGGGGCGAGGCCGCCAACTTCACTTCGTTTTTGCGCGTGTGCTGCCTGCGCTATCAGCTGCTGCAGGCCGAGGGCCGCATTCCGCTGGACGCGGCCGTGCCGATCCGCTCGCTCAATCCCCAGGCCGTGCTGGAGGGCCTGCCACCCACGCTGTACGACGCGCAGCCCTTGCGCCCCAAACGCAAGGCCGCATGACTCATCCGCGAAGGCGCCGCAGCGGCGTCCAAAAAGCAAAGGGCCCGAATTTTTCGAGCCCTTTTTTCATGCTGCGGCGTGCCGCGCTGAGTGTCAGCCGCCGGATTGGATCGACGCCATCGCCACTTCGTTCTGCACGATACGGCGGATGCGCACCGCATCGCCGATGCGCGACAGCTTTCCTTGCGAATCCAGCAGCACGATGGCCAGGTCGCGGCCGTTGATGCGGGCCAGCATGACCAGGCATTCGCCGGCTTCGTTGATGTAGCCCGTCTTCGACACCTTGATGTCCCAGTCGGGCTTGCGCACCAGCAGATTGGTATTGCGGAAGGTCTGCGTGCGGTTGTTGACCTCGACGTCGTACTCGGTATCGGTGGAGTAGCGGTGGATCAGCGGGCGCTGGGAGGCGGCGCGCAGCAGGCGGGCCAGGTCGTGCGGCGACGAGACGTTGTCGCTGGACAGGCCGGTGGGCTCGATGAAGCGGGTGCTGGCCATGCCCAGCGCCTGCGCCTTGGCGTTCATGGCGGCCACGAACGCGGGCAGGCCGCCGGGATAGTGGCGGCCCAGCGCGTTGGCGGCGCGGTTCTCGGACGACATCAGCGCCAGGTGCAGCATGTCGCCGCGGGTCAGCTTGGTGCCCACGCGCAGGCGCGAGGTGGTGTGCTTGAGGCCGTCGACGTCTTCGTCGGTGATCTCCAGCATTTCATCCATGGGCAGGTTGGCGTCGACCACGACGACGGCGGTCATCAGCTTCGAGATGGAAGCGATGGGGCGCACCACGTTTTCGTTCTTGGCGAAGATGACCGTGGAGGTTTCCAGGTCCTGCACGTAGGCGGTCGTGGAGCGCAGGGCGGCGGCTTCGGCGCGCACTGAGGAGGCGGGCGGCGGCATGGCGGCCGAACCCAGCGCGGCGGCAGCGGCGGCGCGTTGCGCGCGCGACGGCTTGTTCGGCTTGCCGTTCTTGCCGGTGGCAGCGCCCTTTTTGGGCGGCGTACCCTTGGCGGCGACTTGCTTGCCGCCCTTGGGGGCGGCGGCCTTCTTGCCGGCGGACGATTTGGGGGGAGCTTTCTTGGCGGAGGAGGCGGCTTGCTTGCCGGCGGCGCTCTTGCCAGAGCTGGCCTTGGGGGCCGGGGCCTTCTTCGCTTGTTGCGCCTTGCAGGCCGACGACTTGGCGTTGGTCTTGCAAGGGTCCGTATTCTTCGCGGCTTGCGCGGCGGGGGGCAGGAGCGCGCACACCGCCAGCGCCACAGGCGCTATCGCGTTCGCAATCGCACGTTTCCAGGAAAATGCCATGGTTTGAGCGGGCTTGTCAGTCTGTGAGTAAATATTTCTTAAGCCGGCGTTTCGTCGGGTCAGAAAAAGTCCAGATGAATTAGAGGCTTACGCGTCGAATTTAAACAGCAATTTCAAGTTGCGCGCAAGACGATTCGCTATCATCGTCGAAAAAAATAATAGTGACGTATTGACGCTGGCTTCAATTCGTCACAAGACAAGTCCGAGAAGCTAACGGCAGGCGGCGCGTGAGCGTAGCCCGGATTAACCCTCATCTGGCTGAAAGTGAGATTTTTGTGTCCGCCTGGCGCAGCGCGAAGCGTGCTCACAAGAGAGCAGTTGCGTCAGGCGAACGGGGAACATGCAGGGGGAAGGAAAGCGTCGGTATCGACGCCAAAGGTGGCCTCGCCGGGTGGAATCGAACCACCAATTGACCCTTAGGAGGGGCCGGTTATATCCATTTAACTACGGCGAGACTATTTCCGATCAGGCGGCAGGGCCGGTCGAAGGGACCGTGCCTGCTCACTAAGGCCTTGATATCGCTACGAATCTTCCGGTCCTGAGTTTATCACCGGGGACACGGGCTTCGGCGCAGGACGCAAGTCTATCAGCAGGCGGCGCAAGCCCCAAATCCGCAGCCTGCAGCCTCGCGTCACGGACCCGGCGCTCGACGTGGCTATTGGCTGGGCTCGGAAGCTATTTGTATATGATGTCCGAGTCCTGCGCCGCGCGCGCCGGACCGCCCCGAGGAGGGGGCGGCGAACCAAAACAACGAAGAACAGGTTTCATGTCTAGCCAAACCGATACGAAATTCACCCGTACCCTGATCGTGGGCACGCTGGTCGTGCTGCTCGCCATGGGGGTGCGCGCCACCTTTGGCCTCTTCATGCAGCCGATGGGGCTGGCGCAGGGGTGGGGGCGCGAGGTGTTCTCCATGGCCTTCGCGCTGCAGAACCTGGTGTGGGGCGTGGCTTGTATCTTCATGGGCATCATGGCCGACCGCTACGGTTCGGGCCGCACCATCGCTCTGGGTGCGCTGCTGTACATGCTTGGGATGATAGGCACGCGTTTCGCCACCGACGAGGCCACGCTCTACCTGACGGCTGGCGTGCTGGTCGGGTTGGGCCAGGCCGGCACGACCTTTCCCGTGATCCTGCCCGTGGTGGCGCGCGCGGTGCCACCCGCCTATCGCAGTACGGCCATGGGCATCGCCAGCGCCGGCGGCTCCCTGGGTCAGTTCGCCGTGGTGCCGACCGGTCAGGTGCTCATCAGCGGTCTGGACTGGCCGGGCGCGTTGTGGGTGTTGTCGCTGTTCGTCGCTTGCGGCGCGCCTCTGGCCTATTTCCTGCGCGGCCGTCCGCAGGCTCACTCCGGCCCGCAGCAATCGCTCGCCTCGGCGGTCAAGCAGGCGGTGCGCCATCCCTCGTTCCACTTTTTGTTCTGGAGCTACTTTGTCTGCGGCTTCCATACCGCCTTCATCACGCTGCATCTGCCGGCCTACGTCAGCGACGGCGGCCTGAGCGCGGGGCAGGGCGCGACCGCCATCGCGCTGATCGGCTTGTTCAATGTGCTGGGCTCGTTCTATGCCGGCAAGCTGGGCGGCAAGTACAGCAAGAAGCGCCTGTTGGCGGTGGTGTACGGCATGCGCGCCTTCGGCATCCTGCTGCTGCTCTGGATGCCCTTGTCGCCGTGGGTGCTGTATGCCTTCGCGGCGTGGATGGGGTTGTTCTGGCTGGGGACCGTGCCGCTCACACAAGGTCTGATCGGCCAGATCTACGGCCTGCGCTACGCGGCCACCTTGTCTGGCATCGTCTTCCTGGGCCATCAACTAGGCAGTTTCATCGGCGTATGGCTGGGCGGATACGCCTACGCCAAGACCGGCAATTACGATGCCGTCTGGTGGCTGGGCGTGGCGCTGGCCATCCTCGCCGCACTGCTGTGCCTGCCCGTGCGCGAACAGCCGGTGGCCCAGCCGGCCCCGGCCTGAGGCCGGGCTTGCCAGGAATGCTGATGCCTCCCCCGACCCACTCCGCCTCCGCCGCCCGCCGCCATCGCGGCTGGCGCATCGCGGGCGCGCTGGCCCTGGTCGCCGTCATGGGCCTGGCGTTCTGGGGCTACACCACGCCGGAAATGCAGATCCACTGGGAAAATCTGGCCGCGCTCTGCGGCTTCTAAGCGGGTTTTCCGCTCTGCCTCGCGGTATCCTACGGCGGTATTTCTTCCCTTATCGCGCGCCGCTTCCGGCGGGCGCTCCGGATACCCATGCAGGACTCTTCGTCTTCCTATCCCGATCTATCGCTGCCGGACATCGGCGGCATGCCCGCCGCCGACACACTCGTGCTGACGGTGAACAACCGCCTGTCGCGCCGTCTCACGCTGGAGTTGGCCGGGCTGCTGCGCCAGGAACGCCAGGTCAGCGAATTGCCGCGCATCCTGCCGCTGTCCGCCTGGCTGGCCGATGCCGCCAACGAGCTCGCGTTCGAGACCGATGACGATGTGCCCGCCTACCGGTTGGACAGCTTCGCCACGCAGTTGGTATGGACCGAGGCGATCCGCGAGGAAGAGGCCGAGCGCGTGCTGCTGGACGCCAGCCAGGCCGCGCGCCTGTCCATGGACGCGGACCTGTTGATGGACGAGTGGGCGCTGCAGGTGCCATCGGGCGCGGACACCGACGAGTACCGCGGTTTCGCGAAATGGCGCGCGCGCTATCGCCAGGCGCTGGCCGGCATCGACGCGGAGGACGCCAATCAGGGCTACGCGCGCGTGTTGCGGGCGCTGGAGGACGGACGCCTGCCCATCCCGCAGCAACTGGTGCTGGCAGGATTTACGGATATCTCGCCGCGATTCCGCCGGCTGCTGCGCGCCTTCGAAGAGCAGGGCGCCGCCGTCGCGCAGTGGCGCGATGCGCAGCGCGTCGAAGCAGCGGCGCGCCGGTTCGAAGCAGCGGATCAAGGCGCTGAATGGCGCGCTGCCGCGGCTTGGGCGGCCGAGCACCTGAAGGCGCATCCGCATGGCCGCTATGCCATTGTCTCGCCCCAGCTGGAAGCGGAATCGCCTTTCGCGCGGCGGGTGCTGAGCCAGGCCCTGGCGGGGCGCGGCGGCGAAGCCGCTTACGCCTTCAACGTGGCGGTGGGCCGGCCCTTGAACGAATGGCCCATGGCGCGCGCCGCGCTCGCATGGTTGCGGGCCTTGGCGGAATGCGCGCCGGGCAAGGGTTGCCGCGCCGAGGTTCTGGGCGCGGCCTTGTTGGGCGGGCATTGCGCGGGTGACGTGCGCGATCGCGCGCGGCTGGCCTCGATCGATGCGCGCTGGCGGCGTCAGGCGCAACTGCACGTCAGCCAACAGGACTGGCGCAAGCTGCTGGCGGATCTGCCTGCGCTGGCGCAGGCGTGGAACCAGGCCATGGAGATCTGGACGCAGGGCGGCCGCCAAGCCACTTGCGACGTGTGGATGCTGCGCATGAAGGCCGCCCTCATGGCGCTGGGATTTCCCGGCGAAGGCGTGCTGGACAGCGTCGGCTATCAGGTGATGGGCGCGCTGGGCGACGCGCTCGGCAGCTTTTCGGCGCTGGCGCCGGCCGCCGGGCGCCTGGGCGGCGTGGCCGCCGTGAACCTGTTGGAAAGCGTGGCGCGTTCCGCTTCGTTCCAACCGCAGCGCGACCCGCTGGCGCGCCTGGACGTGCTGGGCCTGCTGGAGGCCGAGGGCGGCTATTGGGACGGCGTCTGGATGCTGGGCCTGACTGACGACGTACTACCTGCGTCGCCCAAGCCCAATCCGCTGTTGCCGCTGGCCGTGCTGCGCCAGGCCAAGGCGCCGCGCGCCACGCCCGAACGCGAGCGCGAGTGGGCCGAGGGCATGTACGCCGCGCTCTGCCGCTGCGCGCCCGAGATCATCGTCAGCCACGCGCACATGGATGGCGAGCGCGAGCTGCGCCCGTCGCCGCTGATCGCGGCCGCGGCGTTGACGGATTGGAAGCCCGCCGCGCTCGAAGCGCTGCCGGTCTTGCCGCAGGAATCGCTGGATGACGCGCAGGGACCGGCGCTGGCGGCCGGCAACCGGGGCGGCGGCGGCCTGGACGTGCTGGATACGCAGGCCCGCAATCCGCTGTGGGCCTTTGTGCGGCATCGCCTGGGCGGACGCGAGATGGCTCCTTACGCCGACGCGGCCACTGTCAGCGTGCGCGGCCAATTCCTGCATAAGGCGTTGGAGCTGGTGTGGGGCATGATGCCCGACCAGGATACGCTGCATGAGGTCATGGCCACGGGCCGCTTGCCGGCCCTGCTGGAACAGGCGGTGGCGCAGGCCGCAGACGAGGAATTGAAAGACTATGCGCCCGCTTTGAAGACGCTGGAGTGCCAGCGCGCCCAGGCCGTGCTGGCATCCTGGCTGGACATGGAGGCGCAGCGCCTGCCCTTCGCGGTAGCCCAGGTGGAAAAGAACCACCAATGGCAGCGCGGCGCGCTCAACCTGAAGCTGCGGCTGGACCGCATCGATACGCTGGGCGACGGCCGCAACGTCATCGTCGACTACAAGACCGGCGTGGCGGCGGCCAAGCCCGAACCGGACTGGTCGCGCAGCCGGCCCGTGAACGTGCAACTGCCGTTCTACGCATCGGTGCTGGCGGACGCCGCGGGCGGTGAAGTGGCGGGCCTGGTGCTGGCGCAGATCCATGCGCGGCAGGTCGCCGCACAGGGCCTGGCCGACGAAGACCTGGGCGTGCCTGGCGTCACGCTTGCCAGCGACAGCAAGTACTTCGACGGATTGTCCTGGCCGGAAATCCGGCAACGCTGGCGCACGGCCATCGAAGCGCTGGCCGACGAGTATGCCGCGGGCTACGCGGCCAACGTGGCCTATCGCCGCGATGATCTGAAATACTGCGATGCATTGCCGTTCTTGCGTTTGCATCTGGACGACGAGGACGCATGAGCCATGGCTGAACAAGAACGCTTGCCGCACGATCACGTTGCGCGCGCCGACGCGCTGGACCCGACACGTTCCTTCCTGGTGCAGGCGCCGGCGGGCTCCGGCAAGACCGAGCTGCTGACGGACCGTATCCTGGCGCTGCTGGCGACCGTGAACCGTCCGGAAGAAATCGTCGCCATCACCTTCACGCGCAAGGCCGCGTCCGAGATGCATGCGCGCGTGCTGAGCAAGCTGCGCCGCGGGCAGGACGCGCCGCCCGAGGCCATGCACGAGCGCCGCAGCTGGGAGCTGGCCCGCGCCGCGCTGGCGCGCAACGAAACACAGGGCTGGCATCTGCTGGACCATCCCGCGCGGCTGGCCATTCGCACTATTGACTCCTTCTGCGCGGGCCTGGTGCGCAGCATGCCCTGGCTGTCGGAACTGGGCGGCATGCCGGAGATCACGGATGATGCGCGCGCCCATTACGAAGCCGCCGCGCGCGCCACGCTGGACCTGGCCGACGACTACGAGGCCGTGCGCATCCTGCTCAAGCACCTGGACGTGGACGTGCAGGCGGCCAAGGAGGCCATCGCCGACATGCTGGGGCAGCGCGACCAATGGCTGCCGCTGCTGCGCCACGGCTCTGATCGCGAGGGCATGGAGGCCATGCTGGCCGAGGCCATAGGCGAAGACCTGGACGCGCTCAGCGCAGCCATGCCTTATGGTTGGGCCGAAGCGCTGTGTGGCCCGGCGCGGCTGGCTGCAGCTAATTTGCAGGATGGTGAAGCGGAAAACAAGCTGCTGGCCTTGCTGGACTGGACGGAAGAACCTCCGCCTGACGCCGAGGCGCTGGAACTATGGCAAGCCGTGGCGCACCTGTTGCTGACCGGCACCGGCACCTTGCGCAAGACCGTCAACAAGAACCTGGGCTTTCCGGCCAAGTGCGCGCACAAGGAACCGTTCGTGGCGTGGCTGGAAGCTGCCGACGCGGACGCGGCCTGGGTGCGCCGCCTGCATGCGGTGCGCGACGTGCCCGCGCCGCATTTCACCGATGCGCAATGGGAAGTGCTGGGCGCGCAGCTGATGACCTTGGCGCTGGCGGTGGCGCAGCTGCGGTTGCGCTTTGCCGATACCGGCGAGGTGGATTTCATCGAGATCGCGCAGCGCGCCGCGGCCGCGCTGGGCAGCGCCGACGATCCGGGCGAATTGCTGTTGAAGCTGGACGCCTCGATCCGCCATCTGCTCATCGACGAATTCCAGGACACCAGCCAGACCCAGCTGGACCTGCTGCGCACCTTGACCTCGGGCTGGCAGCAGGGCGACGGCCGCAGCCTGTTCCTGGTGGGCGATCCGATGCAGTCCATCTACCGCTTCCGCAAGGCGGAAGTAGGCTTGTTCCTGGAGGTCGCCGACATCGGCGTGGGCGAGCTGCAGCCGGACTTTCTCAACCTCACCGACAACTTCCGCTCGCAGGCGGGCATCGTCGAATGGGTCAACCAGTCGTTCGCGCAATTGCTGCCCCGGCGCAGCGACGCGGCGGCGGGAGCCATCGCCTACAGTCCGTCCACTGCCTTCCACGAAGCATTGCCGGAGCCGGCGGTACGCTTCCATCCAGCCTGGTCGCGAGACGGCGCAGCCCCTGCGGAAACGCAGGCCGAGGACATCGCGGTGGAACTGGTGCGCCAGGCGCTGATCGACCACAAGGGCGCCAAGCACCCCGTCGCCGTGCTGGTGCGGGCGCGCAGCCATCTGGGCAACCTGACCCGCCGCCTGGCGCAGGAAGGCATACGCTGCCGGGCGGTGGACCTGGTGCCGCTGGCCTTGCGGCCGGTGGTGGCGGACCTGGTGCAGCTGGTGCGAGCCTTGTCGCATCCCGGCGACCGCCTGGCCTGGTTGTCCGTGTTGCGCGCGCCATACTGCGGCCTGACGCTGAACTCCTTGCAACGCCTGTTCGGCGACGATCACGTCACGCCGGTGCCGGTGCTGCTGGAGCGCGCGCTGCGCATCACACCGCAGGCTACGCCCATGACGGCCACGAGCGCGCCGCAGGGCTCATTGTTCGACGCGGCGCCCGCAGCGCCGGAAACGCCGGCGGCGCAGAACGTGCTCGGCGCGGACGAGTTCGCGCGCTTGCGCCAGGTGGCGGCGATCTTGCTCGACAAGCGCAACGGCGCCGGCGCCATGCCCTTCGCGGCCTGGGTGGAATCGTTGTGGCGCCGCCTGGGCGGCCCGGCGCTGTATGCCGGCCTGTCCGTGGCCAACGACGCGGAAAGCCTGTTCCAGCTGATCGAGCGTCTGGCGCCGCATGGCGCCATCGACGTCGCCGCGCTGGACACAGGCATCGCGCGGCTGTTCGCCGCGCCGGACGCGGCGGACGAAGACACGGGCGCGGTCGAAATCATGACCATGCACAAGTCCAAGGGCCTGCAGTTCGAAACCGTCATCCTGTACGGCCTGCATCGCGCGCCGCGCGGCGACCAGGCGCCGTTGGTGCGCTTCGAACAAAGCAGCGGCCGCGTGCTGTTCGGCCCGGTCAAGCCGCGCGCCGAAACCGAAGCGGACCCTTTGTCGCGCTACCTGGGCGCACGCGAGGCGCGCCGCGCATCCTACGAAATCGACCGCCTGCTGTACGTGGCCGCGACGCGGGCGCGCAAGCGCCTGCACCTGGTGGGCCACGTGTCGGTGGACGAGGCCAGCGGCCAGGTCAAGACGCCGTCGTCCGCCAGCCTGCTGGGACGCTTGTGGCCTTGCCTTGCCGTGCCGGTTCCGCCGTCGTTGGATGGCGAAACGACGGAGCAAGAGACCGACGGCCCCGAGTGGCAGGGCGAGCCCCTGCGGCGCGTGGACCGCGCCGGCCTGGCGCAACTGGCGCGCATGGCGGACGTGGCCGTCAGCCCCGGCTTTGGCGCCGCGGCGCGCGGGGCTTGGAGCGAGGGTGGAGAACATCCCGCGTGGCAACTCGAAGCCGGCTACGACGCGGCCATCGGTACTTTGTCGCACGCCTGGCTGGCCCGCATCGGCCAGGACGGCGTGCATGCCTGGTCCGCCGACGCGCTGGCGCAGCGCCTGCCCGCCATGCGCCGCCAGCTGACGCGCGCAGGCATTCCCGCCAGCCAGGCAGATGCCGCATCCGAAGCCGTGCTGGAAACCCTGCAAGCCACCCTGGCCGACGATCGCGGCCTGTGGCTGTTGTCGCAATCCGGCGCGCGCCGCGAATGGCCCCTGATCGACGCCGCCGGCAAGGTGTCCGTCATCGACCTGGCCCTCAGCACCGAAGACGGCTGGCTGATCGTCGACTACAAAACCGGCCGGCCGCATCCGGGCGAGGCGCCAGCTGCCTTCGCCGCGCGCATGCGGCAGCGGCATGGCGACCAGTTGCTGCGATATTGCGCGCAGGTCACGGCGCTGGACGGCCGTACCGCGCGCGCCGCGCTTTACTTCCCGCGGGCTCGCGCCTGGATCGATCTGTAGCGCGGGCCGCCGGCCCGGCGGCCCTCATGTGAACGAGCGCACCGAGTTGTTGATGCCGCGGGCGCAATCGAACACCAGCGGCCCCAGGCGCGCCAGAGCCTCTTCGAGGGTCCAGCGGCTGGTCGGCGCCACGATATGCACGGACGCAACGGGCGTGCCGCGCTGGCCCATGATGGGCGCGGCGATCGTCATGTCGCCCAGGAACAGTTCTTCCTTGTTGTGCGCGATGCCTTCGCGCCGCGCCTGCCGGACGATCTCCATCAGCTTCGCCGGATCGGTCTCGGTCCATTGCGTATGGCGCTGCAGCGCAGAGGCGTCCAGGATGGCCTGCGCCTGTTCCTCCGGCAGCGCGCCCAGGTAGGCGCGGCCGCTGGCCGTGCAGTACATGGGGATGCGGCTGCCGATGGGCATGTGGATGGGAATGAACTTCGCCGCCACGACCCGCGACACGTACACCATCTCGTGGTCCAGGGGTTCGGTCAGGTTGACGGTTTCCCCCGTGATATTGGACAGCTCGGCCAGAAAGGGATTCGCGGCCTCGACCAACGGATCGGCCGCGATGTAGTTGTAGCCCAGCTCCAGGACCCGCAGGGTGGGGCTGAACTTGCGCGTCTTGGGCGACTTGCTGATAAGCCCCAGCTTTTCCAGCGTGTACACGGTGCGCTGGGCCGTGCTGACGCTCGTGCCCACGGCTTGCGCGACTTCGGACAGGGACATGGCGCTCTGTGCGCCACGGAACGCGAACAGGACTTTCAGTCCCCTCGCGAACGAGTGATTGAACATGCCATCGTCGACTTCCAGTTCGGCCTGTTCCAGCATTTTTCGGCTCCTCGTTTTCCCGTATTTTGGGTATTAATTACCGCCTAGCGATAATAATAAACCTCACTGCGGGATTTTACTATTGCTGAAAGGATGCCGGCTCCAATATCCTGCGTTCATTCATCGGTTTTGCCGGAGTGTGTGAGCATGGGGCAGGGTCAGAAAACAGCGGGGACGCCGATCCTCCAGATCCAGGACGTCACCAAGACGTTCGGCGCATCGATGGCGTTGAAGGGCGTGAGCCTGGACGTGCGCGAAGGCGAGTTTCTGACGCTGCTGGGCCCCAGCGGCTGTGGCAAGACCACGCTGATCCGGATCATTGCCGGCTTTGAAACGCCTACCTCGGGCGAGGTGAAGATAGACGGACAGTCGATCCTGTCATCGCCGCCGTACCGCCGTCCGCTCGGGATGGTGTTCCAGAACCTTGCCCTGTTTCCGCATCTCACCGTCGCCGAGAACATCGGCTACGGCCTGAGGATGCGGCGCGAGCCGCCTGCCGCCATCCGCGGCAAGGTGGAGCAGTCGCTCACGATGGTCGGCCTGGAGGGCTACGGCGCGCGCTATATCGGCCAGATCTCGGGCGGGCAGAAGCAGCGCGTTGCGTTGGCGCGCGCCATCGTCATGGAGCCCCGGGTGCTGCTGCTGGACGAGCCTCTCGGCGCCCTGGACATGAAGATCCGTCGCCAGATGCAGACCGAGTTGAAGCTGATCCAGGAAAAACTCGGCACCACCTTCATCTTCGTGACGCACGACCAGGAAGAGGCGTTGACCATGTCCGATCGCGTCGCCGTGTTCCGCAACGGCCTGATCGACCAGGTCAGCGACCCCGCCACCATCTACGAAAAGCCGCAGACCCGCTTTGTCGCTGAATTCGTGGGCGACACGAATTTCTTCGAAGGCGTGGTGCAGGCCGGCGCGGCGCGTCTCGACTGCGCGGAACTCGGCTGCGAATTCGATCTGTCGGACTCGCGCTTCGCGGCAGGCAGCGCCGTGGGCATATCGCTGCGGCCGCAGTACCTGAAACTGGCGCCGGCCGGCAGCGCCCGCTTGCAGGCCCGCGTGGAGCGCCGCGTCTACGCCGGACAGAACACACGCCTCTGGCTGCAGGCCGGCGCCCGGACCCTGATCGCCGATTGGCCGGCACAGGATGGGAAACCGTTGCCGGCACAGGGCGAAGCCGTCGGACTGACCTGGGACGACAGCCGCATTTCGGTCGTATCCCTCTAGCGCTGTTCACTCTCACAGGAGTCGCACAATGAGCACCTATCGATTTGCCCACTGGACCGCCGCGGCGGTCATGGCCGTTTGCGGCACCGCCAGCGCGCAGGAAATCACCATGGCCACCTGGGGCGGCGGCGTCGGAGCGGCGTGGCGCGAGGCTTACGCGGAACCCTTTACGAAGGAAACGGGAATCGGCGTGAAGATCGTCGAAGTCCCCACTCCCGAGGCCCAGGTGCGCGCGCAGAAGGACGCGCCCAAGTTCAATGCGGCGCTTTCGTCGTTCTTCGAGGCCTCGCAGATGTATAGCGACGGACTGCTCGAAGATTTCGACATGAGCGAGGTTCCCGCGCTGAAGAACGTGCCGGAGAAATACCTGCTAAAGGCGCCTTCCGGACGCCTCATAGGCGTCAGCACCTACTTCGCGTACTACGGCATCGCGGTCAACAAGGATCTTGCGAAACCTTCCGACTTCTCTTCGTGGAAGGCGCTGGGGGATCCCAAGTGGGCGGGAAAACTGTCGGTCACCCGTCCGGTCTACAGTTCGGCCTACGACCTCACCATCATGTCCGTTGCCGAAGGCGGCAACGAGCGCGACACCGCCAAGGGCCTGGCGTTGCTGACCGCCTTGGGCAAGAACTCGCTGGCGATGTACAGCTCGATGGCGCAGATGAACCAGCTGCTGCAGCGCGGAGAGGTGACGGCCGCGCCCTACTACTCGACCCGCGTCTGGCAGATGAAGCGCGACGGGCAGACCAATATCGAGATGGTCATTCCGAAGGAGGGCGCGCTGATCCTGCCGTACATCGTGGTCGTGCCCAAGAAGGCGCAGGGCCGCGCCAGCTACCTGAAGTGGCTGAACTATGTGGCCCAGCCGGATGGCCAGTCGCGCATTGCCGACATTGCCGGCTACCTGCCGCTGAACAGTACGGCCAAGCTGTCTCCCGCGACAGAAAAGGAACTGGGCCAGCCGCTGACCGCCCTGCGCGACCAGCTCTATCAGCCGGACTGGAACTACATCGCCGAATCCCGCAAGTCGCGCATCGAGCTGGTCGAGCGCGCGATGGCGGGCGCCGGCCGGTAAGCCCGGAGAAGCCGCAATGAAATCGACCCGGCCGCCGCTGATCCTGCTGCTTCCCCCGGCGATACTGATCCTGATGTTCCTGACGGGGATCGCCTATCTCGCCGTGGAATCGCTGCGCACCGCAGATGGTTTTGGCCTGGGCAATTTCGTGCGCTTCTTCGAGCGGGCCGATTACGTCGCGGTACTGCTGCGCACGATAGGGGTCGCACTGGTCGTCACGTTCTTTTCCGTGCTGGTCGGTTATCCCATCGCCTATGCGATTTCGCGCTATCGCGGCAACCGCAATTTCCTGATGATGCTGGTCATCACGCCGTGGCTGGTCAGCGTGGTGGTGCGTACCTACGGCTGGGTGGTGATCCTGGGGCCCAAGGGCACGCTGAATTCGCTGCTGCTGTCGCTGGGTGTCATCGATACGCCCATGCGCCTGATTTTCAACATGACCGGGGTGGTGATCGGCCTGGTGCATGTCTTCAGTCCGTTTTTCATCGTCTCGGTGCTGGCGGTGCTGCTGCATCTGGATCGCGCCCTGGACGAGGCCTCGCAGACGCTGGCGGCGGGCCCGCTCAAGACCTTTTTGCATGTCACCCTGCCGCTGAGCCTGCCGGGTGTCATTACCGGCGCCATGCTGGTCTATCTGCTGTCCACCGGGGCCATCGTCACGCCGCTGTTGCTGGGTGGCGTGCGTGACGGCATGCTGGCCACGCAGATCTACCAGGACGTGCTGCAGGTCTTCGACTATCCGAAGGCAGCCAGCATGGCGATCGTGCTGTTGCTGGCGGCATTCTCGCTGGTCATTCCCTTGCAACTGCTCGAACGCCGCGTCGCGGCGCGCGTGTCCGGAACGGGAGCCTGATATGCGCTGGCTATACCGCTTGCTGCTGGTTCTGCTGTTTGGCTTCCTGCCCTTGCCCATCCTGGTGGTGGCGGTGTCGTCGTTCACGTCCACCGGGTACTTCACCTTGCCGCTGGCGTCGCTTTCCTGGCGCTGGTATCTGGAGTTCTTCACCGACCCGCAATGGTTGGGTCTGTTGGCGGTCAGCGCCGGCATCGCCTTGCTGGTGGCATTCATCAGCACATCGGTGGCCCTGCTGGCCGCGCTGGTGCTGGACCGCAGCCGGATCAGGGGAAGTGGCGTTATCGAAGCGCTAATCATGCTGCCGTTGGTATTTCCCAATGCGGCGCTGGGCGTGGCGTTCCTGGGCCTGCTCGGCCTGCTTGGCGTCAGCGGCTCCTACCTGGGCATCGTGCTGGCGCATTGCATCATCACGCTGCCGTTCGCCTACCGCCCCATCCTGAATTCCTTGCGCAAGCTGGACCCCGCGCTGGGCGAGGCCAGCATGAGCCTGGGCGCGCGGCCCGCGCAGGTCTTGCGCACCGTGACCCTGCCCATGCTCAAACCGGGGCTGATCACGGCCTTCCTGTTCTGCTTCATCGTGTCGTTCGACGAGGCGACGATCACCGTCTTCCTGGTCGCGCCGGACGTCAACACCTTGCCTGTGCGCATCCTCACGCAGATACAGGAAAGCGCCAGTCCCGTGATCGCCGCCATCGCCACATTCCTGATTGTCTTCACGCTTGCGCTGGTGCTGCTGCTGGAACGCACGGTCGGCCTGGAGATGTTCGCCGCGCCTGAGCGCGACCACTGAATCGATTTTTCATGCCCGGAGCGCGATATGTACGAGATCCAGCCCGAAGATGCGGAACTTCTCAAACACTTCAGGACGACGACCACCAAGAACCGGCCGCTGAAGTTGAACCGCCTGCTTAACCGATTGCGGATGGAGCCCATGGCCGGCAAGCAGGTCATCGTCTGCACCCAGCCTTACTCGGAGTACGCCATCGGCACGCTCGGCGCGGGACGGGGCGATCCGGTAGCACTGGCGCCGCAGCGCTACGCCAAGCTGGCCGATGCCCAGTGGGCGCTGCTGAAGATCCGCTGGGCCATCCATTCCCCTTATCCCTGGCCGTCCGACCTGGACTGAACGCGGGCCGCCATACCGTGTCGCCCGAATCAAACTGACGGAGCTTGTATGTACGAGATCCTGGGGTACCCCAGCACCTGGACGATCGCGCCGGGAGAAACCATAGAATTCAAAGTGAGCTGCGCGCAAGCGCTGCGCTATGACGCCGACCTGGTGCGTATCCGCAGCGGCGACGTTACGCCCGGCGCTCCCGGCTTGAAAGAAACCGTGGTGATGCAGGGCATCGCCACCGCCATCGCCGGACGTCCCCAAGCCACCGAAACCGGGTCGCGCGCGGTGGCGCCCGCTTTCAGCGAGCCTGCCTCGGGCTGCAAGAGCTGGATCCTGGCGGTGATGCCGACCTTGCCCTGCAACGGCGGCGATCAGGCGATCCTGTCGCGCTGGGACGACACCGCGCGCGTCGGATATCTGCTGGGCCTGGATCGGGACGGCTGCCTGTTCTGGCAGCAGGGCAGCGGCGGCAAGAGCGAGCGCGTCACGCTGGGATTGCCCATGACCGTGCGCCAGTGGTATCTGGTGGCGGTAACGCTGGACCTGGACTCGGGGACGGTCGATCTGCGGCAGATGCCCGCCAATCCCTTGCTGGCCGTGAATTCGCATGCGCAGGCGAGCAGCCGGCTGCCGGCGATCGATCCGGTCGCGCTGGCGCGGCTTCCGCTGACGATGGGCGCGGCCGCCACTGGCCTGCCGCGCCCACAATACGCCAAGCACTTCAACGGCCGCCTGGATTCGCCCACGCTGCTGCCGTATGGCGCCGGCGATGCAGACCTGGCGCAATTGCGCGTCGAGGCCCAAGGCCGCCGCCATGCCGCGCCGCCATTGCAGGCCTGGGATTTCTCGCAGCGCATCGACAGCGATGTGCTCGTCGACACGGCCAGGCCCTGGTCGGAGGGGCGCATCGAGAACCTGCCCTCGCGCGGCGTGCCCGGCCTGCGCTGGGATTCCAGCGTCATGTTCTGGCGCGAACGTCCCGACCATTTCGCCGCGCTGCACTTCCATGACGACACCCTGGAGGATGCGCGCTGGGAGACCGATTTCAGCCTGACCGTGCCTGACGGCCTGCCGAGCGGCCTGTATGCGGCGCGCCTGACCGGCGCGGCGGGAGAGCAGGAACGCATCACCTTCATCGTGCGGCCGAAGGCGGGCGGGCCGCGCAAGCGGATCGCGTTCCTCGCGTCGACGGCCACCTATATGGCGTACTCGAACTCGCACTACCGCCTGGATGAAGAAGGCATGGAAATGAAGTCCGGCAACTTCATGGTCCTGTATCCCTGGGAGACCTACCTGGGCGAACACCGCGAGTTGAGCCTTTCCATGTACGACACGCATTCGGACGGCTATGGCGTCTACTACGCCTCGCGCTTGCGGCCGGTCTTCAGCATGCATCTGCAATGCCGCACCTGGTCGCTGAACGGCGATACCCACTTCCTGGACTGGCTGGACGAAAAGGGCTTCGACTACGACGTCATCACGGACGACATGCTGCATGCCGAAGGCCTGCAGGCCCTGGAGGGCTACAGCGTGGTCATGACCGGGGCGCATCCCGAGTACTGGACCACGCGCATGTGGCAGGCAATGGTGGCGTACCAAGGGCAGGGAGGCCGGCTCATGTACATGGGAGGCAACGGCTTCTACTGGCGCTGCGCCTACCATCCCGAAAAGCCCTGGTTGATGGAACTGCGCCGCACCGAGACCGGCGCCCGCTACAGCGAGACGCCGGCCGGGGAAAGCTACCACAGCTATACCGGCGAATATGGCGGCACCTGGCGCCGCATCGGGCAGGCGCCGCAGACGTTGACCGGCATCGGGACGACCGCGACCGGGTTCGATGCCTCGTCCTATTATCGCCGGCGGCCCGAAAGCCGCGACCCGCGCGTGGCGTTCATGTTCGAAGGCGTGGCGGACGAAATCATTGGCGATTTCGGCAGCAGCGGAGGCGGCGCCGCTGGCGACGAGATCGATCGCGTCGACTACCGGCTGGGCACGCCGCCGCATACCTTGATCGTCGCCCGCTCGGAAAAGCACACGCGCTACTACAACGTGGTACCCGAGGAGACGACCTACCACCACCCCACCATCAACGGTGAGGAAGCCAAGCACTGCTACGCCGATCTGGTGTTCTACGAGTGCCTGAACGGCGGCGCGGTTTTTTCCACGGGCTCGATCACCTGGGGCGCGTCGCTGGCCTGGAACGGCTACGACAACAACGTGTCGCGCATCACGGCTAACGTGCTGACCCGGTTCGCCGAGGCCACCCCCTTCGTGTTTCCCCAGGCCAGCGGACGCTGAGATACACCATGCGCGCACCAGACTCGGCCGATGCCCGGCAATCCTTGTGGCAGCAGACCGCGGGGCCGGCGCCCGCAGCGCCCGCCTTGGCGGACTCCCTCCAATGCGACGTCGTCATCGTCGGCGCCGGCATTACCGGCTTGTCGACCGCCTTGCATCTGAGCGAACTCGGACTGCGCGTTTGCGTGTTGGATGCCCAGGAACCGGGCTGGGGCGCCTCCGGCCGCAACGGCGGGCAGGTCATTCCCGGCATCAAGCACGATCCGAAGGCGATCCTGGCGCGTTACGGCAAAGCGCTGGGAGAACCGCTATTGCAGATGGTGGGGTCTGCCGCCGATGCGGTATTCGAGCTTATCGAAAAGCATGCCATCGCCTGCCATGCCATGCGGGCTGGCTGGATACAGCCGGCCCACTCCGCTCGCGCATTGGAAACCGTGTCGGACCGCGCCCAGCAGTGGCTGGATCGTGGCGCGGCCGTGGAAATGCTGAACCAGGAGGCTGTCAGCGCAAGGCTGGGTACAGACCGGTTCCTGGGCGGCTGGATCGACCGGCGCGCCGGCAGCATCCAGCCCCTGTGCTACACCCGCGGGCTGGTGGCGGCCGCGCAAGCGGCTGGCGCGTCGGTGCATGGCAATACCCGCGTCACGGCGCTGGAGCGATCAGGCCAGCAATGGCTTGCGCGCACGGAGCAGGGCGCCACTGTCCGCGCCGAGCACGCGCTGATCGCGACCAATGGCTACACCAACGGGCTATGGCCCGGACTGCAGCGCAGCGTCATCGCCGCCAACAGCTTCATCGTCGCCACCGGACCGCTGGATGCGAAGGCCTGCGGCCACATCATGCCCGGCGGCGTGGTGGCCTCGGACTCCCGCCGCCTGTTGCTGTACTTCCGCCGCGACCACGAGGGCCGTTTCGTGCTGGGAGGCCGGGGGCATTTCGCCGACCCCGCATCGGAACAGGATTGGGACCATCTGGTGCGCGGAGCGCGCATGCTGTTTCCGGAGTTGGCCCGGATTCCGTTCACCTATCGTTGGGCCGGCCGGATCGCTCTGACACGCGATTTCGTGCCGCATGTCCATCAGCCGTCGCCCAACCTGCATATCCTGCTGGGCTACAACGGCCGCGGCGTCGCCCTGGCGACGCAGATGGGCCGCTACCTCGCCCGGACCATCGCCGCAGGCGAGCCCATGCCATACCCCGTCACCCCGATCAGGCCGCTGCCGTTCCACGGCCTCAAGCGTTTCTACATCGCGCTCGGCGTCGCTTACTACGGCCTGTGCGACAAGCTCTCGTAGAAGCCCGCCTCCATCCTCCTGAGTACACCATGACCATCCAACACATCCCCCAGACCCGCGACACCGCCCAGCTGGACGACCTCGGTCCGGTCGGCATCCCGCTCAGCGAACCCGCCTGCGCATTGCGCGCCAGAAAAATAGTGATCCCCGGCGCCGAAGCCACCAGCGCCGGCATCTGGGAATGTTCCCCCGGCCAATTCCGCCGCCAGGTCCAGGAGGGCGAAATCATGCACATCCTGGCCGGCGAAGGCTCCTTCACCCCCGACGGCCAGCCCCCGCTGCAATTCCGCGCAGGCGACACCCTGGCCATGCCCCCCCATACCCAAGGCGTCTGGGATATCCGCAGCACCGTCCGAAAACTCTACGTCCTGGCTCCCCCCAGTCAGGCGGAAAACTAAGCGTCTAGCCAACGACGCTCCGAGCAAGCAAAGTTCTGAAGACCCCGCAAGGCAAAGCGAAGCGAGCCGAAAGGACCAGCGAAGCGAAGTCCCAAACTCCCTCCCCCTCGGGGGGAGGGCTGGGGAGGGGGCCCACATACTGCCCCCCGGGGCCCGCCGGCCGAGATTCTAGCAAGCAAGCGAAGCGCAGCTCTGCTAGAATCTCGGCTGGCGGGCCCCTCCGCATGGTTCGGCGGTGAACCTGGTCAGGTCGGGAACGAAGCAGCCATAGTCGTTTAGGGTCAGTGCCGGAGTAAGGCTCGCCAACCGGATTCTTCAAAGCAACGCGTCATGCCAAACCCATGACGCGTTTGTTTTCAAGGGGGACGGGGTTATTTTCCAAGGATATCTTCCACGGGAATAAACCCGTCCCCTTTGCGTTTCAGGCCAGCTTCCGAAACAGGCTCTACAATCCACCCATGACTTATCTGGTACTGGCCCGCAAGTGGCGGCCGCGATCGTTCGATACCCTCGTGGGACAGGATCACGTGGTGCGCGCGCTGACGCATGCGCTCGACACCCAACGCCTGCACCACGCCTGGCTGTTCACCGGAACCCGGGGCGTGGGCAAGACCACGCTTTCGCGCATCCTGGCCAAGTCGCTCAACTGCGAAACGGGCATCACTTCCAAGCCTTGCGGCGTGTGCCGCGCGTGTACGGAAATCGATTCCGGGCGTTTCGTCGACTACCTCGAACTGGACGCGGCCTCGAACCGCGGCGTCGAGGAAATGACGCAGCTGCTGGAGCAGGCGGTGTACGCGCCGGGCGCGGGGCGCTTCAAGGTCTACATGATCGACGAAGTCCACATGCTGACCGGGCATGCGTTCAACGCCATGCTCAAGACGCTGGAAGAGCCGCCGCCCCACGTCAAATTCATACTCGCCACCACCGACCCGCAGAAGATTCCGGTGACGGTGCTGTCGCGCTGCCTGCAGTTCAACCTGAAGCAGATGCCGGCCGACTCCATCGTCGGCCATCTGCAGGCCGTGCTCGGCCAGGAAGACGTGGGCTTCGAGGTGCCGGCCCTGCGGCTGATCGGGCAAGCGGCTTCGGGCTCGATGCGCGACGCCCTGTCGCTGACCGACCAGGCCATCGCCTACAGCGCCGGCAACCTGACCGAGGACGCCGTGCGCGGCATGCTCGGCACCATCGACCAGCGGCACCTGGTGCGCCTGCTGGACGCGCTGTCGGCCGGCGATGCCAAGAGCGTGCTGGCGGTGGCGGATGAATTGGCGATCCGCGGCCTGTCTTATGCCGGCGCCCTGGCCGACCTGGCTGTGCTGCTGTCGCGCGTGGCCATCGAGCAGCGCGTGCGCGGCGTGACGCCCGCCGAGGATCCCCTGGCCGGCGATATCGCCCGGCTGGCGCAGGTCCTGCACCCCGATGCAGTACAGCTTTTCTATTC
>NZ_DATCUY010000068.1:0-14900 GCF_036567245.1 Achromobacter sp. | reverse complement strand
CCGCCAGCCGCGGGCCGCTATGGCCTGTGGTCGCCGGCTTCGCACTGCCGCGCCTGCGATGCTCCGGTGGCCGGCTGGCGGCGGCTGCCGCTGCTGGGCTGGCTGTTGCTGCGGGGCCGCTGCGGTGCCTGCGGAGCGGCCATAGGATGGCGCTACCCGGCCATTGAATTGCTGACCTGTGCGCTGTTCGCCGCTTGCGCCTGGCGTTTCGGCGCCACGCCGCTCGCCCTGTCGGCGATGGGTTTGTCGGCCACGCTGGTGGCGTTGGCCTGGATCGATTTCGAATCGACACTGCTGCCCGACGTCCTGACCCAGCCGCTGCTTTGGGCCGGACTGCTGGTCAATCTGTTCGACGCGTTTTCCAGCCTGCAGATGGCGGTCGTGGGGGCGGTGGCGGGCTACGTCTTCCTGTGGGTTATCTTTCATGTATTCCGCCTGCTGACGGGACGCGAGGGCATGGGCTACGGCGACTTCAAGCTGCTTGCGGCCCTGGGCGCGTGGTTCGGCGTGGAGGCCCTGCCGACGCTGCTGCTGAGCGCATCGCTGCTGGGCGTGCTGATCGGCGGCGCGTTGACTTTGAGCGGCCGCGCCGGCCGCGGGCAGCCGCTGCCCTTCGGGCCCTATCTTGCGCTCGCGGGCGTGGTGACGCTGCTGGTGGGTGGCGAACTTGGACTGGGGCGGTTTTTGCAATAGGGCGGTTCATGCCCTGCATGGGATGGGCGGTATGTTGAAAATAGGTCTGACGGGCGGCATCGGGTCGGGCAAGTCCCGGGTGGCGGACATGCTCGCGGAATGGGGCGCCACGCTGATCGACACCGACGAGATCGCGCGCACGCTGACCGCCGCGGGCGGTGCCGCCATGCCCGCGATCGAACGCGAGTTCGGCGCGCGCGCGCTGACGCCGGACGGCGCGCTGGACCGCGCCTGGATGCGCGACCAGGCGTTTTCGGATCCGCAGGTGCGCTTACGGCTGGAAGCCGTGCTGCATCCCGTCATCGGGCAGGAGACCGAGAGCCAGGCCGATGCCGCGAGCGGCGCTTACCTGGTGTTCGTGGTGCCGTTGCTGGTGGAGTCGTTGCCGCGCTGGCGTGCGCGCCTGGACCGCATCTGCGTGGTCGACTGCGACCCCGACACGCAGGTGGCGCGGGTGCGCCAGCGCAGCGGGCTGACGGAGCCAGCCATCCGGCGTATCATGGCGGCACAGGCTGCGCGGGCAAGCCGTCTGGAAGTTGCCGACGACGTCATCGTCAATGACGGCGGCACCTCTCCGGAACAATTGCGCGCGCAGGCGAAGACCCTGCATGACCGCTGGCTGGCGCTGGCGAGCACGACGGGCCGGCAAGCCCCGGGCTAAGCCGGCACCCCTGAATAACATTGGCCAGCCGGCCAAACACAGATGGGCCTGTAAAGAAGCGTGATCGTTTACGAATACCCCTTCAATGAGCGCATCCGCGCTTATCTGCGGCTGGAATACCTGTTCGACAGGTTGTTCTTCTTTGCCCGAGAGGGGGACTCGCGCCTGCACCAGGTTGCCGTCACCTCCCTGTTCGACCTGCTCGACGCCTGCGAACGCACCGATGTGAAAGGCGCGGTCCTGCAAGACCTGGAGCGCCAGCGCATGGCGCTGGTCGGGCTGCGCGACCACCCGGGCGTGGCGCAGGATGCGCTTGAAGCCATGCTGCGCGAAATGGAAAAGGTGACCACGGCGCTGGCTGCGCCCGGCAAGACCGGCCAGTCCCTGCGCGAAAACGAATGGCTGACCAGCCTGCGCGGACGCTTGTCCGTGCCGGGTAGCGCCACGCAGGTCGACATGCCGTCGTACTTTGCCTGGCAGAACAAATCCGAGGCCGCCCGCTGCGCGGACCTGCAGGCCTGGGTGGCGCCCTTCATCCCTTTGTATGACGGCCTGACCCTGGCCCTGCGCCTGCTGCGCGAATCCGGCCGCAAGTCCGACATCGTGGGCGAGCAGGGCGCCTACCAGCAGATGCTGGGCGGCAAGCAGTTCCAGCTGCTGCGGGTCTGGCTGGACCCGTCCCAGGGCGTATTTCCCGAGATCAGTGCCAATAAGTACATGATCTGGATACGTTTTTCCACCCAGGACGGCGAATTCAAGCCGCAGCAGGTCGCGCGTGACGTGCCCTTCCAGATGACCCTTTGCAGTTCATAGGATGGGGGTGGCGCGGGCGTTCCCGCGCAAGAACACCGCCGCCCAACGCGCATAAGCCTGCGTGTAACCCTGCAGTAACCCATCAAGCAGCGCTTGGGCGGGACTGGGCCCGCCAGGCACCAGGGGTTAGGCTGCCCCGCCTGCGTTCTGCCCAGATTCCTGTTGCTCCCAGTTTCAACTAGGGATCGGGGCGCTGGAAACCGGGACGGTCTGGTACACAATACGGCTTTCTCCGCCTGTGCCGGAACTGTTCCATGCCTGATAGCCGTCCCGTATCTCCGCCCACCCGTTGGACCCGCCGCCGCCTTCTTGGGCTGGCGTTGGTATTGCTAGTTGCGGCGGGCATCGCCTGGCTGGTGTTGCGGCCCGCGGCCAAGCCGGGCGGAGCAGGCGGGCCGGGAGCGCGTGGCGGCAGGCCCCCGGCGGGCGCCATGATGACGCCGGCGGTGCCGGTGCGCGTTGCCACGGCGACCAGGCAGGACATCGACATCTTCCTGAAGTCGCTGGGCACGGTGACCGCCTACAACACCGTTACCGTGCGCAGCCGTGTCAGCGGTGAACTGGTGGAAGTGGCGTTCCAGGAAGGCCAGCGCGTGAAGGCCGGCGACCTGCTGGCGCAGGTGGACCCGCGGGCGTTCCAGGTGGCGCTGGACCAGGCGCGCGGCACGCAGATGCAGAATCTGGCGCAGCTGGAGAACGCCCGGCGCGATCTGCAGCGCTATCAGGCGCTGTACAAGCAGGACTCGATCGCCAAGCAGCAGGTCGATACGCAGGCCGCACTGGTGCGCCAGTACGAGGGCACGGTCAAGAGCGACCAGGCCAATGTGGACAACGCCCGCCTGCAGCTGGATTACGCGCGGATCACGGCGCCGATCAGCGGCCGCCTGGGCCTGCGCCAGGTGGATCGCGGCAATCTGGTGTCCAGTTCGGACGCCAACGGCCTGGTGGTGATCACGCAGACCCAGCCGATTTCCGTGGTGTTCACGCTGCCCGAGACCCAGCTGCCCGAAGTGCGCGCCGAGATCGCGGCCGGCAAGACGCTGGCCGTGGATGCCTACGACCGCGCCGACACCCGGCGCATCGCCACCGGCCAGCTGGAAACCATGGACAACCAGATCGACGTGACCACCGGCACCCTGAAGCTGAAGGCGCGCTTCGAAAACGCCGACGACGCGCTCTTCCCCAACCAGTTCGTCAACGTGCGCCTGCACGTGCTCACGCGCAAGGACGTGACCGCGATTCCCACCGCCGCCATCCAGCAAGGCTCGGCCGGCGCCTTCGTGTTCCTGGTGCAGCCGGACGACACCGTGCAGGTGCGCCAGCTGAAGCTGGGCGCGGTCAACAATGGCATGGTGGCCGTCAACGAAGGCCTGCAGCCCGGCGACCGGGTGGTGGTCGAAGGCACCGACCGCCTGCGCGCGGGAGCCAAGGTGGAAGTGGCAGGCGGCTCGGACGTGATCCCCGCCGCCCGCGACAAGAGCCTGGGCGCGGGCGCCCCGGCCGGCACCACGCCGCCGTCGAAATAGGCCGGGAAACATCGTGAGCCCGTCGCGCCTGTTCATTCTGCGTCCGGTGGCCACCACGCTGTCGATGGTGGCCATCCTGATCGCCGGTTTCATCGCCTACCGGCTGCTGCCCGTTTCGGCCCTGCCGGAAGTGGACTATCCGACGATCCAGGTGGTGACGCTGTACCCCGGCGCCAGCCCCGACGTGATGACCTCGCTGGTCACCTCGCCATTGGAGCGGCAGTTCGGGCAGATGCCGGGCCTGAACCAGATGTCGTCGACCAGTTCGGGCGGCGCCTCGGTCATCACGCTGCAGTTCAACCTGACCCTGCCGCTGGACGTGGCCGAGCAGCAGGTGCAGGCGGCGATCAACGCGGCCTCCAACCTGCTGCCCAGCGACCTGCCGGTGCCGCCGACCTACAACAAGGTGAACCCGGCGGATGCCGCGGTGCTGACCCTGGCGATCACCTCGCCCACCATGCCCTTGCCGCAGGTGCGCGACCTGGTCGATACGCGGGTGGCGCAGAAGCTGTCGCAGATCCCTGGCGTGGGCCTGGTCAGCGTGGCGGGCGGGCAGCGGCCGGCGGTGCGGGTGCAGGTCAATCCGCAGGCGCTGGCGGCCAACGGCCTGGCGCTGTCGGACCTGCGCACGGCCATCGTCGGCGCCAACGTCAACCAGCCCAAAGGCAATCTGGACGGGCCGCAGCGCTCCACCACCATCAATGCCAACGATCAGCTCAAGACGCCCACCGACTACAACGACCTGATCATCGCCTACAAGAACAACGCGCCGCTGCGCCTGTCCGACGTGGCGCGCGCGGTCGAAGGCGCCGAAGACACGCGCCAGGCGGCCTGGGCCGGCGATAAACCCGCCATCCTGCTCAACATCCAGCGCCAACCGGGCGCCAACGTGATCGACGTGGTCAACCGGATCCAGGCGCTGCTGCCGCAGCTGCGCGGCGCCTTGCCCGCGACCCTGGACGTGAGCGTGGTGTCCGACCGCACCCAGACCATCCGCGATTCGGTGGCCGACGTGCAGTTCGAGATGATGCTGGCCGTGGCCCTGGTGGTCATGGTGACTTTCGTGTTCCTGCGCAGCCTCACGGCCACGCTGATTCCCAGCGTGGTCGTGCCCTTGTCGCTGGTGGGCACCTTCGGCATCATGTATCTGGCCGGCTTCTCCATCAACAACCTGACCCTGATGGCGCTGACGATCGCCACCGGCTTCGTGGTGGACGACGCCATCGTCATGATCGAGAACATCGCCCGCCACATCGAGGAAGGCGAAACGCCGCTGCAGGCCGCGCTCAAGGGCGCTTCGCAGATCGGCTTCACGCTGATCTCGCTGACCTTCTCGCTGATCGCGGTGCTGATTCCGCTGCTCTTCATGACCGAAGTGGTGGGGCGGCTGTTCCGCGAGTTCGCCATTACGCTGGCGGTGTCCATCCTGATATCGCTGGTGGTGTCGCTGACCCTGACGCCCATGATGTGCGCGCGCCTCCTGCGCGCCGAGTCCGAGCAGAAGCATGGCCGCTTCCATCAGGTCACGGGCGCCTTCATCGACCGCGTCATCGCCGGCTACGACCGCTGGCTGCAGGTAGTGCTGCGGCACCAGACGCTGACGCTGATCGTGGCGCTGGCGACCTTCGCGTTGACCGTGCTGCTTTACATGGTGATTCCCAAGGGCTTCTTCCCGCAGCAGGACACCGGCCTGATCCAGGCCATCACCCAGGCGCCGCAATCGATCTCCTTCCCGGCCATGTCCGAGCGCCAGCGCACGGCGGCGCGCCTGGTGCTGGAGGATCCCGACGTGCAGGCCGTGTCGTCCTTCATCGGGGTGGACGGCAGCAACGCCACGCTCAGCGCCGGCCGCATGCAGATCGCGCTCAAGCCGCAATCCGAGCGCAAGGGCGACCTGCGCACGGTGATGGCGCGGCTGGAGCAGGCCCTGGCGAAGCAGGACGGCCTGACGGTCTACATGCAGCCGGTGCAGGACCTGACCATCGAGGACCGCGTGAGCCGCACGCAGTACCAGATGACCTTGTCCAATCCCGATCTGAAAGTCCTGAGCGAATGGACGCCCAAGCTGGTGAACCGATTGCGGCAGGTGCCCGGCCTGAAGGACGTGACCGACGACCTGCAGGACGACGGCCTCCAAACCTGGGTCGAGATCGACCGCGACGCCGCGTCGCGGCTGGGCATCACGGCGGCCGTGATCGACGAGGCCCTGTACAACGCCTTCGGCCAGCGGCTGATTTCCACCATCTTCACCCAATCCAACCAGTATCGCGTGGTGCTGGAGGTCGAGCCGCAGTTCCAGGTGACGCCGGCCTCGCTGGGGCAGATCCACGTGCCCACTTCGACCGGGGCGCAGGTGCCGCTGTCGTCGGTGGCGCACATCAGCGAAGGCAAGACCGTGCTGGCCGTGAACCGGCTGGACCAGTTCCCCATGGTGACCGTGTCCTTCAACCTGGCGCCGGGCGCCTCGCTGTCCGGCGCGGTGGAGGACATCATCGCGGCCGAGGCCGAGATCGGCCTGCCCACCGGCGTCGAGACGCGCTTCCAGGGCGCGGCGCTGGCGTTCCAGAATTCGCTGTCCAGCACCCTGTGGCTGATCCTGGCCGCGGTGGTGACGATGTACATCGTGCTGGGGGTGCTGTACGAAAGCTATATCCATCCCATCACCATCCTGTCGACGCTGCCTTCGGCAGGCGTCGGGGCGCTGCTGGCTCTGCTGATCAGCGGCACCGAGCTGGACATGATAGGGATCATCGGCATCATCCTCCTGATCGGCATCGTCAAGAAGAACGCCATCATGATGATCGACTTCGCGCTGGATGCGGAACGTAAGCGCGGCCTGAGCCCGCGCGCGGCCATCCATGAGGCGGCGCTGCTGCGCTTCCGGCCCATCCTGATGACCACGCTGGCCGCGCTGTTCGGCGCGCTGCCGTTGATGCTGTCGACCGGCACGGGTGCGGAGTTGCGACAGCCGCTGGGCCTGGTGATGGTGGGCGGGCTGCTGCTGTCGCAGGTGCTGACGCTATTCACGACGCCCGTCATCTACCTGATGTTCGACCGCATGTCGCGCCGCTGGCGCGGCGTGGACCAGGCCCCGGCAGGGGATGCGTCATGATCCTGTCGGCACCCTTCATCGTCCGGCCCGTAGCGACCACGCTGCTGAGCCTGGCGGTTGTGCTGGCAGGCTTGCTGTCGTTCTTCCTTTTGCCGGTGGCGCCGTTGCCGCAGGTGGACATTCCCACCATTTCGGTCTCGGCCAGCCTGCCGGGCGCCAGTCCCGAAACCATGGCGTCCAGCGTGGCCACGCCGCTGGAGCGTTCGCTGGGCAGCATTGCCGGCGTCACCGAGATGACCTCCAGCAGCTCGCAGGGTTCCACCCGCATCACGCTGCAATTCGATCTTTCGCGCGACATCAACGGCGCGGCCCGCGACGTGCAGGCCGCCATCAACGCGGCGCGTTCGCTGCTGCCGACCAGCCTGCGCAGCAATCCCACGTATCACAAGTCCAATCCGTCCGATGCGCCCATCATGACCCTGGCGCTGACGTCCGACACGCTCAGCCAGGGCCAGCTGTACGACATCGCTTCGACCATCGTGGCGCAGAAGCTGTCGCAGGTGGACGGCGTGGGCGAAGTGACGGTGGGCGGCAGTTCGCTGCCGGCGGTGCGCGTTACCGTGCTGCCGGGCGCGCTGGCCAACCGCGGCGTGTCGCTGGACCAGCTGCGCGCCACGCTGGCCAATGCCAACGCCAACCGCCCCAAGGGCGTGCTGGAGAATGACCGCTACCACTGGCAGATCATGGCCAGCGACCAGCTCAGCCGCGCCGAGCAATACCGGCCGCTGATCGTCGCCTGGAAGGACGGCGCGCCGGTGCGCGTGTCCGACGTGGCCCGCGTCGAAGATTCGGTCGAAGACCTGTACCAGACCGGCTTCTACAACGACCGCAAGGCCATCCTGATGATCGTGCGGCGCCAGGCCGACGCCAATATCATCGAGGCGGTGGACGCGGTGCGCGCTCAGTTGCCCATTCTGCAGGCCCTGATGCCGGCGGACGCCCATATGACGGTGGCTCAGGACCGCACGCCCAGCATCCGCGCGTCGCTGCACGAAGCCGAACTGACGCTGATCATCGCCGTGGGCCTGGTGGTGCTGGTGGTGCTGCTGTTCCTGCGGCGCTGGCGCGCGGCCATCATTCCCAGCGTGGCGGTGCCGGTGTCGCTGATCGGCACCTTCTGCGTCATGTATCTCAGCGGCTTCACGCTGAACACCATTTCATTGATGGCGCTGATCGTGGCGACCGGCTTCGTGGTGGACGACGCCATCGTGGTGCTCGAGAACATCATGCGCCACGTGGAGCGGGGCATGTCGCCGATGCGCGCGGCGCTGCGCGGTTCGCGCGAAGTGGGCTTTACCGTGCTGTCGATGAGCCTGTCGCTGGTGGCGGTGTTCATCCCCATCCTCTTGATGGGCGGCGTGGTGGGCAGGCTGTTCCGCGAGTTCGCGGTGACGCTGTCGGCCGCCATCATGGTGTCGCTGGTGGTGTCGCTGACCTTGACGCCGATGATGTGCGCGCGCCTGTTGCGCCAGGAAGCGCCCGAAGAGAAGCCGCCCGGACGGCTGGCGCGCTGGGCCGAGCGCGGCTTCGAGTCCATGCAGGATGGCTACCGGCGCAGCCTGCGCTGGGCGCTGACGCACAGCCGCCTGATGATGCTGATCCTGGCCGTTGCCGTGGGCCTGAACGTCTACCTTTACACGGTGGTGCCCAAGGGCTTCTTCCCGCAGCAGGACACGGGCCAGCTGCTGGGCTTTTTCCGGGTGGACCAGGGCACCTCGTTCCAGGCCACGGTGCCCAAGCTGGAGGCGTTGCGCAAGGTGGTGTTGGCGGATCCGGCGGTGCAGAGCATGACCGGCTATGCCGGCGGACGCGGCGGCAGCAACAGCAGCTTCATGCAGATCCAGTTGAAGCCCCTGGAAGAGCGCCAGGTCTCGGCGGACGTGGTCATCAACCGCCTGCGCGGCAAGCTGCAGAACATGCCGGGCGCGCGCATGTTCCTGGTGTCGCAGCAGGACATCCGCATCGGCGGCCGCCAGAGCCAGGGCTCCTACGACTACTCGCTGATGGCGGGCGACCTGCAATTGCTGCGCACCTGGATGCCCAAGGTGCAGCAGGCGATGGCGCAGATTCCCGAGATCACCGACGTGGACACCGACGTCGAGGACAAGGGTCGCCAGATCAACCTGGTGATCGATCGCGAGGCCGCGACCCGCCTGGGCGTGAGCATGTCCACCATCTCCACCGTGCTGAACAACTCGTTCAGCCAGCGCCAGGTGTCGGTGATGTACGGGCCGCTGAATCAGTACCACGTGGTGCTGGGCGTGGATCCGAAGTTCGCGCAGGACATCGAATCGCTCCGGCAGGTCGAGGTCATCACCACAGCCGGCGCGCGCGTACCGTTGTCGGCCTTCACCCGCCTGGAAAACGCCAACGCGCCGCTCAGCGTGCAGCACCAGGGGCTGTTCGTGGCCGATACCATCTCGTTCAGCCTGGCGCCGGGCGTGTCGCTGGGCCAGGCCACCAGCGCCATCGATGCGGCGGTGGCGCGCATCGGCCTGCCTTCCGACCAGATCCAGGCCGGCTTCCAGGGCACGGCCGCGGCCCTGCAGCAGACGCTGGCGCAGCAGCCCTGGCTGATCCTGGCCGCGCTGGTCACCATGTACATCGTGCTGGGCATTCTGTACGAGAGCTTCGTCCATCCGCTGACCATTCTGTCGACCCTGCCGTCGGCCGGCCTGGGGGCGTTGCTGGCGCTGCTGCTGGTGCGCTACGACTTCACGCTGATCGCGCTGATCGGGGTGTTCCTGCTGATTGGCATCGTCAAGAAGAACGCCATCATGATGGTGGACTTCGCGCTGGACGCCGAGCGCACCCAGGGCATGAGCCCGCGCGACGCGATCTTCCAGGCCTGCCTGACGCGCTTTCGCCCCATCATGATGACGACCATGGCGGCCATCTTCGGCGCGCTGCCGCTGGTGCTGGCCACCGGCGCCGGGGTCGAGATGCGCCAGCCGCTGGGCATTACCATAGTCGGCGGCCTGGTCCTGAGCCAGATCCTGACGCTGTACACCACGCCCGTGGTCTATCTTTACCTGGACCGCTTCCGTCTCTGGGCCGCGCGCAGGCGTGCGCCCAAGGATGGGTCCTCCGCTTCCATAGAACCTACATGATGCGCATCGCCAAGCCTGTCCCGAACCTGTTTCTTCCCCGCAGCATCGCCGCGGCTGCGCTGTGCGCGCTGCTGGGCGCTTGCGCGGTCGGCCCCGATTACCAGCGCCCGGCGCTGGACGTGGGCGCGACCTACAAGGAAGGCCAGGGCGAAGTCGAAGGCTGGAAGCCGGCCCGTCCGCTGGACCAGGCCGAGCGCGGCGACTGGTGGCGGGTCTATGACGACGCGACCTTGAACGGCCTGGTGGAGCGCCTGAACGCCTCGAACCAGACCGTGGCCCAGGCCGAGGCCAACTACCGGCAAGCGTTGGGCCTGGTGCGCGGCGCGCGCGCCGGCTTCTTCCCGACGGTGGGCGCGGGCGCGGGCATGACGCGTTCGGGCAGCGGCGGCGGGCAGAACGGTTCCACCTCTGCTTCCGGCAGCAATGTCTCGAACCAGTATTCGCTGACCGGCAGCGTCAGCTGGGAAGTGGACCTGTGGGGCCGCGTGCGCCGCAGCGTGGAATCCTCGGAAGCCAGCGCCGCGGCCAGCCTGGCCGACCTGGGCGCCACGCGCCTGAGCGCGCAGGCCGCGCTGGTGCAGGCCTACCTGCAACTGCGCGTGCTGGACGAGCAGAAGCGCCTGCTGGACGCCACCGTGGCGGCCTACGAAAAATCCTTGCAGCTGACGCAGAACCGCTACGCCGTGGGCGTGGCTGGGCAGGCTGACGTGGCCGTGGCGCGGACGCAGGTGGAAAGCACGCGCGCGCAGTCCATCGACCTGGATTGGCAGCGCGGCCAGCTCGAACACGCCATCGCCGTGCTGATGGGCCAGGCGCCGTCGCAATTCAGCCTGCCGCCCACGGTATTCGCGCTGCAACTGCCGCAGATCCCGGTGGGCCTGCCGTCCGAACTGCTGGAGCGCCGGCCCGACGTGGCGGCAGCCGAGCGCCGCGCGGCCGCCGCCAATGCACAGATCGGGGTGGCGCAAGCGGCATGGTTTCCCAGCCTGATCCTGTCGGCCGACGGCGGTTTCCGCAACGGCCAGTTCGCGGAACTGCTGACGGCGCCGGCACGCTTCTGGTCGCTGGGGCCGGCGCTGGCGCTGACCATATTCGACGGCGGCGCGCGCGAGGCGCAAGTGGAACAGGCCCGCGCCTCCTACGACGCGCAAGCGGCCGCTTACCGTCAGACGGCCTTGACCGGACTGCGCGAGGTCGAGGATTACCTGATCCAGTTGCGCGTCATGGAGAACGAACAGGTGGTGCAACGCCGCGCGCTGGAATCGGCGCGCGAATCGCTGCGCCTGACCCAGAACCAGTACAAGGCCGGCCTGGTCGATTACCTGAGCGTGGCGGTGGTGGACGCCACGGCGCTCAACAGCGAACGCAATGCGCTGAGCTTGCTGGGCAACCGCTTCGCGGCCAGTGTCAATCTGATCGTGGCGCTGGGCGGGGGCTGGGAGGGCTTGCCTCCCGCCGGGGCGCAGGCGCGGGCGGACAATCAGGCCGCGCCTGCGGGAGCAGCGCCCGCGCAGCCCTGATGTTCCGCCGCGCGGATGCGTGATGGAACACTGGCGTGGCCAGGGCCAGTGGCGTTTCAGCCGCGCGGCATGAAGGCGATGACCAGCCAGGCCGCCGCCGCCGGCACCGCGAACACCAGCAGCAGGATCGGCAGCTCCTCACGCACCGTGTAGCCGGCGCGCGTGACGCCGACCCACATGTTGACGACAGCCATCAGCAGCCACGCGGGCAGGAACCATTTGGCGGCGGCAATCGAGCCGGCCGCGTCGCCGCCCCATTGCTTGCCGAACAGCGCGAACACGGCCAGCAGCAGCAGGCCTCCGACGATGGTCAACAGTACGTGCATGGCGCCGCTCCTATTTGGTGGTGTAGCCGCCGTTGATCAGGACGGTCTGCCCGGTGATCCACCAGCCGTCCGACACCAGGAACCGGATGAAGGGTACGACGTCTTCGATATCGGTCAGCCCGGTTTTCGAGAACGGCGACAGGGCGGCCGCGGTCTTATGGTACGCCACTGCGTCGGCGCCTTCGGCCGGATAGAAGAACGGCGTGTCCATGGGGCCGGGGCCTACCGCCGTCACCGAAATGCCGCGCGCGCCGAATTCCTTGGAGGCGGCGCGGGTGTAGTGTTCCACCGGCGCCTTGGTGCCGGCATAGGCCGCGTAGAAGGGCGTGTAGGCGCCCAGCAGCGAGGTCACCAGCGTGCAGATCTTGCCGTTGTCGTTGACGTGGCGGCCGGCCTCCTTCAAGAAGAAAAATGCGGACTTCGAGTTCACCGCGGTCATCTCGTCGTATTCCGCCTCCGTGATTTCGGTGAAGGGCTTCTTCAGCACTTTGCCGACGGTATTGATCGCAATGTCCGGCCGGCCTACCGCGGCTACCGCGTCTGCAAACAATTTTTCCATCGCGCCGGCCGAGGTCAGGTCGGCCTGCAGGGCGACGGCCTGCGCGCCCGCCGCCTTGACGGCGGCGACCGTCGCGTCCGCGTCGGCCTTGGTACCCGCGCTGTTGTAGTGCACCGCCACCGCCCGCGCGCCTTGTTGCGCCAGATCCCGCGCGATCAGTCCGCCCAGGTTCTTCGCGCCGCCCGCGATGATGATGGTTTTGCCTTTGATTCCGTGGTCTGCCATGGTCCTCTCCGCTTTCGGGCCGCCGGATGCGAGCCCTGGTGCAGACGATGATATATTCCAAAAAATCCGTATAAAACCGCTATTTCTGTTATCTCTATCCATAAATAACGAACAGTGAGGCTGGCCCTCGCAGGAGCCATTCCCCAATGGATCGCATAGACCTGTTTCGGGTGTACGCCCGCGTCGTCGAGTGCGCGAACTTCTCGCGCGCGGCGGATACGCTGGGCCTGCCGCGTTCCACCGTGTCCGCCGCCGTGCAGGAACTGGAGGGCCGGCTGGGCGCGCGGCTGCTGAACCGCACCACGCGGCAAGTGGCGCCCACGCAGGAGGGCGCGGCCTTCTATGAGCGCTGCCTGCGCCTGGTGGCCGACATGGAGGAAGCCGAGAACCTCTTCCGCCACACTTCGGTAGGCCCCAGCGGCATGTTGCGCATCGACGTGCCCGGTCGCATCGGCCGCCTCATCGTGGCGCCGGCGCTGCCGGAATTCCTGGAAGCCTATCCGCAGATCGACGTCACGCTGGGCGTGACGGACCGGGCCGTCAATCTGATCGAGGAAGGGGTGGACTGTGTGCTGCGGGTCGGCGTGCTGCCGGACTCGGGCCTGGTGGCGCGGCCGATAGGCATGCTGCGGCTGATCAACGTCGCCAGCCCGGCCTATCTGGCGCGCCAGGGCGTACCGGCGACGCCGGACGATCTGGCGGCGGGGCATGCCTGCGTGAACTACGCTTCGCCATCGACTGGCCGGCTGGCGCCCTGGGAATGGCTGGATGGCGGCGAGTCCCGCACCGTGCAGCTGGGCGGGCGGGTCACGGTCAACAGCGCCGAAGCCTACATCGCCAGCTGCGTCGCGGGGCTGGGCCTGATCCAGATTCCGGCCTACGACGTGCAGCCGCAGATCGCCGCGGGCGAACTGGTCGAAGTCATGCCGGACTATCAGCCCGCGCCCATGCCGATGACGCTGCTCTATCCGCAGCGCCGCTCGCCATCGCGGCGGGTGCAGGTGTTCGCGGACTGGCTGGAAGCGCTGCTGCGGCCGGCTTGCGGCCTGGGTTGAAGGCAAAAAAAGGCCGGCCGTCGCGCTGACGGACCGGCCTCGTGGGCGGCGGGATCACAGCCGCCGGGTCTGCTGCAGTCGGAACTACAGCTGGATCGCCGACAAGTCCGGACGCCGCAGGTGCCAGTCAGTCGCTGCCTGGAACGCCATGCCGATGCGGCCCAGCGCGTCTTCGCCGTTGGGCTGCCCCAGCAGTTGCACGCCGATGGGCATGCCGTCCGCCGAGAATCCGGCGGGCAGGGCCAGGCCCGAAGCATTGACGTAATTGCCAGGGCGGGTGAATGCCGCCAGCGGCGTGGCGGCCTCGTCCACCTCCTCCAGCGGGCAGGCGGCAAATGGCAGGCAGGGCGCGAGGACCGCGTCGTAGTCGCGCATCCAGTCCTGCCAGGCCGCGCAGGCGCGGGCATGGGCCTGCAGCGCCTGCACGTAGTCCGCGGCGCTTGTCTGCTTGCCGCCCAGGATGCGGGCGCGCACGTAGCGGCCCAAAGGCAGGCTGTCGTCCTCGATGTAGTCGCGGTGCTGGGCGTAGGCTTCGGCCGCGATGATGAGGCCGTTGCGCAGCATCATGTCGTGGAAATCGAAGGGGAAGGGAGCTTCCACGCATTCCGCGCCCAGGTCCGCCAGCGCGCGCCGCGTATCGTCCAGCGCGTTCTGTACTGTTGCATCGATGGCGATGGGGTACTGCGCTTGCGGCATGACGGCGATGCGCGCGCCGGCAAGCGGCTTTGCGCCCGTGCGCGGATCACGGTAGCGGTAAGCGGGCACGCCACGCGTCACCGGATCGCGCGGATCGGGGCCGGACATGGCCGCGGTCAGCAGCAAGGAATCGCGGGTGTCGCGGGTCAACGGACCGATCGAATCCAGGGTGTGGGACAACGCTACCGCGCCGTACAGGCTGATGAGTCCGCGCGTGGTTTTCAGGCCGGTGATGCCGTTGAGCGCCGCCGGAATCCTCACCGAGCCGCCGGTGTCCGAACCCAGCGCGGCTGGCGCCAGGCCCGCGGCCACGGCCACGCCGGAGCCGCTGGAGGAACCGCCGGGGATGCGGGCGCGCACCAGGTCCCAGGGGTTGCGCGGGGTGCCCATGACGGGGTTGGTGCCCCAGCCGCCGAAGGCGAACTCCACCATGTGCGTCTTGCCCAGCACCACCATGCCGGCATCGATCAGACGGGTGACGGCCGTGGCTGTGGTGGCGCTGCGGCGCTCGCGCCAGGCTTGCGAGCCGGCCGTGGTGATCTGGCCCTGGATGTCGCACAGGTCCTTGACGGCCACGGGCAGGCCGTCCAGCGGGCCGAGCAGG
>NZ_DATCUY010000067.1:0-7135 GCF_036567245.1 Achromobacter sp. | reverse complement strand
ACGCGAACTGCCCAGCCTGCCGCGCGGCACGCCGGGTGTGCACTACATCAGGACGCTGGATGACGCCGCCGCGCTTCGCACCGGCCTCACGCCGCAGGCGCGTGTTGTCGTCATCGGCGGCGGTTTCCTGGGCCTGGAAGTGGCATCCACCGCGCGCGCCCTGGGTGCCACGGTCACCGTCCTGGAAAGCGCGCCGCGCTTGCTGGAACGCGTGCTGCCCCCGGCGCTGTCGGATTGGCTGGCCGAGCGCGTCCGCCATGCCGGCGTGGACCTGCGCCTGGGCGCGCAGATCGCGCACAGCGACTGGCAGCCTCATGCTGATGCCGCGACCCGGCATCAGGCACGTTTCAGGATAGAACTGCAGGATGGCGCCACGATGGAAGCTGACGTCGTGGTGGTGGCCATTGGCCTGGTGCCGGCAGTATCCCTGGCCGCCCAGGCCGGCCTGGCGCTGGACCCCGCCAACGGCGGCGTCGCGGTGGACGCCGCCTGCCGCAGCAGCGATCCCTATATTTACGCTGCTGGCGATTGCGCCAGCCAGCACCGCCGCCACCTGAACATGGCGCTGCGGCTGGAGTCCTGGCAGAACGCCAATGAACAGGCACGCGCGGCCGCAGCCGGCATGCTGGGCCAGCCCGCGCCCGCCGAGCCCTATCCCTGGTTCTGGACCGACCAATACGGCTGCAACGTGCAGATGCTGGGCCTGCCCCAGCCGGACCTGGTCTACGCCTGCCGCGGCGTACCGCAGGTCCAGGCCGAGGCGCCCAAGTTCATCTGGCTGGGCCACCGCGACGGCGTGCCGGTGCACGCCATCGCCATCAACGCAGGCGGCGATCTGCGCCAGCTGCGCGTGCTGTTCGAACAAGGCATACCCATCGACCCGCAGCGCTATGCCGATGAGTCCGTGGCGCTCAAGCCATTGGTGAAGGCCTGCCAGCAAAGCGCCGCCGCGTCCTGAAATTCATTATCGCCCCCGCATCGACAGGAGCTTTTCATGTATCAATCACAAACCGTCATCGGCCTCACGGTGGCGTCCAAGGACGCCGCGCTGGCCGACTGTGTCTGGCCGGAAGACGCGCTGCATTACATTCCGGACTGGGTCTACACCAGCCGCGCCGTCTACGATCAGGAAGTGGAAAAGATCTTCCGCGGCAAGACCTGGAACTACGTGGCCCTGGAAGCCGAACTGCCGAATCCGGGCGACTACAAGCGGTCCTATGTGGGGCCGACCCCGGTGGTGGTATCGCGCGCCGAGGACGGTTCGGTCAACGTCTTCGAAAACCGCTGCGCCCACCGCGGCGCGGAGTTCTGCCGCAACAGCCAGGGCAACGCCAAGGAATTCGTCTGCCCCTACCACCAGTGGTCCTACGACCTGAAGGGCAATCTGCAGGGCATTCCCTTCAAGCGCGGCGTGAACCGCGAAGGCGGCATGCCCAAGGACTTCAAGAACGAAGAGCACGGTCTGCGCAAGCTGCGCGTCACCACGCGCAACGGCGTCATCTTCGCGTCCTACAGCGATGAGGTCGAACCCATCGAGGAATACCTGACGCCCGAGATCCTGGCCGATTTCGACACGGTCTTCCCGGGCAAGAAGCTCAAGATCCACGGCTACTACCGCAACGAGCTGCCGTGCAACTGGAAGATGTACCACGAGAACCTGAAGGATCCGTACCACGCGACCCTGCTGCATTCGTTCCTGGTGGTGTTCGGGCTGCTGGTGGCGGGCAACAAGTCCGCCATGCTGGTCGATCCGGTGCATGGCCGCCACGGCACCATGGCCTCGGCCAAGAGCGAGGACAAGTACGCCAGCGTCAGCGAAGAGAACAAGAAGGAAATGCGCTCCTTCCACGACGGCCTGCACCTGCAGGACGACCGCTTCCTGGAATTCGTCAAGGAGTTCGATTCGCCCTGGTCCGTCACCATGCAGACGGTGTGGCCCAACCTGATCGTGCAGCGCGAAATGAACACGCTGGGCGTGCGCCAGATCGTGCCCAACGGCCCCGACAGCATGATCATGCAATGGACCATGTTCGGCTACGAGGACGACACGCCCGAGATGGAGCGCCACCGGCTGCGCCAGGGCAACCTGATGGGCCCGGCAGGCTTCCTCGGCCTGGAGGACAACGAGGCCATGAAGTTCGTGCAGGAAGGCGTGCGCCGCGCCAGCACCGACGTCAACGTGCTGAAGCTGGAATCCGGCAAGCAAGGCACCTCCAACACGCTGATCTCGGAAGCCGCGATCCGCTCCATGTACAGCTATTACCGCGGCGTGATGGGCTTCTGAGGCAGGAACATAGACACATGAGAACCCGATTCGAATATTCCCCCCGCAAGATCGATCCCGCGCGCGCCATCGCGCTGCGACTGGAGATCGAGGAATTCCACGCCGACTATTGCGCCGCCCTGGACGCGGGCCAGGTCGAGGCCTGGCCGGACTTCTTCACCGAGGACGGCCTGTACCGCGTCACCGCACGCGAGAACGCCGAGCTGGGCCTGCCCGTCGGCCTGGTGTACTCCGAAGGACGCGCCATGATGCACGACCGCGCCGTGGCCATCTCGCGCACCCAGATGTTCGCTCCGCGCTACATGCTGCACCTGGTCAGCAACACTCGCGTCATCAGCGAATCCGCCGACGGCGAGATCGAGTCCCAGGCCGCGTTCATGCTGATGCAGACGCTGGTGGAAGGTCCCACCACGCTGCACCTGGCCGGCACCTACTACGACCGCCATACGCGACAGGACGGCGTGCTCAAGCTGAAGGAACGGCAGGTGGTGTATGACACCACCATCCTGGCCAACGACCTGGTCTATCCGGTCTGACAGCAGGAGCGTCAATGAAAAAGGGTTGCGCCGCGAGAGGCGCAACCCTTTCTTTTTGTGCAAGCGCCAGGCGCCGGCTCAGGCCTGCGTGGCGCGCACGGCCTCGTCGCGCGTCAGCACGGTGGCGTACTTCTGCTGCATGTCGAAGAGATTGGCGTCGTGAGGGCCGATGGCGCGATCGCCCACGCAGTCCGACACCACCAGCGGCCGGAAGCCGTATTGCATGGCATCCACCACGCTGGCCCGCACGCAGCCGCTGGTGACCGCGCCCGCCACCAGCAGCGTCTGCACGCCGCGCTGCGACAGCCAGGCCGCCAAACTGGTGCCGAAGAACGCCGAGGGCACCGTCTTGCGCACCACCAGCTCACCAGCGGCGGGCGCGAGTTGCGGCACGATGGCGCTGTTGTGGTCCGCTTCCTTCAGGGTCAGCATCCCCGGCACCTTCAGCGTAAAGATGTTGTGGTCCGCGTCGTCGTCGGCGAACACGATGCGGCTGTGCGCCACCGGCCAGCCCTGCTTGCGCGCATGCGCCAGCAGGCCCGCCGTCTGCTCGATGGCCTGGGGGATGTTGCCGCCGCCGAACACCGCCGGATCGGCGAAGCCGTTGACCAGGTCCACGATCAGCAGGCCATAGGGGGCCTTGGGCGCCATCGAAGCGCCGAAGCCCTGACGTTCGTAGGCCGAGATATCGTCATTCATGTATCGAACTCCTTGAGCGATGATTGCCGGCCTAGGCCTGGGGGCCGCCGCCGTCCAGCACACGGCCCCCGCGCACCACATCTTCCCCGTCCAGTCGCACGGTGCAGGCCCGCAGCGGAATGTCGATGTGGCAGGTGGTGGTGCGCTTGCCGCCGGCCTCGTTGTTGGGGCCCAGCGAGAACAAGAAATTGCCCTCGTAGGCCCGCGCGTCCATGCCTATGGTGGCTTCGCGGTCGTAAAGGCCCAGGGTGGTCCAGTGCGCGCGCGGCTGCAGGCCCCAGCCTATGTGCGAAATCGCGTAGGCTTCGGGATCCTTGAACGAGGCCACGTACTCGCGCAGCAGTTCCGCGTCCACGCCGCCGTCGATGCGCGTGGCGTAGCCGTTTTCGACCGTCAGTTCAATGGCCGAGCGCACGTAGAGCTTCTGCGGCAGCAGGATGTCGCCCACGTCGATCACGATCTTGCCAGCAGCGCCGCCTTCGTTCGGCCAGGTCAGCACGAAACCGCTGGGCCAATGGTCCCAGCGGCCCGGCTCGTCGACGAAACCGTATTCGCTGATGGCCGGAAACTCGCCCAGCGGGCAGCGCAGGTCCGTGCCTGCTTCCGATACCACGCTCATCTCGCGCGCCGCGCCGATGCGCGCGGCGGCCGCCTTGACCCGGGCGCGGTCGGCCTCGGTCGGCACCAGCCGCGCCAGCACTTCCGGCGGCTCCACCGCCAGCAGGATCTTGGTGCCCGTGGCCAGGATCTCGTGCTGCTCCGGCGAGAACAGCAGCGTCATCAGGTCCAGCACCAGATCGCTTTCCTTCAGCGCCGCGATCGCGGCCTTGTTGCCGGTCAGCGGCGTGGTGCCCAGGTAGGCCAGCGAATCCCGGCTCAGCGCCCGCTCGCCGTTGATGGGCGGCAGATCGAGGCGGTTGACGATGGCGCCCATGGCTTGCGTCGCAATCAGCGCCGTGGCCAGGGTTTGCGGGTGGGTCGCCGCGCTGGTCAGCACCGTGACGGTCTGTCCCGCTTGCAGCTTGGACAACGTGAGTACCTGCTGCCAGGCCTTCACCATTTCAAAATCGCTTATAGGCATGATGCCCTCCTTGCTAGACGGGGCCGCTCTTCAGGTACGCGCCAGCGGCGCGCCCAGGAAGTCGCCGAAGGCCGCATAGAAGCCTTCCTCGTTGTCCCACGGAATCATGTGGCCGGCGGCGGGCACGCGGTGATGCTGCGTGCCGGGCGCCAGCTGCTGGATCTCGGCCACGTCGGCGTCGAGCACCACGTCGCCCCGCTCCGCCGTGATCAGCAGGACCGGCACGTTCAGCAGCGGCAGGTCGGCGTGGATGTCGTCGCTCTGGAACGCCTCGAAGCTCTGGATGATGGCGCGCTCGTCGCAGGTGTGCAACCATTCGGCGCGCAACCGGCGTTGCTCCTCGGTCCAGGTCGGGCAGAACGCACGCATGGCTTCGGCGTCCATGCCCAGGCGCGCCTGCGCCATGGAATCGACGTACCAGGGGAGCTTGGCGGGATACGGCCGGCGGCCGGGACCCGACACCGGCGGATCCACCAGAACCAGGCGGCTCAAACCGGCGGGCTTGCTGCGTCCGGCACGCACGCCGATGCGCCCGCCCATCGAATGGCCGACCACGCTGTAGCGCGCCAGGCCCAGCGCCTCTGCGAAGGCCAGCACGTCGGCGGCCTGCGCGTCCAGGCTGTAGTCCAGCGCCGCGCCGGCTTCCGACAGGCCGCGGCCGCGCACGTCCAGCACATAGGTATCGAAGGACTGGCCGAAGCGCTCGCCCACGAAGCCCCAGGTGATGGCCGGGCTGGTAATGCCCGGTACGATGATGACCGGATCGCGCCCCGCGCCCCGTTCGCCGCCGTAGCGCAGGTAATGCTGGCGAATGCCGTTGGCGTGGACGTTGCCGCCGTACAGGAAGTTGCTCATGTCAGTCTCCCAGGCTGGGCTCAGAGTTTGAACAGGCGCCGCGCGTTGCCGCTGCAGATCAGTTCGCGGGTCGCGTCGTCCATCGGCGTCTGCTCGATGAATTCCACGGCCAGCGCGGTCGATTCGTAGGGATAGTCCACCGAGAACATCACCGCCTCGCGGCCCATTTCGGCGATGGCAGCCATCAGCGTGGGAGGCGAACAGACGCCCGAGGTGGTGATGAGGATGTTGCTGCCCAGATATTCGGAGGGCGCGCGCGCCAGCTTGATGCCGTGCGAATACACCGCGAAGCGGCTGTCGAAGCGCCAGCGCAGGAACGGCAGGCCCTCGCCCATGTGGCCGAGAATCAGCTTGACGCCGGGGTAGCGGTCGAACACGCCGCCGAACAGCAGCCGCAGCGCATGGGTAGCGGTTTCGACGCCCCAGCCCCAGCACGCGCCCACCAGTTCGGGATGACCCGAGTAGGCCTGCGGAATGACGTAAGGATCGGACGGATGCAGGTAGACGGGCACGTCCAGTTCCTGCACCTTTTCCCAGAACGGATCGTAGGCGCGGCCGTCGTAGTACACGCCATTGGTGTGGCCGTTGATCAAGGCGCCCTTGAAGCCCAACTGCTTGACGCAGCGTTCCAGTTCGGCGGCTGCGACCAGCGGATCATGCATGGGCACGGTGGCGAAGGCGCCGTAGCGCGTCGGGTGCCTGGCCACCTGCTCGACCAGGAAGTCGTTGTTCTCCTTGGCGCGGCGCAGCGCGACGGCGGCGTCGGCTTCGGCCTGCACGCCGGGTCCGGTCTGCGACAGGATGACGTAGTCGATGCCGCCACGGTCCATTTCGCCCAAGCGCACCTCGTCGAAGTCCACCAGGCGCGCAGCCAGGTCGGCCAGCACGGCGGGATCGATGTGCTGCGCGAAGCTCTTCGAATAGTCCTTGAATCCGACCGCGGTGTAGTGCTCCTCAAACGCGATCTTGCGTACTTTGCTCATTCCCCTACTCCCAGTTTGATGGCCAGGACCCTGTCCTGCCACGGCGCGCCAGCATTGTTTATCAGTACACTGACTATTAAATCGGAAATACCGGAATCGCGCGCAGCCGCTTTCCCATTGGGAAGAGTCCTGCGAGGGCATCCGAATTTACGTCAGTATACTGACTTTATAGTCAGCGTACTGACAAATTAGGGAAATCCCGGAGCGCAAAAAAAGGCCGCCGCAGCGGCCTTGCCAGCAGGCGGCGCTCAGCCGCCGCCGTCCAGGTCGGCTGGCGTGTCGACATCGCGCAACACGCCGGGATCATCCACCAGGACCAGCTGCAAGCCGGGCTGCTTGAGCACTCGCCGCGCGCCTTCGTCGCCGCTCAAGGCAGCCAGCTGCGGCAGCAGTTCCGCGCGGAACCCTACTGGATGGCCGCGCTGCCCTTGGTACGAAGGCGCGGCCATCGGCGCGTGGCGCAGCGCGTCCAGCACGCCCTCCAGGCTTGTGCGGCGAATCCAGGGCATGTCGGCAAGCGCGACCAGCACGGCTTCGGGTGTGTCGGGCAAGCCCTGCAGATACTGCGCCGCGGCGGCCAGGCTGGCCCCCATGCCCTCCCCCGCCCGCTCAGTCTCCAGCACCCGGCAATCTTCCGTCCGCAGCAAGCCGGCCAGGGCGGCGCTGCCGGGACGCACCACGGCGACGACCAGGTCTA
>NZ_DATCUY010000066.1:0-6228 GCF_036567245.1 Achromobacter sp. | reverse complement strand
GCCCGCTGCCGCGGCGGGCAAGAAGGAAGGCCGCGGCAGCCAGATCGACGGGGGCTTCAAGGTGCCGTTCCCGGCCGCCGAGGTCTGGGCCTTCATGGTGGACCTGCCGGCGCTAGCCAGCTGCCTGCCGGGCGCCTCGATCGAAGAGCACGAAGGGGACCGCGTCAAGGGCAAGATCGCCATCAAGTTCGGTCCCATGTCCGCCGCCTTCAATGGCGCGGCCCGCCTGGAACGCGACGATGCCGCCATGCAGGCGGTGTTCCGCGGGGCAGGGCAGGACTCGCTCAGCCAATCGCGCGCCAACGGCGACATCACCTATCGCCTGGAAGCGTTGTCGGCCACCGAGACGCAGGTCCACGTGAACCTGCTGTATTCGCTGCAGGGGCCGCTGGCGCAGTTTTCGCGGTCCGGCCTGGTGCAGGACTTCGTGCGCCGGATGATCGCGGACTTCGGCAACAACGTCACCGCCCGGCTGCGCCGGCCCGTCGCGGCGGGCGAGGCGCCGGCCCAGGCCAGCTTCAATCCCACGGCCATGTTCTTCAGCGTGCTGTGGGCGCGCATCAAACGGTGGTTCGGCCGCGGCGGCTGAGCGCGACGTAGTACCGGCGGCCGCGCGCGCGGCCGCCCAGTGTCGGCACATAACGGGGAAAATCATGCTCGCGGTATTCGCAAGGAATTGGCGCAACGCATTGTTGGGCCTGGCGGCTGTCGCGCTGAGCGCGCCCGCCTGGTCGCAGGCCCTGGAGCCGCTGCGGGTGCGACTGGACTGGACGCCCTGGGGCGTGCACGGCGCATTCCACCTGGCGCAGCAGAAGGGCTGGTACAAACAGGCCGGCCTGGACGTGTCGCTGGAAGACGGCAACGGTTCGGTGACGACGGTGCAGATCGTCGGCGCCGGCGACAGCTTCGACCTGGGGCATGCCGCGCTGGCCTCGGCCATGATCGCCCGCGAGAAAGGCATGCCGGTGAAGGCGGTGGCCGTGTTCGCCAGGCAGAGCGACATCGGGCTGCTGGTGCCTGCCGACGCCGGCATCACCGGGCCTGCGCAGCTCAAGGGCAAGAAGGTGGCCTATACCGCTGGCTCGCTGGAAGCGCCATTCATCGATGCCTTCCTGGCCGCGGGCAAGCTAAAGAAGAGCGATCTGGAACTGATCAACGTGGACGCCGCCAGCAAGGCCTCGACCTATGCGGTGGGACGGGCCGATGCGGCGTTCTCCACCATCCCGTTCTTTCTTCCCGTGGTCTCGCAGAACCGCCCCTCCAGCGCGGTGCGCTTCGCCGACTTCGGCCTGAACATGCCCAGCTTCGGCTTGTTCGCCAATGAATCCAAGCTGGCGCAGCGGCGCGATGCCATCGAGCGTTTCGCCAGCGTGAGCGCACGCGCCTGGGAATACATCTATGCCGGCCACCAGGACGAGGCGGTCGCCGCCATCCTGGCGCAGCGGCCGCAGGCGCGCCTGGACAAGAAGGTGCTGCGCGGCCAGATCGACGCCCTGCAGCCGTACTTCGGCCAGCCGGCGGCGGGCGCGCGCCTGGGCGCCATCGTGCCGCAGGATTGGACCCAGGCCGTCACGACCTTGTCGACGGTCGGGCTGATCAGCGCAAGCGCCGAGGCCTCTTCGTTCTATGTGCCCGGCCTGGTGCACGCGGAACGCTACGACAGCCTGGTGCAGCCATGACGCAGTGGGCCGTGGCCGCAACAGACGTGCGCAAGCGCTATCCCGGCGCGGCTGGAGTGGAGGCGCTGGCATCGGTGTCGGTCGAGGTGCCGCGTGGCCGCTTCGTCAGCATCCTGGGCCCCAGCGGCTGCGGCAAGAGCACCTTCCTGCGCTGCGTGGCCGGCCTGGAGACGGTCTCCAGCGGCGACTTGCGGGTAGAGGGCGTGCCGGTGCAGGGGCCGCCGGACGGCATGGGCATGGTGTTCCAGCGCGACGCGCTGCTTGAATGGCGCAGCGTGCGCCGCAATATCCTGCTGCCGGTGGAGCTTGCGCACAAGCCGGTGGCGGCCTATGCCGACAAGGTGCGGGCGCTGCTGGCCCTGACGGGCCTGGAGAAGTTTGCCGATAGCTATCCGCGCGAACTGTCCGGCGGCATGCGCCAGCGCGCGGCGATCTGCCGGGCGCTGGTGGACGATCCCAAGTTGCTGCTGATGGATGAGCCCTTCGGCGCGCTGGACGCGCTGACGCGCGACCAGATGAACGTCGAGCTGCAGCGGATCTGGATGGAGACGCGCAACACGGTATTGTTCGTGACGCATGGCATCGCCGAAGCGGTATTCCTGGGCGACGTGGTGATGGTGTTCTCGCCGCGCCCGGGCCGCATCCTCGAAACCATAGAGATCGACCTGCCGCGGCCCCGGCCGCTGGCGCTGCGCGAAACGCCGCAGTTCGGCGAGTACGTGCGGCACATCCGCGGCATGTTCCAGAACATGGGCCTGATAGACGAGGGCGTGCGCGCCGCATCCGGCCTGGAGTCCGTCCAATGAGCGCGCTATTGAAAGGGGCGGGCCGGCGCATGGCCGGGCTGGTCTCGGTGCTGGTGTTCTTGCTGCTGTGGGAGGCTGCCGCCCGGGTGTTCCATGTGCGCGCCATCATGCTGCCGTTGCCGGGCCAGGTAGCGCTGGAACTGGCCGCGGAGTGGAGCTGGTATGCCGGCCATGCCGCCTACACGTTGATGACCACGCTGGCCGGCTTTGCGTTGGCGGTGGCGGCCGGCGTGGCGATCGCCGTCATGCTGGTGGGCTCGCGCTGGTTCGAGCGCTTCATCTATCCCCTGATCGTGGCCCTGAACAGCGTGCCCAAGGTCGCCATCGCACCCTTGTTCGTGATCTGGATGGGCACGGGAGCGGAGCCAAAGATCGCCATCGCCTTCCTGATCGCCGTGTTCGCGATGATCGTCGACACCGTCCACGGCCTGCGCTCCGTGCCGCAGGACGTGCTGGACCTGGGCCGCGTGCTGAAGGGCTCGCGCCTCGATTTCTTCTTCAAGGTGCGGCTGCCCAGCGCGCTGCCCTCGATCCTGGGGGGCATGAAGGTCTCGATCTCGCTGGCGCTAGTGGGCGCCATCGTCGGCGAGTTCGTGTCCTCGCAGCGCGGATTGGGCTACGTGATCATGAGCGCCCAGGGCACCTTCGACACGGTGCGGGTGTTCGCCGCGATCTTCGTGCTGGCCCTGATGGGCATGCTGCTGTTCGCCTTGCTGGTGTGGCTGGAACGGCGCGTGACGCCCTGGCTGCGGCATGACCGCGAAGACGATTGACAGTTTCAAGCCCGGGGCACCACGGGCTGTGTTTGGGGCAGGTGCGTGATTAGAAACAATTCTGGGGAAAACAGATGCAAGCACTACTCGCCTTGTCGCGTGGCATAGACGCGATCAATCTGCGCATGGGCCGGATCGTGTCCTGGGTCACGCTGCTGGTGGTCCTGGTCAGCGCCGGCAACGCCATCATGCGCAAGATATTCCACGACAGCTCCAATGCCTGGCTGGAGCTGCAGTGGTACATGTTCGGCGCCATGTTCCTGCTGACCGCAGGCTACACCTTGCTGAAGAACGACCACGTCAGGGTGGACATCATCTCCTCGCGGCTGTCGCGCCGCGCGCAGATCGGGATCGAGATCTTCGGCGTGCTGTTCTTCCTGATGCCGGCCTGCCTGTTGATCATGTACCTGTCCTGGCCGGTGTTCATGGATTCGTACCTCAGCAACGAGCATTCCTCCAACTCGGGCGGTTTGATCCGCTGGCCGGTCAAACTGCTGATTCCGGTGGGCTTCGCGCTGCTGGTGCTGGCCGGACTGTCGCACTTGATCAAGTGCGTGGGCTTCCTGATGGGACGCTGCCGCGACCCGCGTGAACGCGAGGGCGCCAGGAGCGCCGAAGAAGAGCTGGCCGAGGAAATCGCCCGCGAGGCGCAGGCGCGCGAAGCGGCCGCGCAGAACGAACTGAACAACAAGGGCCGCTGATCATGGAGTTTCTCATTGCCAATCTGGCGCCGATCATGTTCGCGACGCTGATCATCTTTCTGCTGCTGGGCTTTCCGGTGGCGTTCGCGCTGGCGGCCAACGGCATCCTGTTCGGCCTGGTGGGGATGGAGCTGGACCTGCTCAATTCCTCGCTGTTCCAAGCGCTGCCGCAGCGGGTGTTCGGCATCATTTCCAACGACACGTTGCTGGCGGTGCCATTCTTCACATTGATGGGACTGGTGCTGGAGCGGTCCGGCATGGCCGAGGATCTGCTGGAGACCATAGGCCAGCTGTTCGGCTCGGTTCGCGGCGGCCTGGCCATCGCGGTGGTCTTCGTCGGCGCGATGCTGGCCGCGACCACGGGCGTGGTGTCGGCCTCGGTCATCTCGATGGGCCTGATCTCGCTGCCCATCATGTTGCGCAACGGTTATGACCGCAAGCTGGCCAGCGGTGTGATCGCCGCGTCCGGCACGCTGTCGCAGATCATCCCGCCCTCGCTGGTGCTGATCATCCTGGCCGATCAGCTCGGGCGCTCCATCGGCGACATCTACCGCGCGGCCATGGTGCCTGGCTTCATCCTGGCCGGGGTGTACATCGTCTACATCGTCATCGTGAGCCTGCTGAAGCCGGACTCCGCGCCCGCGCTGCCGGAAGAGGCGCGCCGCTTCCAGGAGCCGAACGGCGGCCGCGGCGGACGTTCGCTGCTGGTGCTGATGGTGATTTCCGCCGTGTCGGCGTACTTCCTGGGCCTCTGGGTCGAGAACAACACGGCGCCGATGGACGAGCGCATCGTGGTGGCGCTGCTGTTCTGGGGCGCCACGGCCTTCGTCATCGCGCTGATCAACAAGGCGCTGGGCCTGGGCCTGCTGTCGGCCCTGGCCGAGCGGGTGACCTTCGTGATGATCCCGCCGCTGGCGCTGATCTTCCTGGTGCTGGGCACTATCTTCATCGGCGTCGCCACGCCGACCGAAGGCGGCGCCATGGGCGCGGTGGGCGCCATCCTGATGGCGGTGGCGCGACGCCGCCTGTCGCTGGATCTGCTCAAGCAGGCCATGGACACGACCACCAAGCTGTCCTGCTTCGTGGTGTTCATCCTGGTGGGTTCCACTGTATTCGGCCTGACCTTCCGCGCCGTCAACGGCGACCTGTGGGTCGAGCATCTGCTGACCGGCTTGCCGGGCGGGCAGTGGGGCTTCCTGATCGTGGTCAGCATCCTGACCTTTGTGCTGGCCTTCTTCCTGGACTTCTTCGAACTGGCGTTCATCATCGTGCCGCTGCTGGGGCCGGTGGCCGACAAGCTGGGCATAGACCTGATCTGGTTCGGCGTGATCCTGGCAGTCAATATGCAAACCTCGTTCATGCATCCGCCATTCGGCTTTGCGCTGTTCTACCTGCGATCGGTGGCGCCACGGGACCGCTACAAGGACAGGGTCACGGGCAAGATGATCGAGCCCGTCACGACCGGACAGATCTACTGGGGCTCGGTGCCGTTCATCGTGATCCAGCTGCTGATGGTCGCGGCCGTGATGGCCTTCCCGGGCATGGTGATGCACTACAAGGGAACGGCCGCCGTCGTCGATCCGAGTTCGGTCTCGCTGGAGGTCGGGGGTAGCGGTTACGGCGCCAGCGCCTACGGGACGGATTCCAACCCGTTCAAGTGATACGCAAGGGGCGCCCAAGCGGCGCCCCTTGGTCCTCAGGGCTTGATCGCGTGCGTCGCCAGGAAGGTCGGCATGAAGCGGTCGATCAGGAACCGCGGCTGGGGCTGTTCATCCTCATAAAACCCCTTGAGCAGGAATCCGGCGTCCAACTGGCCGCCGATCTGCTCGCCCAGGCTGTGTCCGAACACCAGGGCATCCCCCCGGTCTTGCTTCTCGGCCAACTCGGACGCAGTCAGGTCGCGCACATCCGAGTAGGGCAATTTGAAGCGCGGGCGGATCAAGCCCTGTTCCGCCAGTTCCGGCGCGCGGTCGCCGACGAACACGACCGGGTTGTAGAAGCTGCTGAGCAGCCTGCCGCCATGCTTGAGCACCCTGAAGCACTCGCGCCACACAGGCCGCACGTCGGGCACATACAGGTTGGAGATCGGATGCACGATGCAGTCGAAGGACGCGTCTGCAAATGCCGAGAGATCACGCATGTCGCCCTGCACGGCCTTGAGCGTCAGGCCATCGCGGCGCGCGACCATTTCGTCCTGGGCCAGCTGTAGCGGCGAAGCGTCGAACACCGTCACGTCCGCGCCGGCGGCGGCCAGCACGGGCGCCTGCTG
>NZ_DATCUY010000065.1:0-17510 GCF_036567245.1 Achromobacter sp. | reverse complement strand
GCTGCGCCGCTTTCGCTGACGCTGCGTTGTTTGCAGCAGAGAAACGAGATTATGAAGAAGTTTTTATCGCTTGTCAAGTCAGCGTCACATCCATCGTTTCGCTTTCTTGCCTGCGACCTCTTCAGGTCCGCCTCTCTTTAGCAGCTATCGAAATATCAGGGTTAACCCTAAGTTTTCGGCAACTGCCAAGCCCAAGACTATAGCACGATTTTTGCAGATTGCGCAACTGGCTTTTGCCTAACTTGCTGCAATCCTTGCAATCACCGCGCGGCCTTCATTTCTGAAGCTTTGCGGCAGACCTGGCTCGAATCCTCTTGCCCGACCTGTTGTGCTTGCTTGGCTTCGCGGTTCAAAACTGTCTGAACTGCGAAGGAGCGAGACTATAGCACAGATTTCTGCGCGTGGTGTGGCATGGCAGTTCTATGGGTCATGCTGCAGCCATGCGTCGCCCGCCCCTATATATAGTGGGGCGTCGGCAGTCGCCCTATATAGATAGTTGTCTCGCCCGCGTTGCCCTACGTTTACTATTCGCCTGTACGCCGCACCTTACTGGAGACGAACACGCTATGCCCCCCGCCATCGCCCTGAGCGAAGATATCCTGATCAATGTCACCCCCTTCGAAACCCGCGTTGCGCTGGTGGAACAAGGGTCGGTACAGGAACTGCATGTAGAACGCAGCATTCAGCGGGGCCATGTTGGCAATATCTATCTGGGACGGGTGGTCCGCGTGCTACCCGGCATGCAGAGCGCCTTTATCGATATCGGACTGGAGCGCGCGGCCTTCATACACATCGCCGATCTGCGTGAGAATCGCGGCGAAAGAAGCCAGGGGCTAACCCCCACGCCCATCGAAAAGCTGCTTTTCGAGGGACAGACCATTATGGTCCAGGTGGTCAAAGACCCCCTGGGCACCAAGGGCGCGCGGCTGTCTACCCAGATCAGCATGGCGGGTCGGATGCTGGTTTACTTGCCCCACGATCCGCATATCGGCATTTCGCAGAAGATCGACGACGAATCCGAGCGCATCCAGCTGCGCGAACGCCTGCAGGCATTGATGCCTGCGGAGGAAAAAGGCGGCTTCATCGTCCGCACCCAGGCGGAAGGCGCCAACGACGAGGAACTGACGGCGGACCTGGAATACCTGCGCAAACTGTGGACCAGCGTCCAGGCGGCAGCCCGCAGCCAAGCCGCGCCCGCCCTGCTGCATCAGGATCTGACCCTGGCGCAGCGCGTGCTACGGGACATGGTGGGGCCCAATACCGGCACGATACTCGTGGATTCCCGCACGACCAGCGCGGCGATGCTGGAATGGGCACGCGTCTATACCCCCTCCGTCGTGGACCGCATCCAGCACTACAGCGGGGAACGCCCGCTGTTCGACACCGCCAATGTGGACGACGAGATTGCGCGGGCGCTCTCGCGCCGGGTGGACCTGAAGTCAGGCGGCTACCTCATCATCGACCAGACCGAAGCGCTGACCACGGTCGACGTCAACACCGGCGGTTTCGTGGGCGGCCGCAATTTCGACGACACCATTTTCAAGACCAACCTGGAAGCGGCCCAGGCCATCGCCCGCCAACTGCGGCTGCGCAACCTGGGCGGCATCGTCATCCTGGACTTCATCGACATGGAAGAACAGGAACACCGCGAAACCGTGCTGGCCGAGCTGAAGAAGGCGCTGTCGCGCGACCGCACCCGCATGACGGTCAACGGCTTTACGCAGCTAGGCCTGGTGGAAATGACGCGCAAGCGCACCCGCGACTCGCTGGCGCACCAGTTGTGCGAGCCCTGCCCCATGTGCGAGGCGCGCGGCAACGTGCGCACGCCGCGCACGGTCTGCTATGAAATCCTGCGCGAGATCCTGCGCGAGGCGCGGCAATTCAATCCCAAGGAATTCCGCATCCTGGCTTCGCAAGAGGTGGTCGACCTGTTCCTCGAAGAAGAAAGCCAGCATCTGGCGATGCTGGGCGACTTCGTGCGCAAGCGCATATCGCTGGAAGTGGAAGGCGCGTACTCGCAAGAGCAGTACGACATCATCCTGGTCTGATTTCAGGAAATCCTGTCCGTGGTGCCGACAAATTCCAGGGGGCAATAAAAGCCCCCATGGAACTGGGCCGCGATGGGATCCTCGGGGATGTTCTGGGCCAGGATTTCCGGGGCGAAGGCCTCGGAATCGTCCTGCGGGGCGTAGCCCAGGAATTTCGCGTTGGAATTGTCCCAGCGGTTGCGCAGGTTGTTGGACACGCCGTAGACCACGGTGAAATGATAGGACTCGTGCTCAACGCAGCGCGCGGCCAATTGCGCCATGTCGCGGTGACTGATCCAGGTCAATAGCTGCCGGGCTTCGCTCGGCCGGTCGGGCGTGCGGAACGTCCCGATCCGCAGGCAGGCGACCGACATGCCGTACTTGTCCGCATACATGCGGCCCAGGCCCTCGCCGAATACCTTCGATACCCCATATAGTGAATCGGGCCTGGGCTGCACGCTGTCATCAAGAAACTTCTCCCGGCGGTGATAGCCGATAGCGTGATTCGAGCTGGCGAAAACCACCCGGCGCACGTTCTGGCGCCGGGCCGCCTCGAATACGTTGTAGCAACCCTCGATATTCATGGGCAGGATTTTTTCCCAGACATCGGCGCCGGGAATGCCAGCCAGATGGATGACGCAGTCGATACCCTCCATGCAGCGTTCCAGGGACCCGATGTCCCGGACGTCCATCGTGCAGATTTCCTCGCCTGCCTGCGCCGCTTCCTGCGGCGCGATGTCGGCCAGGCGCAGCAAGGCATAGCGGCCGCGCAACTGCTCGCGCAGGCAAAGGCCGATGTTTCCGGCCGCTCCGGTAATCAGCACGCGCAGGTTTTGGGGTTGGTTGAAGGGTGTCATCAATCTGTCCAGTTTTTCTTGAATATGAAAGCGCCGGGGCCGATGCCGTTGCGCCGGTTACTGCTTCTGCTTGGCGGCGATCAGCGCGTCATAGAGCGCCTGGCCATTGGGGGCTTCGCCGACGAGCTTTTTCACTACGGGCCGCGTGGCCTGCACCATGGAATCGAGATTGCTGGGGTAGACGATGGATACTCCCTTCGCCTGCATCGTTTTCATGCCCTCGTCGTAGACCTTCTTGTAGTAGTCACGGGCATAGGCCATGGCCTCGTCCGCGGACTCCTTGATTATTTTCTGTTCCTCGGGCGAAAAGCGATCCCAGCGGTCCTTGGACATGAGCAGCAGCGCCGGATGAATATTGACGTGCGTCATGTTGAAGTACTTGGACACCTCGATGAATTTGTCCGAGACAAACTGGTCCGGCGTCGTTTCACCGCCATCGAGCACCTTCTGCTGCAGGGCCAGATACAGTTCTGAATAAGCCATGGGCGTGGCTTGCGCGCCCAGGGCCTTGTAGCTTTCGACGTAACCCGGCGACTGAATGACGCGGATCTTCATGCCTTTCATGTCGTCAGCCGAATTGACGGGCCTGTTGCCGAAGACATTGCGTTCGATCGCCGAAAACCAGCCCAAGCCGACCAGGCCGTATTTCGGCAGGACTTCCATGAATTTGTCGCCGGCCGGTCCGTTGAGAATCTGGTTGGCTTGCTCGACGCTGTCGAACAGGAACGGCGAGTCAAAGACCAGGAACTCCTTGACGATGCCGTTCAAGGTCGGCTGGCCGGTGATTACCAGGTCGGTAGCGCCGGCCACGGCGCCCTGGATCATGGTCAGTTCGCCGCCCAGCTGCGAATGCGGGAACACGGAAATCGTGATTTTCCCGTTCGATTTCGCCTTCAGCACGTCGGCGAACTTCTGCGCCCCCACATGAAAGGGGCTGTCCGTCGTGAGCGTGTGCCCGACATCCATGTTCAGGGCATGCGACGGCGCGGAAAACATAAGGGCGCTCAGGACGCCGGCGCCAAACAGTTTCTTGAATTGCTTCACTTCCATCTCCTCGATTTTCCAGCCGCCCGGCAGGCGCTGCCCACGGGCGGCCGATTTAGTTTTTATAAGAAAAAGGTACTAATGGCGGGCACGTACGAAATAATCATGACGTCGATCACCAGAACGGCAAGGAAAATCACCAGATACTTCGCCAGATGGTGCATTTTCAATTGGGCGACTTCACACACCACGAACAGGTTCACGCCGACGGGAGGCGTCACCATGCCGACTGCGAGGTTGGTGATGACGATCATCCCGAAATGGATGGGATCGATGCCGAAGGTCACGCTGATGGGCGCCAGGATGGGCACGATGATGAGGATCGCCGCCAATGCCTCGATGAACATGCCAACCAGGAACAGCATGACGTTCACCAGCAGCAGGAACACGATCGGATTGGTCGTCATGGACCCGAGCATGGCGGCGACTTGCTGCGGCACCTGGTTGATCGTCAGCAGGTACGCAAACACAGCGGCGAACGCCACGATCAGCAGGATGATGGAAGACATCACCGCGGAGCGCGCGAAAATCCCCAGCAAATCCTTGACCGTTATTTCCTTGTAGACGAATAGCCCGAGCGCGAGCCCATACAGCACGGCGATGCAGGAGGCCTCCGTTGCAGTAAATAGTCCGCCGTAAATTCCGCCCAGGATGATGACAGGCATCATCAGCGCCAGCGTCGCGTCCTTCAGCGCTACCAGGACACCTTTCAGCCATCCGCCGAAGCTCACCGCGGTGACTTCGTCGAAACCCTGGATGCGGGCGACCAGGCAGACCGTCAGGATCAGCGACACGGTGATCAGCAGACCGGGCAGGATGCCCGCGAGAAACAGCGACCCGACCGATACGTTCGCCGTCAAGGCATACACAATCATCGGGATCGACGGCGGAATGATCGCCCCCAGCTCGCCGGAGGAAGCGGCAATGGAGGCCGCGAATGATCTCGGATAGCCCTTCTTTTCCATTTCCGGAATCAGCACGGAGCCGATCGCCGCGGTCGTCGCGGAGGAAGAACCGGAAACCGTCGCGAACAGCAGCGAGGTCAGCACCGCGACCGCGCCCAGGCCACCGCGGATCCAACCGACGAAGGCGTTCGCCAGTTGCACCAGTCGGGTAGCCACGCCGCCCGAGGACATGAGATGCCCGGCCAGGATGAAAAACGGCACCGCCATCAGGCTGAACGAATCCAGTGACTGGAACGCCATCTGCGCCACGATGAGCAGTGAGCGGTCGCCCGCCTGCAGAGCGAACGCTGCCGACATGCCCAGCGCGGTGACGATGGGCGCGCCGATGATCAGGATCGCCGTAAATGACAAGAACAGAACCGGGATCACAGCGCCCCTCCTTCACTGTTTTGCATGGCCGCGGCGACTCTTTCCGCCTCGCCGCCCTGCTCCGACGCTTCAACGCTCAGCAATTCCTTGATGACATGCGCGAAGGTATTCAGGCTCATGAGTACGCAGCCGGCAAACATGAATATGTAGATGTACGCCATGGGCATTTCCATCGCGGGCGATGTCTGCCGCATGCCGAGTTCGATCAACCTGATCGATTTCCAGGCCAGCAGCACGGCCAGCATCAAGGTCAGGATGTGGGCCACGACGCGCAGCCAGCGCGCGACCGACTCCGGCACCATGCCGATGAAGGCATCGACGCCGATCAGCCGCAGCCGGTAGGTCGCGACGGCGCCGCCGATGAAGACGCTGCCGACCATCATGAAGCGGCCCAGCTCTTCCGCCCAGGGCGTGGAAAATGGAATGCCCGTGTAGGTATAAAGCAGCCGTACGAATACAGAAATTGAAATAGCCAGGACCATTCCTATAAGAAACAGTCCGGCGCACTTTTCAGCTGCGGCGTTTATCGAATCCATTATTCGCTGCAGCGTTTGAAGCCTCTGGTGTGAGGCACAATACCCGGCCATGCGGAGCCCTCCCTCTTTGTCTCATTTATTTATTCGCCGCCTTTTTGAGCCAGGCGTTCGATAGGAAATATACTCAGCGGCATGCGATTCGTAAAATTCAAATAACAAAACGTTCTTTTCAAAAAAAACGATTGTTGAGCCTATTGCGTCTTGAACCGGAGTTTCGAGAATGTTGAGTGATCTCAAGCAGTTACGCGCTTTCCTCACGATCGCGCGTTTAGGCAACTTCACCAGGACGGCTCATGAACTGAATATTTCGCAGTCGGCTTTGACCATACAGATCCAGCAGCTCGAATCCCATCTGCGCACGCGGCTGTTCGACCGCAACCACCGCAGCGTCAGCCTGACGCCGCGGGGACAGGAGCTTTTTCCGCGGATCGAAAAGCTGGTCGCCGAAATCGAAGACCTGGTCACCCATGCCCGCGACACCAGCGATCGGGAACGGGGCACGGTAACCGTCGCCGTCCTGCCGTCCCTGGCGGCCGGGCTGCTACCGCAGGCGATCCACAGGCTGAACCGCGATTACCCGCGGATTACCGTCTGCGTGCGGGACACGGTGGCTTCGCGCGTCAACGACATGACCCGCAGCGGCGAGGTCGACTTTGGCATCGGCAGCCCGATCAAACGCGACCAGGAGTTGGTTTGGGAGCAGCTGGTCACCGACCGCTTCTGTGCCTACATGGCGCATGACTATCCCTGGGCCGCGCCGGATACGGTGACGCTGAAGGACCTGGCCGAACATCCGCTGATATTGCCGGTGCGGGAGAGCAGCATCCGCACGCACATCGAAGCGGCGGCCGACAAATTGAAGATCTCGCTGCCGGCGGCATATGAAGTGGTCTATAACTCGACCGTGCTGGCCATGGCTGCACAGGGGCTGGGAGTGGCAGTCCTGTCAGAGTTGGCTGCCCGCGAAGGCGATACCAATCGCCTGCGCTGCGTTTCGATCAATAACCCGCCGCTGTATCGGCACATCGGCATTCTGCGGCGTGCGGGCCGCTCGCTCTCGCGATCCGCTGAACTGCTTACTACGGCGCTGCGGGAAATTGCCACTCAGGAGTAAGACGGGCCGTTAACAGGTAGCACGCGCAATTTCACTTCATTATGTGTGAATTGTGTTTCCTAACAATTCGATTGCAAACATTTCTGAAAGCGATGGCGGCAGGCAGGCTGACCCGATAAGCTGCGGGCGCCTTCAGGGTATACCCTGACCATTTCTTTACTTCGCTTTCAGGAGTTCAATGCGATGAAGTCCCTATTCCGTCCGTTCCTGGTGCTGGCCGCTGCGCTGCCGCTGATACTGGCCGCTTGCGGCAACAAGGAACCCGAACAGCGTGCCGCGTTCACGCAGTTTCTGCAGACCCGCATCGTCGACAAGCCCGGCGTGCGCGTCCCGCAGTTGACGGATGAAGAGAAGAAGTCCTTTGGCGACTACGCTGCGCAATATGCCGTGATCACCGACTTCAATGCGGGCATGGATGCCTCGGTGAAGCCCTTGTCCGGCATCATGCAGAAAGGCGCGATGCGCTCGCTGAACGACATCGTGACGCGCCGCGACGACCTGAAGTCCGTGCAGGCCTCCCTCAATGAAATGGGCGTGGCCCTGAAGGAACAGCAGGCCAAGGCGGACGCCGCCCGCGCGCAACTCAAGCAGCCGGAAGACCTGAAGGCCGTGTACGACAAGGCTTATGAGAAGACCGTCAGCCTGCCGGCCGACACCTTCCGCGATGTGCTGCCGCAACTGAACGCGACCTTCGACAGCAGCCTGAAGATCGCCGATTACGTCGCCGCGCACGCCGCGCAGATCGATATTTCCGGCCCCATCGTCAAGGTGCAGGATCCCGCCGTGCAAGCCGAGCTGAACCAGCTGCTGCAGGACCTGAATGCGCAAGCCAAGAACGTGCAGCAGGCGCAGACGCGCATGCAGGCCGTGATGGTCGGCCGCTAAGCGGCTCAGTGCTGAAAAGCCCCGCCGCGTTCACGCGCGGCGGGGCTTTTTCATGCCACGCGGGATCAGGCCTCGGCCACCGCCACGCGATTGCGGCCGGACGTCTTGGCCTGGTACACGGCCGCATCGGCCGCCTCCACCAGGCTGGCCAGCGTATCGTCACCCTGCGGCACCGAGGTCGCGACCCCGACGCTGATCGTGACGATCCCGGCGGCGGCGTCTTCGTGCGGCACCTTCAGGCCGACGACTGTCCGCCGTATGCTCTCCGCAATTTCCGCGGCGCGCTGGCGGCTGGTGTTGGGCAACAGCACGACGAATTCCTCGCCCCCATAACGCGCCGCCAGATCGCGCGGACGCCGGGCCTTTTTCTTCAGCACGCGCGCCAAGGCTGCCAGCAACTGGTCTCCCTGCTGGTGGCCGTAGCGGTCGTTGTAGCGCTTGAAATGGTCCGCATCCAGGAACAGCAGCGAAAGCGGTACGCGTTCGCGGCGCGCATTCTGCCATTCGCGTTCCAGCGTCTCGTCAAACGCGCGTCGATTGGCCAGGCCGGTAAGTCCGTCCGTGCGCGCCTGTATCGCCAACTGCGTCTCGACCGCCTTTCGCAGCGCCATCTCACGCCTGAACAGCACGATCAGCGCCACCACCGACAGCAGCAACGCCGTGGTCACCGGGATGATGAAGAGCGCGCGGCGGTCCCAGGGCTCGAGCAGTTCGTCCACGTCCATGGCGACGTCGATGATGAGCGGCGTGTCTTCGATGCTGGCGAAGGTGTAGTAGCGGTTCACGCCGTCCGGCGACAGCGCCCCCTCGAACGAGCCTTCGCGGCGGATCAGGAACTGTTGGAAATCCAGTGCCATGCCGATGTCGCTGCCCAGGTCGTTCAGCGAGTACGGGGCGCGCAGCAGCAGCAGGCCATCGTTGCGGAAGACGCTGATCTCGTCGCGCTCGCCGATCGACAGCGCGGCGAAACGGTCACGGAAGTAGGCCAGGCGCAGCGAGCCGCCCACCACGCCGGCAAAACTGCCGTCCGGATTGGACAGGCGCCGGCTGATGGCAATGCTCTCGTCGCCGCCGCGCAGGCGGCTGCGATACGGTTTGCTGACGTACATGCCGACGTCGTCCGCATCCCGATGCACCTGGAAGAAATCCCGGTCGGCGAAGCTCACGTCCGGCGCATCAAGATCCCCGGAGTGGTAACGGATGTTGCCGTCCTTATCCAGCACCACCACGGCGCCCAGGTACTCGGCGGTGGATGGCCGGTCGAACAGGAAGCGGTGCTGGGTTTCGGGCGCGAGCCGGTCGAGCCCGGGTTCGCGCAAGCGTTCGGCCATGCCTTGCAGCGACAGGTCGTAGACATGCAGGGTGCGGCTGATATCCGCGGACAGCACGCCGGTGATGTTGCGGGCCGAGGCGTGGGCGGATTCCCAGGTGGCGCGGCGGTCGATCCAGAGCAGCGCGACCGCGGCCGCGCAGATGCCGATTGCGACGAGCACCGCCAATGCGTACAAGGCGCGATGCACAAGCCCGCGAGACTTCAATACGGCGCTCCTACGCAGGGGACGTCGGGGGGGACGCGGTTCATTTCCAGCAGAGATTTACGCCGCTGATGATGCCGCCGCCGGACATGCCGCGCAAGACCCGACCCTAAAAATTCCCCGCGTCGCCCGCCTGGGCCGTTCCTCAGGTCACCGCGACCGCGGCGATGCGGAATGGAAAGGCCTTGGCGCCCCTGGCCTTGTCGGTTTCGCGGTGCGCGCCGATGGACCATGCGGGACCCGTCCCGCCCGTATGCGACATGAGTTGGCGCATGGAGCCCGCCGAAAATCCGCAGCGCAAGGCCAAGGCCTGCCGCCGGGCCAGTTCTACTCCAACAGCGTGCGGCGTCGTGGAAATCCGATCCGATTGCAGCATGGCAGCCCCCTGGCAAATGCTCGTCATGGATGAAGAGTCAGTGCGGACAAATCTACCTCAGTCACCAGCGCCTGCGCGTGAAATGATGCGAAAAGTAATGCAACGAAGAGGAAATAGTCGGTTACGCGGATGGGCTGGCCGTGGCCCTCTCGGTTTCGCGGTCGGCTTGGTCGTTGCGGCCGTCCGGGGCGCTGGTCATATTGCCGTAAAGGAGCGAGCGGCCGGCGAACAGCCCGCCGGCCACCTCCAGGTCGAAACGCTCGGTGTCGCGCCTGCGCACGTCCAGCACCACCTCGGCGGCTTCGTCGGCCGGTACGCCGATCACGCGCAGCGCGGCCTCGCCGAAGACCAGCGCCGATTCCAAGGTTTCGCGCACCTGGTAGTCCACCCCTTCCTTGGCCAGCGCCAGCGCATGGATGCGGTCATAGGCGCGCACCACCACCCGCACCAGGGGGAATTCGGCCTTGATCAGCTTGACCATGTGGTTGACCGCCTTCGGGTCGTCGATGCAGATCAGGATGACGCAGGCATTTTCCGCGCCGGCGGTGCGCAGCATGTCGACGCGGGTGCCGTCGCCGTAGTAGACCTTGACGCCCCATTTCGCGGCGGCCCGGATCGCGTCGGTGTCGGTATCCAGGATCGACACTGTCAGGTCGCGCGCCAGCATCGCCTGGGTCACGATCTGGCCGAAGCGCCCGAATCCCACGATAAGCGCGCAGCCTTCCAGGTCCTTGGCCACGTCCACATCCTCCATTGAAGGCTGCGGCTTGGGCAGGAGCCAGCGTAGCGCCAGCACGCACAGTGGCGTGAGCGCCATGGAAATGATGACGACCGCGGTCAGCACGGCGCCGGTATGCGGGTCGAAGATGCCGGCAGCGGCCGCCGCCCCGTACAGCACGAAGGCGAATTCGCCGCCCTGCGCCAGCAAGGCCGCGCGGGTCATGGCTTCGGCGTGGGTGGCGCGCAGCACCCGCGCCACCACATATACGCCCACCGACTTCACCAGCATGAACACCAGGACCGCGGCCAGGATCAGCGGCCACTCGCGGGCCACCGCCGACAGGTCCAGCGACATGCCCACGCCCAGGAAGAACAGGCCCAGCAGGATGCCGCGGAAAGGCTCGACTTCTGCCTCCAGCTGGTGGCGGAAGGTGGACTCGGACAGCAGCACGCCCGCCAGGAAGGCGCCCATCGCCATGGACAGGCCGCCCAGCTCCATCAGCAGCGCTGCGCCCAGCACCACCAGCAAGGCGGCCGCCGTCATGACCTCGCGCGCGTGCGCGGCGGCCAGCAGCCGGAACAAGGGGTTGAGCAGCCAGCGGCCGGCGGCCAGCAGCGCCAGGATGCAGGCCACTGCGATGGCCGACTGCATCCAGGGATCGCCATGGCTGGCGTTGTCCGCCGGCGCCAGCAGGGTCGCCAGAGCCAGCAAGGGCACGATGGCCAGGTCTTCCAGCAGCAGGATCGAGACGATGCGCTGGCCCTGCGCGCTGGCGGTTTCACCGCGCTCGGCCAGTATCTGCATGACGATGGCGGTGGACGACAGCACGAAGCCCATCGCCGCCATGAAGGCCGCGGGACCCGACAGCCCCGCCAGCAGGCCGACCACGGTGAGCAGTCCGCCGCAGGCCAGCACCTGCGCCACGCCCAGGCCGAAGATCTCGCCACGCAGCTTCCACAGCCGGGATGGCTGCATTTCCAGGCCGATGATGAACAGGAACATCACCACGCCCAGTTCGGCCACGTGCAGAATGGATTTGGGATCGGAGAACAAGCCGAGGCCGAACGGGCCGATCACCAGGCCGGCGGCCAGGTATCCGAGGACGGATCCCAGCCCCAGCCGCTTGAACAAGGGAACCGCGACGACCGCAGCCCCCAGCAGGACGACGACATTGACTAGCTGATTGCCTTCGGCAGGCAGGGACATGGGGTGCTCCTGATGCACGGCGGACCAAAGCGCCTGGTGGCGCCGCCCCGCCCGCATCGGGCCGGAGCCGGGCCTGCCGGCAGGCCCGGCTCCATTTTCCGGCAATCCGGGCGCTTGGCAATCCGGAAATGCGACAGGAAAACACAGCCGCCCGGCGGGTCCGGGGCAGGACGCCCGGCGCGGATCAATCGTCGCGGAATTGCATCTTGTAGAGCGAGGCGTACAGGCCGTTGGCGGCCAGCAGCTCGGCGTGGGGTCCCTGTTCGACGATCTTGCCGGCATCCAGCACGATGATGCGGTCGGCATTCTGCACCGTGGACAGGCGGTGCGCGATGACCAGCGTGGTGCGGCCCTTCATCAGGCGCTCCAGCGAGGCCTGGACCTGGCGTTCGGATTCGTTGTCGAGCGCGGACGTGGCTTCGTCCAGGATCAGGATGGGCGCGTTCTTGATCAGCGCGCGGGCGATCGCCAGGCGCTGGCGCTGGCCGCCGGACAGGCGGGCGGCGTTTTCGCCCACCGGCGTATTGAGGCCCTGCGGCAGTCCTTCGACGAATTCCAGCAGATTGGCCGCCGCCAGCGCATCGCGCACTTTCTGTTCGCTGGACTTGCCCAGCGCGCCGTAGCCGACGTTGGCCGAGATGGTGTCGTCGAACAGCACCACGTCCTGGCTCACCAGCGACAGATGCGAGCGCAGGCTACGCAAGGTCAGTTCGTCGATCGGCGTGTCGTCCACCAGGATGGAACCGCTGTCGGCCAGCACAAAGCGCGGCAGCATATTGACCAGGGTGGTCTTGCCGCTGCCCGAACGCCCTACCAGAGCCACGGTCTGGCCGGGCTCCACGATGAAGGAAATGTCCTTGACCGTATCGCGGTCGGCGTCGGGGAAACGGTGCTGGACGTGGCGGAATTCCACCTTGCCGCGCACGGGCTCGGGCAATTCCCTGGTGCCGGTATCCTTTTCGGGCGTCTGGTCGATCAGCGTGAACACGCTTTCGGCCGACACCAGCATCTTCTGCATGCGGGCCGCGACGTTGGTCAGGCGCTTGATGGGATCGAATATCTGAGCCAGCGCCGCCATGAAGGAGGCAAAACTACCCACGGTCAGGGCGCCATGGTTGGCCTGGCTGAGCGCCACGGCGATGACGGCGCCGACCGAGATGGAGATGCAGACCTGGGTCAGCGGCGTCAGGGCGGCGTCCGCCGTGGCGGTACGCATGGCGAAGCGGCGCAGGCGGCGGCTGACGAAATCGAAGCGGCCGCGCTCGACTTCATAGCCGTCGAACAGCTTGATGACGCGCTGGCCGTCGATGCCTTCGCCGACGACCCGAGTCAGCTCGGCGTTCATGTTGACGGTTTCGCGGTTGATGCGGCGCAGGCGCTTGATGAAGAAGCGCGAGATCAGCACCGACACCGGCAGCATGATCAGGATGATCAGCGTCAGCACCCAGGACATGTACAGCAGCACGCAGATCAGGGCGACGACGACCAGCGTTTCGCGCACCAGCACGGTGATGACGTCGGTGGCATAGCCCGTGACGTTGCCGGCGTCGATGGTGAAGCGGTTGAGCAGGCGGCCGGTGTCGCCCTGCTTGAAATCGGCGTCCGGCAGGCCCAGCAGGCGCTCGAACATGTCCCGGCGCATGCCCAGCAGCACGTTGTTGGCCACCCAGGCCAGCAGGTAGTCGCTGAAGAAGTTGCAGATGCCGCGCAGCAGGATCAGGCCCACCACCGCCAGCGGCAAGGCCCAGACGTAGTACGGCTTGGCGCCCGAAAATCCCCCGTCCAACAAGGGCTTCATGATGACTGCCAGGACCGGCTGCGTGGCTGCCGCGCCGGCCATCAGCAGGACGGCAAGCAACAATCCCTTCCAGTAGGAACCCACGCGGCTGTATATCCGACTCCAGAGTTCAGATTTGACGGGTTGGGAACCCGCTGGCGCGTTGCGTGCGGCAGAATTCAAAGGGATCACTCGCTTTTATACAATTGTGGCGAGAATTGTACCGGCTGCGCGACAAGTCGCCGTCCGGGCCATGCCCCCTTCAGCCTTAACGCGCCCAGCGCCCTTCCATGTCCAATATCAGCTGCCTGTACGTCCGGTTACCCAATTGGGTGGGCGATGTATGCATGAGCCTGCCCAGCCTGCGCGCCTTGCACGCCAGCGGTCTGCCCCTGGTGATCTGCGCCCGGCCCTGGGCCCGCGACCTGCTCGACGGCGTGGCCAAGCAGGATTTCATCCCCATGCGCGGCAAGGTCGGTCCCGACCGGGCGGCAGTCAGCGCCCATCGCCGGAGCCTGGGGCCGCTGGGCCGCCGCGCCCGCGGACTGCTGCTGCCGGACTCCCTCTCCAGCGCGCTGGTGTTCCGGCTGGCAGGACTGCCCTCGGCCGGTTATCGCGACGACGGCCGCAGCTTCCTGTTGCGCTGGCCCGTCGCCAAGCCCAGCGATTCGCTGCACGCGGTGCAATCCTGGCATCACCTGACCCGCGAGGCCCTGACCCGCTGGGGCTTGCCCAGCGGCCCCGCCGAACCCGGCCCGACCCTGGACCTGCCCCTGACCTCCACTCACCAGGGCGCCGCCGATCTGGCGCTGGAGGCAGCCGGGCTGGCGGGCCAGCGTTTCGTGCTGATCGCCCCGACAGCCACGGGCCTGCACAAGGGCAAGATCAAGGTCTGGCCAGGATTCGATACACTTACCCGCGCCCTGCAGGCTCGCGGCCATACCGTGGTAATGTGCCCCCCTCCGGCCGAAACCGAGGAGGCGCGGCGCAATGCTCCCACGGCGCTGCTGCTGCCACCCTTGTCCCTGGGCGCGTTCGCAGCGCTGACGGCGCGGGCGACGCTGGTGATTTGTAACGATTCCGGCGTCTCGCACGTGGCTGCGGCAGCCGATGCCAGGGAACTGACCCTGTTCGGCGTGACGCGGCCGGGACGTACCGGTCCGTGGTCGCCACGCGCAGTATGCGTAGGCTCGGAGCATGCATGGCCGTCCGTCGAGGAAGTGGAACAGCAGGCCAACCTCCTGCTGGACGAGACGCAGTAATCAGGATTGTTTCAAAATGACCTTGTCCAGCTATCTCACAAATCTGATCATCCCTTACAACTTGAGTCTGACCTTGATCGTCGTCGGACTGGTGCTGGGTTTGTTCCGGCTTCGCAAGACTGGCGGCTCGCTCATCGTCGCAGGCCTGCTGTGGTCGCTGGCTTGGTCGCTTCCGGCAACCTCGATCTGGGCGGGCGGGGCGTTGGAACACCGCTATCCGCATTTATCGCCAGCGGAATCCCCCACCGCCGACGCCATCGTCGTGCTGGGCGGCAACACCGCTAACGGACGCGCCAACTGGTTCCTGCCTTATGACAAGGAAACCGCCGTGGTCCGCATCGACACGGCGGCGCAGCTTTATCTGGCCGGGCGCGCGCCCAAGGTGCTGCTGTCGGGCGGCGCGCTGGAGGGCGATGTCAGCGAAGCCCGCGGCATGGCCCATGCCATCCGCCAGCAGGGCGTGCCGGAAACGGCCCTGATCCTGGAAAACTCCAGCCGCACTACCTATGAAAACGCGGCACTGACCGAAGATCAGCTCAAGTCGCGCGGGATCGGCAAGGTCCTGCTGGTGACTTCCGCGCTGCACATGCCGCGCGCGATGGCGGCCTTCTCCAAGCAGGGCGTGGAGGCCATCGCCGCCCCCGCGCCACCGCAGATCGTGGAACCCGCAGACGGCTCCTTGTCCCTGTGGCTCCCGAACCAGCGCGCCTACGACGCCAGCCGCTCGATCCTCAAAGAGTACGCCGGCCTGTTCGTCTATTGGTTGCGCGGATGGGTCTGAACCCGCAGGCGCCGGCCGCGCTGGAATGTCGGCCCGGCTGCGGCGCCTGTTGCATCGCGCCCTCGATCACCCGGCCGATTCCCGGCATGCCGCGCGGCAAACCCGCCGGCGTGCCCTGTATCCAGTTGCTGCCGGACATGCGCTGCGCGATTTTCGGCCAGCCGTCCCGGCCGGATTTCTGCGGCGGGCTGCAGCCCCAGGCCGAGATGTGCGGCACCGGCCGCGAGCATGCGATCCAGTGGCTGGGCGACCTCGAACAGGCCACGGCTCCCGGCCATTGAAGCGCAGCCGGCAAGCCCGGACCCGCGCCCGCTCTCAGCCGCGCTCTTGCAGCACCTTGTCGTACAGCGCCTCGTAGCGCGCCGCCACCGTTTCCCAACTTTGCTCACGGGCGATCTCAAGGCCACGAGCGGTCAGGGCCGCCCGCAACTCGGGTTCTGAGCCCAGCCGCTCCAGCGCCTGCGCCAGTTGAGCGCCGTCGCGGGGATCCTGCAGGATGAGCGCATCCTTCCCCGCCGACAGATACTGCGCGAAGCCGCAATAGGCGGGCGAGCTCACCACCACGGGCAGTCCGTGCGACATGGCTTCCAGCGGCGCCATGCCGTAGCTGTCGTTCAGGGTCGGATGCGCGTAGATGTCAGCGGCGCTGAAGTAGCGGGCGACGTCGGGCGTGGGGTCGATCAGGGTGACGCGGCTGGCGACGGCGCCCGCCGCGCGCACGCGTTCACGGGTAGGCTCGTCCGCCCCCACGACCAGCAGCCTGTATTGCGCCGGCAACTGCGCCAGAGCGTCCAATAGCGCCGGCAATCCCTTGCGCAAGGGATTGCGGGCGACCAGCAAACAGCCTATGGTGCCGGCGTCCCAGCCCAGGCTGGCGCGGGTCGCCTCGCGTCCTTCCCTTTGTCCGGCGGACGGCAGCTTGACGCCGGGCGCGATGATGTCCACCGGCAACTGCGGGCCATAGCTGCGGTGCAGCTGGTCCATGATGAGCCCGGACACGGCCACCACGCGCCTGGCGGGCGCCCGGCGCACGCGCAGCTTTTCCAGCAGTAGATAGGTGGCCAGGCGCGGGCTGAGCCAAGCGGTCAGGCGCTGCAGCGGCTTGACTCGGGTCAGCCGGTTGTAGCGCACCGGCGTCACGTGCATGACCTGGATTTCGCCCGCCCAGCCGTTCATGTGCGAATGCACGATGTCATAGCGGCCGCGCGTGAGCCGGTCGGCGCGACAGGCGAAATACAACACCCGCATCCAACTGGGCAGCCAACAGGGAACGCGCACCGGCAGGAAAGAAAACGGCAGGTCGCTGTCGAACTCGCGCGCCACCACGGACACGTCATGGCGCTGGCCGAGCACCCGCATCAGTTCCACACCGTAGGCTTCGGCACCGCCAAAGCGATTGCCGAAGCGATCCACCAGCAGCGCGATGCGCAGCCGCCGTTCAGCCGCGCCGGCGGGTGTCTTCATACCGGGTCAGGCACTTCTGCAGGAAACGGATTATGTTGGTGGAACGCGACACCGTGACCCGAGGCAGCCCATAGGGGTCGTCGGAGGCCGCCGCCAGGCCGCGTTGGGTCAGCGTGGCGTTGTCGTAGCCGGCCTCGCGCGCCATGACCCTGTGTTCCGGGCCGTGGTCACCATAGGGGTAGCAGAAGGCGGTGACGGGCGCGCCCAACGCCTGCTCCAGCTCGTCCTTGGATTGGACGATCTGGCGCCGGGCCTCGTCGGGCGACATTTGAGGCAGGTGGACGTGGTCCAGCGTGTGCGAGCCGACTTCGTTGCCGGCCTGCGCCCATTCCCGCATTTCGTTCACGGTCATCAGCGCCGAGAACGGAATGCCTTTTTCAAGATCCCACACATTGCCGCCATCGAACTGATGCGCCACAAAATAGTTGGTGGCGGTGAAACCCAGTTCGCTCAGTACCGGCATGGCATTGTGGTGCACATTGCGGTAGCCGTCGTCGAAGGTAAGGCCGAACACCTTGCCCCGCCGTTCGCCGCGCACATAGGGCATGACGTCGTGCATGGACAGGCCGCGATAGCCCAGCCTGCGCATCC
>NZ_DATCUY010000064.1:0-5310 GCF_036567245.1 Achromobacter sp. | reverse complement strand
TGCAAGGCGGTGGCCGCCGGTTCGGTCAGCGCGGCGGCGGCGGCCGGCATATCCTGCGGCACGGGAATCAGGCAGCGCTCGGGTATGGCCATGAATTCGGCGAACGCGCCGGGGCGCGTCATGCCCACCATGCTGCGGTTGCGGCACAGATTGTTGCGGCCCTGGACGCAGAAATCGCAGTGGCCGCAATGGATCAGCGGGTTGCCGGTGACCCGCTGGCCGGCGCGGCTGCCGCCCACCCGCGTGCCGACGAACTCGTGTCCCAGAATCAGCGGCGGATTGCGGCGCGGGTCATGCCCGTGATAAGCGTGCATGTCAGAGCCGCAGATGCCCACGGCCTCGATGCGCAGCAGCGCGTCGCCGTCCGCCTGCACCGGATCGGGTTCCTCGCGGTACGTCAGCTGGCTGGGCGCGGTGTAGACAAGGGCTTTCATGGCGGGACTCCACGGAGATTCCGGTCAGCGGGCCGAAAAGCCGCCGTCTATGAACAGGGTCTGCCCGGTGATGTAGGCCGAGGCCTCGCTCGCCAGGAACACGGCCGCGCCGTGCAAGTCCTCCAGCCGGCCGTTGCGCCCGATCATGGTGTTGGCGGCCAGCGCCTGCACGCGGGCCGGATCGCTCATCACGGATGCGGTCAGCGGCGTCTCGAAAAAGCCCGGCGCGATCGCGTTGCAGGTGATGCCGTGGCGCGACCAGTACTCGGCGATGGCGCGGGTCAGCTGCATCAGGCCGCCCTTGGACGCGCCATAGGGCGCGCTGTCCGGAAAGGCGCGCACGCACTGCAACGAGGTGATGTTGATGATGCGGCCCCAGCCGCGCTCGCGCATGGCCGGCGCCAGCGCGCGGGTCAGCAGGAACGGCGCGGTCAGGTTGATTGCCAGCGAACGGTCCCAGTCCTCATCGGCGGTGTCCTCGAAGGGCTTGCGCACATTGATGCCCGAGGCGTTGACCAGGATGTCGGGCGCGCCGAACGGTCGCGCCGCGCGGGCGGAAAACCCACTCAGCGCATCGCGGTCGGCCAGATCGCAGGGCAAGGCGCGCGCGCGCAGCCCTTCGTCTTCGAACTCGCCTGCGGCGAAAGCCAGCTCCTGCTCGCGCCGCGCCACCAGCACCACGCTGGCGCCGGCCCGCGCCAGCGCCAGGCCGATGGCCTTGCCGATGCCGGAACTGCCGCCGCTTACCAACGCGACGCGGCCATCCAGATCGAACAGGCGGGACATGTCGTTCTGCATGATGGCCTCACTCCCGCACGGGTTCGCCCAGTTCGAAGGATTCCTGGGGGAAGTACTTGGCCAGGCGGTCGTCCGCCGTGCGCGCATGCGCCTCCATGCCTTCCAGGCGCGAGATCCGGGCAGTGACCTGGGCGGTGTCGCGGCTGGCCTGGCGCGTCATGCGCTGCCAGGTGACGGTCTTGATGAACTTGTGCACCGACAGGCCGCCCGAATAGCGCGCCGCGCCCTTGGTCGGCAGGATGTGGTTGGTGCCGCTGGCCTTGTCGCCGAACGCCACCGTGGTTTCCTCGCCGAGGAACAACGAGCCGTAGCAGGTCAGGCGCCGGAACCACCAGTCCAGGTCCTCGCAATGGACCTCCAGATGTTCGCTGGCGTAGCGGTCCGAGACCTCCACCGCTTCTTCCCGGGTATCGCACAGCACCACCTCGCCATAGTCGCGCCAGGCGGCGCCGGCCGCGTCCCGCGCGGTCGGCGGCAAGGACTCGATCAGCTCAGGCACCCGCCGCAGCACGGATTCGGCCAGGACACGGTCAGTGGTAATCAGCCAGGCCGGCGACTCATGCCCATGCTCGGCCTGCCCCACCAGGTCGGAGGCGACGATGGCCGGATCCGCCGAGGCGTCGGCGATGATGCAGACCTCCGACGGGCCGGCGAAGACGTCGATGCCCACGCTGCCGAACAGCATGCGCTTGGCCTCCGCCACGAATTTGTTGCCCGGCCCGACGATGATGTCGGCCGGCTTGCCGGTGAACAGGCCGTAGGCCATGGCCGCGATTGCCTGCACGCCCCCCAGCGTCATCACCGCGTCCACGCCCGCCACCTTCATGGCGTACAGCACCTGCGGATGTATGCCCTCGCCGCGGTAGGGCGTGGAGCAGGCGATGACCGTGGGCACCCCGGCCGCCTTGGCGGTGGCAATGCTCATGTAGGCCGAGGCGATGTGCGCATAACGCCCCGTGGGCACGTAGCAGCCTGCCACGTTGACAGGTATCAGCCGCTGCCCGGCGACCAGGCCCGGCGCCAGCTCCAGTTCGAACTCGCGCACCGAAGCCATCTGCGCCTGCGCGAACTTGCGCACCTGGCCGGCGGCGAACTCGATGTCGCGCTTGATGCCGTCGGGTATGGCTGCGGTACGCCGTTCGATCTCGGCGGCGCCGACCAGGATATCCCCCTCCCATTTGTCCAGCCGACGGGCGTAGTCGCGCACCGCGGCCTCGCCGCCGGACTTGATGTTCGCCAGCATCTCGGCGGCGACTTCGCGCGCGGCGGCCTCGTTGCCCTGGGGCTGCCTGGCCGCGGATTTGAGCTTGCTTACTGCCATGGTGTGGCCTCGCGGAAGAATGGATGCGGCTCAGTTGGTCTTGTTGGCGAAGGTCTTGAGCGCCGGGGTCTGGTCGACGCGCTTCATGTAGTCGTCCGTGATGTAGGTCTTGGGATCCGGCACCTCGGTGAGCGTGCCCACGCCCTTCAGGTAGCCGGACAGGGCTTCATAGGCGTTGTCCAGCGTGGACTTGCCGCCGGCGCGCGACATCAGCTTGAGCTGCTCGTCCAGCGTGAAGATCGGCCGTTCCAATTCCTGCCCCAGATAGCCGTCGTTGAGCTTGATGCCGTTGGCCTGGAACAGCTTGCGCAGATAGCCCATGGCTTCCGCCTTGTTGTTCTTCTCGAAGCTGACGGCCCGCAGGTACACCGCCAGGAACTTGGCGACCGCGTCCGGGTTCTGCTGCGCGAATTCGCCGCGCGCCACCAGCGCGCCCGGGATCATCACGCCCGCGTCCTTGCCGTTGCATACGACTTCCGCGCCGCTCTGCTCGTTAAGCGTGTAGAAATTGGGCGCCCAGGTGCCGGCCAGCATGCCATTACCGCCAGTGAAGGCGGACACCAATTGCGCCGGAGCGAGTGTCACCACGCTGACGTCGCTGCGCTGCATGCCCCACTTCTTCAGGCAGGCCATGGTCGCGTACTCGCCCGTGGAGTTCGGGCTGAGCAGGATCTGCTTGCCCTTCACTTCCTTGGCCGCATTGCTGCGCACGGCCGCGGCGTTCTCCTTGCGCGCCATCACGCCGTTGGCGGTCGATTCATCATTGGTGACGCCCAGCGTCACGATGCCGTAGCGCTGCGCGCCCAGCACCGCCGGCGGCGAGCCCGTGCCGCCCACGTCCCAGGACTTGGACGCGGCGCCGGCGATCTGTTGCGCGCCCGCCGGATACACCACGAATTCCGGCTTCAGGCCCGCTTCGGCCCACCAGTTCTTTTCCGTGGCGATGTAGATCGGCAGCGCCCAATAGGCAATCTGGTAGCTGACCTTGATGGGCGTCGGCGCCTGGGCCGACACGGACGGGCTCAACAGCAAGGCGCCCAGCGGCGCCAGGCACAGACCCAGGATGCGGGGGATTCTCGACATGCTTAGTCTCCAGATAGTGGATTCCGGTCTGCATGCGCGAGCTGCCGCGGCATTCCCCGGATAGCAGGCCCGGATCTGCGTCTGGGCTCGGTTTTTTGAAAGCGCATACAGAGAATAAGCGCGCGGCCATCTCATTCAACCCCGAGAAAACCCTAGAAATCGCCCACAGCGTTTCAATAACTGTATATTCACATCATCCAATTTCTGAAAGCGCTTTCAAAAAATGAAGCGAAAGTCCGCTCCTCTATCCGGGGACACCCTGAAGTCGATTGCCGCCAGCGGCGGCATCTCCTCGGCCACCTTGTCGCGGGTGTTGAACCACCCTGAACAAGTACGGCCGGACCTGCGCGCCCGCGCCATGGCGCTGCTGGCGGAAGCTGGCTACGTGCCGCACGGCGCTGCCCGTTCGCTGGCGTCGCGCAAGACCCGCACCATGGGTGCCATCATTCCCACCGTGGACAGTGCGCTGTTCGCCAAGCTGGTCGACGGCATGCAGCAGACCATCCATGAACACGGCTACCAGCTGCTGCTGGCCAGCACCAACTACAGCCCGGCGCGCGAAGCCGGCGAAGTGCGGGCGCTGATCGAGCGCGGCGTGGACGCCATGATGCTGGTCGGGCGCAGCCGCGACCCCGAGATCTACGAGCTGCTGCAGTCCAAGGGCATCCCCTTCGTCACCACCTGCCACTACGACGCCGCCGACGCCTGGCCCATGGTGGGCTGGGACAACGCGGCCGCGGCGCAGCGCATCGCCGACTACTTGCTGGACATCGGCCACCGCCGCCTCGGCGTGATCGCCGGCATTTCCAAGGACAACGACCGCGCCGCCGACCGCGTGGCCGGCTTCACGCGCGCGCTCAAGCGCCGCAGCATCGACCTGCCGCCGCTGTACGTCATCGAAAAGCCCTACACCGTGCCGGAAGCGCGGCGCGCCATGGCCGCGCTGCTGCGCCTGCCCGAGCCGCCCACCGCGGTCATGTGCGGCAACGACATCCTGGCCTACGGCGCGCTGCAGGAGTGCCTGTGGCAAAACCTGCGCGTGCCCGAGCAGATTTCAATCACAGGCTTCGACAACATCGAAATGGCGGCCCATTGCCGGCCAGGCATCACCACCCTGAACGTGCCGGCCTTCGAACTGGGCCAGCGCGCCGCCAGCATTCTGCTGGCGGCCGACGCCGACACGCCGCCCGAGAACGTCTGCATCGAACTGGAACTGATCGTCCGCGACACCACCGCGCCGCCGCGCAGCAGCACCAGTGCACGGCTAGGCAGCTGACCACACCGGAGCAAGCCCCATGGAACACACCGAATCACCCCGCATCGCATTCCTGGGCCTGGGCGTCATGGGGAGCGCGATGCTGCGCAACCTGGCCGCGCAGGGGTATGCAGTATCAGGCTACGACGTCGTGCCCGCGGCCATGGAGCGATTGGCCGATACCGGCTTCCGGCGCGCCTCCACCCCGCGGGATGCCGCAAGCGGCTGCGATGTGGCGATCACCATGCTGCCCACCTCCGCCCATGTCCGCGACGCCCTCTTCGGCGCCGACGGCGCGGCCGCGGGTTTGAATCCGGGCGCCCTGGTCATCGAAATGAGCACGGGCGACGCGGTCGAGACAGACCGCATCGCCGCCGATCTCGCGGGCCTGGGCCTGCGCTGCATCGACGCCCCCGTGG
>NZ_DATCUY010000063.1:0-14406 GCF_036567245.1 Achromobacter sp. | reverse complement strand
GACCGTCACCGCGCCGTCGCCCGTCAACGCCATCCGCATGGTGTTGGACGGCGGCTACGCCCCGGCCACGGCGGCGAACCCGCGGCCGCACGGCATGCCGCCCTTCGGGCAACTGCTCAATGACAGCGATATCTCGATGCTGGTGACGTATATCCGCAATAGCTGGGGCAACGAGGCGGGCGGCGTGACGCCGCTGGAGGTCAAGCGGGCGCGCGCCGCGTCGACGCTGAACTAGGGCCTGGCCAAGTCAAAACTAGCCTTGCACCGGCACTAGCGCGTCTTCAAGGCCCGCGAGCAGGCCTCGCGCGCCAACTCGCCCAGCACGCGGATGGCGGCTTGCGCCGCCGCGTCCCAGGGGTGCCCATAGTTCAGGCGCAGCGCGCTGCCGAACTGCCCGCTGGCCGAGAAGATCGGACCGGGCGCCACGCTGATGCCGCGCGCCAGGGCTTGCCGGTGCAGCACCAGCGCATCTACGGCGGCCGGCAGCTCCAGCCACAGGAAGAATCCGCCTTGCGGCCGTGTCACCCGCGTGCCGGCGGGGAACTCCCGGGCGATCGCCTCGGCCATGTGCTGCTGCTGCATCTGCAGCGTTTCGCGCAGGCGGCGCAGGTGGCGGTCATAGCCGCCTTGCTCCAGGTACTCGGCGATCGCGCCCTGGGCGGGGCCGGACGCCGACAGCGTGGACGACAGCTTCAGACGCTGCACGCGTTGCGTGTAGCGGCCGGCGCTGGCCCAGCCGATGCGGTAGCCCGGCGCCAGGCACTTCGAAAACGACGAGCAATGCAGCACCAGCCCTTGAGTGTCATAAGCCTTGGCGGGCACGGGCCGCGCCGGGCCGAAGTACAGCTCGCCATACACGTCGTCTTCGATCAGCGGGATGCCGTGGCGCGCGAGCAGTTGGACCAGTTGCCGCTTTTTTTCATCCGGCATCAGGCTGCCGAGAGGGTTCTGGAACTGCGTCATCAGCCAGCAGGCTGTGGGCGCGTGGCGTTCGATGGCGGCCTCCATCGCGTCCAGGTCGATGCCGGTGCGCGGGTGGGTCGGTATTTCCAGCGCCTTCAGTCCCTGGCGCTCGAGCGCCTGCAGGGCGCCATAGAACGTCGGCGCTTCGACCATGACCGTGTCGCCGGGCTGCGTGACCGCTTGCAGGCACAGGTTCAGCGCTTCCAGCGCGCCATTGGTGACGACGATGTCGCTGGCCGGCACGGTGATGCCGCCGATCAGGTAGCGCAGCGCGATCTGGCGGCGCAGGCCGGGATTGCCCGGCGCCAGGTCTTCCACCGTGTCCAGCGGGTCCTGGCGCTTTAGGTGCGCGGCCATCGCCTGAGCCAGGCGCGGCAGCGGAAACAGCAGCGGGGAAGGGAAGGCGGAGCCTAGCGGCGTCACGTCGCGGTTGCGCACGGAGCCCAGGATGTCGAAGATGCGCTCGCTGATCGCGAGTTCCGTCGATTCGCCGTCCGGACTGGAGGCGCCGGGTTCTGGCGGCAGGGAGGCGGCGGGTGCGTTGACGTAATAACCGGAACGCGGCTGGGCGCGGATCAGGCCGCGTGCTTCCAGCAGATAGTAGGCCTGGAACACCGTCGACGGGCTGAGGCCGCGCGCGGCGCATGCGTCCCGCACGGAGGGCAGCTTGTCGCCCGCGCACAGCACGCCGTCGCGGATCGACTTGGCGATCTCGGCGGCCAGGTTTTCATACAGGCTCAAGGTGCCCGGACGCCGCGTCTACTTGCTGCTTTGCAGGATCGCCATGGCCTGGCGTTCCATGAATTCGCCCAGCGTGTCGATGCCGCGCAGCTTCAGTATCGTGTTGCGCACGGCGGCTTCCACCAGCACCGCCAGATTGCGGCCGGCTGCCACTTGCAGCATGACCTTGCGCACCGGCAGGCCCAGCATGTCCTGCGTGATGTCCTGCAGCGGCAGGCGTTCGAACTTGTCCTGCGCGGTGGCGCGCACCAGATGCACGATGAGCTTGAGGCGCATCTTGCGGCGCACGGAGGTCTCGCCGAAGATGGTGCGGATATCGAGCAGGCCCAGGCCGCGCACTTCCAGCAGGTTCTGCAGCAGTTGCGGACAGTGGCCTTCGATCATGTTGGGGGCGGTGCGCGAGAACTCCACGGCGTCGTCCGCCACCAGACCGTGTCCGCGCGAGATCAGCTCCAGCGCCAGTTCGCTTTTGCCCAGGCCGGATTCGCCGGTGATCAGCACGCCCAGTCCCAGCACGTCCAGGAACACGCCGTGCACGGTGGTGGTGGGCGCCAGCTTCTTGCCCAGGTAGATGCGCAGCAGGTCGATCAGCTGCGCGGCTGCCACTGGCGTGGACAAGAGCGGTACCTGATGCTGGTCGCACTGGTCGATGAGGTCTTGCGGCGGGGTCAGGCCGTCGGCCAGCAGGATGGCGGGCACCCCGCCGATCAGCAGCTCGTCCATGTGGTGCATGCGGCGGCGCAGATCGAAGCGGGTGTAGTACGCCAGCTCTTCCTGCCCGAACACCTGGATGCGGGATGGGTGGATCAGGTTCAAGTGGCCGACGAGGTCCGCGGCCGACATGCCGTCGTCGGGTATTGCGCGGTCCGCGGCGCCTTGGCCGGAAATCCAGTTAAAGGGGATTTTGTCGGCGTTGTCGTCGACGAGTTCCTGCACCGTGAGCATGGCAGCGTTTCCGCGAGGAGTTCAGAGTTGGCCGGTCGTCAGCATCTTGTGGACGACAGCCGGATCGGGCTCTGTGGCCAGGGCTTCGCGCAAGGCCTTGTTCGACATGAGCTGCGCCAGTTCGGCCAGAATGTCCAAGTGCTGCTGCGTGGCCGTTTCCGGCACCAGCAAACAGAGCAGCATCGACACGGGCTGCCCGTCCGGCGCATCGAAGGTGATGGGCTGGGCCAGGCGGATGAAGGCCGCCAGGGCCTGCTCCAGGCCCTTCACGCGGCCATGCGGAACCGCCACGCCCTGACCGAGCGCGGTGGAGCCCAGGCGTTCCCGGGCGAACAGGCTGTCGAACACGAGCGCGCGCGCCAGGCCATGGTTGTTTTCAAAGAGAAGGCCGGCCTGTTCGAACGCACGTTTCTTGCTCGTTGCGAGCATATCGAGCACGACGTTGCCGGCGGGTAGGATGCGCGACAAATGATTCATCGGATCATTATATGGTTATATGATGCACTGCAATAATCGGCCTCTGCGACGTCGTGCCCGGCACGGTCGCATCATGGGGCGGCAAGAGCGACAGCATAGACCGATAGCGGCGGATTGTGGGCATTCTTGCGCCTGGCGGCAGGGCTGCGCCTCGGGAAACGCCGGAAATCGGGGAAAACGGAATCGCCGGCGGAACCGGGAATGGGGGACAAAGAAGGGGGAGGCTACGGGAGGGCAGTTTGCCGATGCCCCGGCTGGACGTTGCGTCTAGCGGGACACCGGGACTTAGGCAGGATTTCTAGAATCGCTGTTTAGCTAGTCTCGCAGTGCGAGTGGTCATGAAGCGCGTTACTGCTGGGGTGGCGTGAGATTCGCCGCTTGCCGCTTCACGGACTCCGCCGTGTGACTTCGTACCTTGTCCTTGTGCTTGATGACCTGACGGTCGACTTTGTCAGCAAGAAGGTCTATGGCTGCATAGAGGTTTTCATCGGTTGCTTCACAATGAATGTCCTTACCGCTTAGACGCATGGTGATTTCGGCTCTATGCCGCAGGGGCTCTACCGAGAGCATGACCTGGGTATCGATGACGTGATCGAAATGCCGCAGCACTCGCGCCAGTTTGTTCATGACATATTCCCGGATGGCCGGGGTGACGTCGAGGTGACGACCGCAGATGCTCAGGTTCATAGTGTGCTCTCCTTCTAAAAGAGGAAAAAAGGGTGCGCGAAAAGCGCGGCTGATTCGTTAGGCGTTCTCCTTGATTGAGCGGGTTCGTTTGGTACTAGTGTATAGACTCGGGCCGATAAAACAAGCTGACCTAGCGCAAGTTCATGGCATTTTTATGGCTGAGCCCCCTGGGTGCATGCGCCCGGGCGCAGGCGGCGCCTAGGGGTCTTCCCCAGGGCCGCATCACATGCGGAAGTGCTCTCCCAGATAGACCCGGCGCACGGCCGGGTCGCCCACGATTTCATCGGGGTGGCCGTCGGTCAGAACCTTGCCTTCGCTGATGATGTAGGCGCGGTCGCAGATGCCCAGGGTTTCGCGCACGTTGTGGTCGGTGATCAACACGCCGATGCCGCGTCCCTTGAGGAACCGCACGATGCGCTGAATCTCGATGACGGCGATGGGATCGACGCCGGCGAAGGGCTCGTCCAGCAGGATGAAGCGCGGGCTGGTGGCCAGCGCGCGCGCGATTTCCACGCGGCGGCGTTCGCCGCCGGAGAGGGAGATGGCGGCGTTGCTGCGGATGTGGCCGATCTGCAGCTCTTCCAACAGGGATTCCATCTGCTCGTTGATCTTGGGCGTGGACAGCGGACGTCCATCCGGCCCCAGTTGCAGCTCTAGCACGGCGCGGATGTTTTGCTCCACCGTCAGGCGGCGGAACACGGAAGCGTCCTGGGGCAGATACGACAGGCCCATGTGTGCGCGCTTGTGGATCGGCATCGAGGTGATGACGGAACCGTCGATTTCGATGCGGCCGGCGTCCGCGGGCACCAGGCCCACGATCATGTAGAAGCTGGTGGTCTTGCCCGCGCCGTTGGGGCCGAGCAGACCGACCACTTCGCCGCTGACCACGGACAGGGACACGTCCTGCACCACGGTCCGGCCGTTATAGGTCTTGCGCAAACCGGTTGCGCGCAGGCTGCCCTGCTTGATGCCCGAGGGGGCGGAGGTTACCGGAGTCGGCACTGAAGGTTGGTTCATCGTGGCTGCGAGTGGTGTTGCATGGGAGGCGTTCAACGCCCCTTCTTGGCTGCCTGTTGCTTGCGGCATTCGGCGATGGCGGCATCCGATTTGGCGCGCGGTTCAGCCACGGAGCGGACCCGACCGCCGGCCGCGGCGGAGTTGGGGCCGCCATGGGCTTCGTAGGTGCCGGTCTTCTCGTTGTAGCGTACCCGTTCGCCGCGAATGGTGTCGAACGGTTTTCCACAGACGTAGCGGGTCACGACAGCCTGGCCGATCAGGTCGAAGGTGCTCTTGGTGCCGTCGTATTCGGCGCGCAGGCCGGTGCCTTCGATGAGTTCGAAGGTTTCCGGACGTTCCTGGCGGATGGTCACGATCTTGCCCTTGTTGGCGGTGGCCGTGCCGAACTGGTTGCCTTGCGCGTCTTCGTTCATTTCCAGCACGTCGGACGTCAGGGTCATGAGGCCGCGCGTCATGTTGACGTTGCCCGTGAAGACGCTCTTCTTCTTCACGTCGTCGTAGTGCAGGGTATCCGACAGGATCAGCGTGCTGGGCTCTTCAGCCGGCGTCGCTGCCTTGGGCGCCGGATCCGCGGCATGGGCCGGAGCCAGCGCTGAAGCCGTCAGCAGGATGGCGCCGAGCAAGCGGGTCGTCGGGGCAAGGAGAATCCGGAGGTCGGTCATGGTTTTTTCTGGTCAGTGTTGTTGGCGGGAATTTCGGTCCGGCGTTGCTGCTTGCCTTCGGAACCGGCAATTTCCACATCGGTCGATGCCGAAACCTGCAGTTGGCGCGTCTTGTTGTTGTAGTGCATGCCCGTGCCGTTCATGCGCGAACGGCCCTTGATGACTTCCGCCGGCAGGTCGGTGTAGACCACGTCGTCATCGGGCAGGATGATCAGCTGCTGGCTGCGCACGTCCAGCAGATCGTTGTCGGCGTCCGGTTGGCGGCGCACGTGGGCGTTGCCGTTCATGACGATGCGCTTGCCGCCTTGCTCCATCACCGCGGTCTTCGAGACAGCCACGGTAATGGGGTTGTGCTCTCGCTGGCCCACCGCGCGCGGCGAGGTCACGTGGTAGGAGTCGTCATCGGGGAAATGTTCCGCATATTCGCCTTCCAGCCGGTTGATGGGGCGGCCGGCGGGATCGGTGCGCAGCATCACGAAGTCGCGCGACCAGGCGTCCATCTCGTGGGTGACGCGGCGCGGTGGATCCGTCTGGATGGCCCGCTGCGCGTAATCCGCCGCCCACCACGAGCTGGCGACCAGCACCAGCAGCAGGAACAGCGCGATCAGGGAAGGAAAACGTTCTTTCATTGGGTCTGCCGCAAGGGCGTATGGGTTGTCCTGGCAATCATTGGATGGCGCCCGGGCCGAGCAGGCCTGGCGCCGCCAGGAATGCGCCCAGGCGCCCCTGGGCAGCCAGCAGCAGGTCGCAGCATTCGCGCACGGCGCCGTTGCCGCCGCTATGGGTCGACACCCAGTGGGCGGCCTGGCTGACATAGCCCGGCGCGTTCGGCACGCTGGCGGCGAAGCCGGCGCGCTGCAGGGCCGGCAGGTCGATGATGTCATCGCCCATGTAGCCGGCCTGATTCAGTTGGACACCGGAACGCTGCGCAAGTTCGGCCAGCGCGCCGCCCTTGTCACGGACGCCCTGGATGACCTCGGCGATGCCCAGCTCGGCTGCGCGGCGGGCCACGATAGGGCCGGAGCGTCCGGTCATCAGGGCCACCTTCAGACCGCCTTCCATCAGCAGGCGCAGTCCATGGCCGTCCAGCGCATTGAAGCGTTTTTGGAGTTCTCCGTTTTCGCCGTAATAGAGGCTGCCGTCGGTCAGTACCCCATCGACGTCGAACACCATGAGACGCACGGCGGCGGCGCGTTCGCGCACGCCGGCGGGGATGCGGGCCAGGACCAGCGCTTCGGCCGGATGCGTCACGGGAGCAGAAAGAGTCATAGTCATACCACTTTAGCGGCCATCAGATCATGCATGTGCAGGGCGCCGAGCAAAGCGCCGTCGCGGTCCAGCACAAGCATCTGGTTTAGCCGTTGTTTGTCCATGTGCTGGGCGGCCTCGACGGCCAGCGCGTCGGGGGTGATGCTGCGCGGCGAGCGTGTCATGCCGGCGTCCACCGTCAGGCTGCGGATGTCGCCGTGCCGGGCGATCAGGCGGCGCAGGTCGCCGTCGGTGAAGATGCCCACGGGGCGGCGTTGCGCGTCGGTCACGACGGTCATGCCCATGCCTTTGGCGGACATGACCTCGAGCGCCTGCGAGACCGGCGTACCGGCCTGGACGATGGGCAGGGCGTCGCCTTTGCGCATGACGTCGCGCACGTGGGTCAGCAGACGGCGGCCGAGGGCGCCGCCCGGGTGCGATCGGGCAAAATCCTGCGGGCTGAAGCCGCGGGCCTCCAGGCAGGCGACCGCCAGGGCGTCGCCCAAGGCCAGCGCCGCGGTGGTGCTCGCCGTGGGCGCCAGATTCAGGGGGCAGGCTTCCTGGGCCACGCTGGCGTCCAGATGGACGTCGGCCAGCCGCGCCAGTTCGGACTGCGGATTGCCGGTAATGGCGACCAGCTTGGCGCCCATGCGGCGGGCGACGGGAAGTATCGTCAACAGTTCCTGGCCGGAGCCCGAATACGAGATCGCGATCAGGACGTCATCCTGGGTGATCATGCCCAGATCGCCGTGGACGGCCTCGGCGGCGTGTACGAAAAAGGCGGGCGTGCCGGTCGAGGCCAGCGTCGCCGCGATCTTGCGGGCGACGTGGCCGGTCTTGCCGATGCCGCTGACAACCACCCGGCCGCGGCAGGCCAGCAGCATCGCGACGGTCTGCGTGAAGCTGTCGTCCAGCCGGGCCGACAGGTCCATCAGGCCCTGGCATTCAATCTGCAGCGTTCTGCGCGCAGATGCCAGCGCGGTCTCGGACGATGTTGTGGGATGGTCAGTCATACATGGATTTTAATATCAGTATGCGGGTTTGCCCCCGGAAAGGGCGTATGGCATGCTGGCGGGTCATTTCAACGGCTTTCCAACTTTTTTTTCCAGGCTCGCTCCATGTCCAGCATTTCTAGCCCCGTCCTTGGCACGCCCCTGTCCCCCTTGGCCACCCGCGTCATGCTGCTCGGGTCCGGCGAATTGGGCAAAGAGGTCATCATTGCCCTGCAGCGGCTGGGTGTGGAAGTCATTGCAGTGGATCGGTATGCCGACGCTCCGGGCCACCAGGTGGCGCACCGGGCGCATGTGGTCTCGATGACGGACCCGCAGGCCCTGCGCAAGGTCATCGAACAGGAACGGCCCCACGTTATTGTCCCCGAAATCGAAGCCATTGCCACCAATTTGCTGGTGGAGCTGGAGGCGGCGGGCGTGGCCCGGGTCACCCCGACCGCGCGCGCGGCCCAATTGACCATGAACCGCGAGGGCATCCGCCGCCTGGCGGCAGAGACCCTGGGGTTGCCGACCTCGCCCTACCGCTTTGTCGACACCGAGGAAGAACTGCGCGCCGCCATCGACGGCGGCATCGGCTATCCCTGCGTCATCAAGCCGGTCATGTCCTCCTCGGGCAAGGGCCAGTCCGTGATCAAGAGCGTCGACGACGTCGAATCCGCCTGGCGCTACGCCCAGGAGGGCGGCCGGGTGGGCGGCGGGCGCGCCATCGTCGAAGGCTTCATCCGCTTCGATTACGAAATCACCCTGTTGACCGTCCGCGCCCGCGGCGCCGACGGCCAGGTCGAAACCCGCTACTGCGAACCCATCGGCCACAAGCAGGTTGACGGCGACTACGTGGAAAGCTGGCAGCCGCACCCGATGTCTCCCGCCGCCCTGGAGCGCTCCCGGGAAATCGCGCTGGCGGTTACGTCCAACCTGGGCGGCCTGGGCATTTTCGGGGTGGAATTGTTCGTGGCCGGCGACCAGGTCTGGTTCTCTGAAGTCAGCCCGCGCCCGCACGACACCGGCATGGTGACCATGATCACGCAGGTCCAGAACGAATTCGAACTGCATGCCCGGGCGCTCCTGGGGCTGCCTGTGGACACCAGTCTGCGCCAGCCTGGCGCCAGCAGCGTCATCTACGGCGGCGTCGAGGCCGCCGCGGTCTCGTTCCACAACGTGGCCGAGGCGCTGGCTGAACCCGGTACCGATATCCGCCTCTTCGGCAAGCCCGAATCCTTCGTCAAGCGCCGCATGGGCGTGGGCCTGGCCGTGGCTGCAGACGTGGCGGCGGCCCGGGCCAAGGCCAAGCGGGTGTCGGCGGCCGTGTCCATCAAGGCCGGCTGACCCCTCTTTTCGCCTGATCAAGCGGCCACCAGCCCACGGGCTGGTGGCCGCTTTCGCTTGGGCGCGGCAATCCGGAAGACAGGCCGTCGCCGCTGCGACGCGAAGTCTTGCGCCCATGCCCCTGCGGCCAGTGTGGTTTGCGCTTTCGCATAGTTTGTTCGATAATTTCAGGAATTTCTGAAAGCGGTGTAACTGTTTTTATCTTCCAGGGCCGGAGCCCTGACTTTGCCGGTGTAGCTCGATCCATGGCCCTGTCCCCTCAAAACGAACGCTTCGTCCTGCATTTCGGTGAAATGGGCAGCCGATGGGGCGTGAATCGCACGGTCGGCCAGATCTACGCCTTGCTGTTCCTGTCGCCCAAGCCGCTGAATGCCGACGACATCGCCGAGACGCTCGGCTTTTCGCGCTCCAACGTCAGCCTCGGGCTGAAGGAGTTGCAATCCTGGCGCCTGGTCAAGCTCATCCATCAAGTCGGCGACCGCCGCGACTACTTCGAAACTCCCAAGGATGTCTGGGAGATCTTCCGCATCCTGATGGAAGAAAAACGCAAGCGCGAAATCGATCCCACGCTGACCCTGTTGCGGGACACCCTGCTGGAACCCCCGTCAGGGCCCGATGAGGCCTATGCGCAACAACGCATGAACGAAATGCTGGAGCTCATCGAACTGTCCACGGGATGGTTCGATGAGGTTCAACGTCTGCCGCCAGAAACCCTGCAGAACCTGATGAAGCTCGGTTCGAAAGTGCAGAAGGTGCTGGGTTTCGCCGGCAAATTGCGGGGCAAGGGCTGACCTTGATCCGCCCCGATTTTTCAGGAAACCTCTATGAAGTTGTATGCAACGCTCGTAACATGGCGCGAGAGACGGCCTGGGAACCATGCCGGTTGCCGCGGCACCTCAACTGCTTGGGAGCGACCCAATGATTGATCTCGACGTCGTAAATCTGTCGCGATTCCAGTTTGCCGCGACCGCGCTCTACCACTTCCTCTTCGTCCCCCTCACGCTCGGCCTGTCGTTCATCCTGGCCATCATGGAAAGCGTGTACGTCATGACCGGCCGCCCCATCTGGAAGCGGATGACCATGTTCTGGGGCACGCTCTTCGGCATCAACTTCGCATTGGGCGTCGCCACGGGCGTCGTGATGGAGTTCCAGTTCGGCATGAACTGGTCCTACTACAGCCATTACGTGGGCGACATCTTCGGCGCGCCGCTGGCGCTCGAAGGGTTGATGGCCTTCTTCCTGGAAGCCACCTTCGTCGGCCTGTTCTTCTTCGGCTGGAACCGCATGTCCAAGGTCAGCCACCTGATGGTGACCTGGCTGGTGGCGTTCGGCACCAACTTCTCGGCGTTGTGGATCCTGATCGCCAACGGCTGGATGCAGAATCCGGTCGGTTCGATCTTCAATCCCGATACCATGCGCATGGAGATGACCGACTTCGCCGCGGTAATCTTCAACCCGGTGGCTCAGGCCAAGTTCGTGCACACGGTCAGCGCGGGCTACGTCGCTGGCGCCATGTTCGTCATGTCGATCAGCGCCTGGTATCTGCTGAAGGGCCGCCACATCGATCTGGCCAAGCGCTCGATGGCGGTCGCCGCCAGCTTCGGCCTGGCCTCGGCGCTGTCGGTCGTGGTGCTGGGGGACGAAAGCGGCTACCTCACCACTGAACACCAGAAGATGAAGATCGCGGCCATCGAGTCCATGTGGCACACCGAGCCGGCCCCCGCGTCCTTCAACCTGATCGCCATTCCCAACCAGGCCGAGCGCAAGAACGACTTCGCGATCGAGATCCCCTACGTCATGGGCATCATCGGCACGCGTTCGCTCACCACGCCGCTGCTGGGCATCGACGACCTGATCCGGCGCGCCGAAAACCGCATCCGCGACGGCATGGTGGCCTATGAAGCGCTGCAGAAGATCCGCGCCAATCCCAAGGACGTGGACGCGCGCATGGTCTTCGACAAGACCTGGCCTGACCTGGGCTATGCGCTGCTGGTCAAGCGCTACCAGCCTGACATGAGCAAGGTCACCGAGGACGACATCAAGAAGGCCGCGGTCGATACCGTGCCCAACGTCGCGCCGCTGTTCTGGGCGTTCCGCATCATGGTGGCGGTGGGCATGTACCTGATCCTGTTCTTCGGCGTGGCGTTCTGGCTGGCCTCGCGCGGGCGGCTGGACAGCCGGCGTGGCCTGCTCAAGGTGGCGCTGTGGAGTTTGCCGCTGCCCTGGGTGGCCATCGAAAGCGGCTGGTTCGTGGCCGAATACGGCCGCCAGCCCTGGGTGATCGAAGGCGTCCTGCCGACCTACTACGCGGCTTCCGGCCTGACCATCGTCGACCTGGCCATCAGCCTGACGATATTCCTGGTGCTGTACACGGTGCTGCTGATCATCGGCGTGAAGGTGATGCTGCATGCCGTGAAGGCGGGACCGAAATCCGATGGGCCGGCGCCCGGCACTGCCGCCGCCGATCCTGTCCGCGCCGCGGTGCGAGCCTGAGGGAGAGACAGCGATGGATACTCTTATTCCTTTCGACTACGGCACGCTGCGCGTGGTCTGGTGGGTGCTCCTGGGTGCCTTGCTCATCGGCTTCGCCGTCATGGATGGCTTCGACCTGGGCGTGGCCGCGCTGCTGCCCGTGGTCGCCAAGACCGACATCGAGCGTCGGGTGGTGATCAACGTGGTGGGGCCGGTCTGGGAAGGCAACCAGGTCTGGCTCATCACGGCAGGCGGCGCCATTTTCGCCGCCTGGCCCTTGTTGTACGCCGCGTCGTTCTCCGGCTTCTACCTGGCGATGATGCTGGTGCTGATCGCGCTGATCCTGCGGCCGGTGGGTTTCAAGTACCGCAGCAAGATGGAAGGCACCAGCTGGCGCAACCGTTGGGACGGCGTGCTCTGTTTCTCAGGCGTGGTGGCTTCGCTGGTGTTCGGCGTGGCCATGGGCAACATCATCCTGGGCGTGCCGTTCACCTTCGATCCTGTGACCCTGCGTCCGATCTATGAAGGACATTTCTACCAGCTGTTCATGCCGTTCGCGCTCTTGGCTGGCGTGCTCAGCGTGGTGATGCTGGCCATGCACGGCGCCGTGCTGCTGGCCTGGCGCACGGAAGACCCGATCTCGTCGCGGGCCCGCAACTGGGGCCGGCTGTGCGCTTTGCTGACGGCGGCGCTGTTCGCGGCGGGCGGCTTTTGGGTGGCGGGCGGAGTTCCCGGCCATGTCATCACCAGCGCGGTGGACATGGCCGGTCCGTCGGATCCGATGCTCAAGACCGTGACGGTGCAGAACGGCGCCTGGATGGCCAATTACGCCAAGTGGCCGCTGATGTGGATCGCGCCCGCGCTGGGCGTGGGCGGCGCCTTGCTGGTGGCATTGCTGCTGACCGTGCGCGCCAATGTGCTGTCGTTCCTGGCATCCGCAATTTCGATCGCCGGCGTGATTCTGACGGTGGGATTTTCGCTGTTCCCGTTCATCATGCCTTCGTCGACGAAGCCGCAGGCCGGCCTGACCATCTGGGATGGTTCGTCCAGCCACTTGACGCTGTGGATCATGGTGATCGCGGTCGCCATTTTCCTGCCGCTCATCACGGTCTACACCTCGTGGGTGTACCGCGTCATGCGCGGAAAAGTCACCCACGAATCGGTGGGCGACACGCCCAACTCATACTGATAAAGGAGCCTCCACCATGTGGTATTTCTCGTGGATACTCGGTCTGGGCCTGGCGTGTGCCTTCGCCATCCTGAATGCAATGTGGTTCGAGCTGCGCGAGGGTCATACGCATGACCCGCGCGCCAGCCGCGAGGACGCGTGAGCGGCGGTACCAGCAGCGTCGAGCACGATCCTTCGGCAACCCTGAACAAACCGCCGCGCGCACAGTCGCGGTGGTTGATGGCGCTCGCCAAGACGGCCAGGCTGCCGCTGATGCTGGCGGGCGCCGCGCCCCTGCTGAGCGGCGTCTTGCTGGTCGTGCAGGCCTGGCTGCTGGCCAGCGTGCTCGACGCGGCCATCGTCAGGCAAGTGCCCCGGCAGGAACTGCTAGGCGACATCCTGGGCATTGCCGGGCTCATGCTGCTGCGCGCCTGTATTACCTGGGCCGGCGAGCGCGCGGGCGCGGACGCGGCCGAGCGCATCAAGCGCCACGTGCGGCTATCGCTTTTCGGGCGCCTGGTGCAAAAGGGTCCGTACTGGAGCCGGGGGCAGGCCTCCGGGGAGCTGGCCAGCGCAGTGGTGGACCAGGTCGAAGCCCTGGACGGGTTCTTTGCCAAGTACCTGCCCGCCATGGCCGCGGCCGCCATGCTGCCTGTCGCGTTTGCCGTGGTGCTGCTGCCGATGGACGTGATCGCCGGACTGGTCCTGCTGATCACCGCGCCTCTGATACCTCTGTTCATGGCCCTGGTGGGCTGGGGCGCCGAGGGTGCCAGCCGCAGGCATCTGCGCGCCTTCGCCCGCCTGTCGGGTTTTTTTGCTGACCGGCTGCGCGGCCTGTCCACCTTGAAGCTCTACGGCCGCGCCGAGGCTGAAGCCGCGTCGGTCGTGGCGGCCAGCGACGCGCTGCGCCAGCGCACGATGTCGGTGCTGCGCATTGCCTTTCTTTCGTCGGCTGTGCTGGAGTTTTTCGCGGCGCTGGGCGTGGCCGGGGTGGCGGTCTACATCGGATTGACCTATCTGGGATTCCTGGACCTGCGCTGGTCGCCGCTGACTTTGCAGGCTGGATTGTTCTGTCTGCTGATGGCGCCGGAGGTCTACGCGCCGTTGCGCCAGTTCGCGGCGCATTATCACGACCGCGCGGCTGCGTTGGCGGCGGTGTCGCAGATATCCTTGCTGTTCGATGGCTTGCCGCAGGACGGCGATGCGGCAGACGGCGCGACGTCGGGTCCGAGAAATGCGGCAGGCACCGCCGCAGGCCCAGGACGCACTCCCGAACGCCTGGTCGCGGGCGTAGCCCTTGCCATCGCGGACATGAGCCTGGAGGCCCCAGGCCGCAGCCAGGCGGTGTTGTATCAAGCCGGCCTGACGTTGGCGCCGGGCGAACACGCCGCGCTGATGGGTCCCAGCGGCATCGGCAAATCCTCGCTGGTCGAGGCGATTGCGCGGCTGCGTCCGTTCCACGGTGACATCCGTATCGATGGCATGCCTCTGCCCGAATGGGACGAGGCGGCGCTGCGTCAACGCGTGGCGCTGATCGGACAAAAGCCGCAGCTGCTGGCCGGCTCCATCGCCGACAACATCCGTCTGGGCCGCCCCGACGCTACCGATGCCGACGTGCAGGCCGCCGCCCGCCGCGCCTGTGTGCTGGAGTTCAGCGAGGCCTTGCCGCAAGGGCTGGCGACGCCGTTGG
>NZ_DATCUY010000062.1:0-54155 GCF_036567245.1 Achromobacter sp. | reverse complement strand
GCCCGCCATCATGATGGCCACCATGTTCCTGCAGATCAAACTGAACCCGACGCCTCCGGACCCCATCCAGGCCAAGGTCATGATGATCATGCCGCTGGTGTTCGGCGGGATGATGTTCTTCTTCCCGGCCGGCCTGGTGCTCTACTGGTGCGTCAACAACACCTTGTCGATCGCACAACAGTGGTCCATCACCCGCGCCATGCAGCGCAAGACGGAAGCCGCAGCCAACCGCTGATATCCGCACTTGCACAGGAAACCGGTCCCATGCGGACCGGTTTTTTTTCGTCTTCGCGGCATGCGCCATGCCGATTCGCGATTTTCTTGATAGTTATTCTTTATCAAGTCTTATAGATCAATCAACTTCACACTGTAAGGCAAGACCCCTATGATGTGTCGGAGATAGCCCCAGGCCGGCAATGCCGGGGTTATCCCAGACACGGCGCGGGGCCCACAGCGGCCCCCCGCATTCCAGCATTTCATAGGGAGTGTGCTATGACCGACAAGAAGACGCATCTGACCACCGCCGCAGGCGCGCCGGTGGCCGACAACAACAACACGCTGACCGCCGGCCCGCGCGGGCCAGCGCTGTTGGAGGACTTCTGGCTGATTGAAAAGCTCGCTCATTTCGACCGCGAGCGCATCCCCGAACGCGTGGTGCACGCCAAGGGCTCGGGCGCCTACGGCACTTTCACCGTCACCCACGACATTTCGCGCTATACCCGCGCCAACATTTTTTCCCAGGTCGGCAAGCAGACTCCGCTGTTCCTGCGCTTCTCTACCGTGGCCGGCGAACGCGGCGCGGCGGACGCGGAGCGCGATGTGCGCGGCTTCGCCATCAAGTTCTACACCGAGGAAGGCAACTGGGATCTGGTGGGCAACAACACGCCGGTCTTCTTCATCCGCGACCCGCTGAAATTCCCCGACTTCATCCACACCCAGAAGCGCGACCCCAAGACCAACCTGCGCAACGCCACCGCCGCCTGGGACTTCTGGTCGCTCAATCCCGAATCGCTGCACCAGGTCACGACCCTGATGAGCGACCGCGGCATTCCCGCCAACCTGCGCCAGCAGCACGGTTTTGGTTCGCATACGTTCAGCTTCATCAACAAGAACGGCGAGCGCTTCTACGTGAAGTTCCACTTCAAGTCGCAGCAGGGCATCGCCTGTCTGAGCGACGAGGAAGCTGCGCAAGTGGTCGCCCATGACCGCGAAAGCTCGCAGCGCGACCTGTTCCAGAACATCGAGCAGGGCAATTTCCCGAAGTGGACGCTGAAGGTGCAGATCATGCCCGAGGCCGAAGCGGCGACTTACCACATCAATCCCTTCGATCTCACCAAGGTCTGGCCGCACGGCGACTATCCGCTGATCGAAGTCGGCGTGCTGGAACTGAACAAGAACCCCGAGAACTACTTCGCCGAAGTGGAACAAGCCGCCTTTACGCCGGCCAACGTGGTCCCGGGCATCGGTTTTTCGGCGGACAAGATGCTGCAGGGCCGCCTGTTCTCGTATGGCGACACGCACCGCTACCGTCTGGGCATCAACCACCACCAGATCCCGGTGAACGCGCCGCGCTGCCCGTTCCATAGCTTTCACCGCGACGGCGCGGGCCGCGTCGACGGCAACGCCGGGGCGACGCTGAACTACGAGCCCAACAGCGCGGGCGAGTGGAAGGAAACCCCGTCGGCGGGCGAGCCGCCCCTGGCGCTGGACGGCCAGGCCGCGGCGCGCTGGAACCATCGCGTGGACGATGACTATTACTCGCAGCCGGGCGCCTTGTTCCGCCTGATGACGCCTGCGCAGCAAGAGCTGCTGTTCGGCAACATCGGCCGCCACATGGCCGGCGTGCCGGAAGAAATCCAGCGCCGCCAGCTGGAACACTTCCGCAAAGCCGATCCGGCGTACGCCGCCGGCGTGGCCAAGGCGCTGGGACTGAAGCTGTAATCCGCGACGCGCCCATGCATAAGGCGGCCCATCCGGGCCGCCTTTTTTTGTGCTCGCAATCTCGCTCTGCGCGTCGGGCAATCAGCGCTGCATGCCCCAACGCCGGACAGTCAAACGCTCCACGATATCGAACACCAGGTTTTCCACAAGCAGGCCGATGATCACCACCGCCGCCAGCCCCGCGAACACGCGATCTGTGTATAACTCGTTGCGGTTCTGGAAGATGTACCAGCCCAGACCGCCCTTGCCGCTGGAAGCGCCGAACACCAGTTCCGCCGCGATCAGCGTGCGCCACGCAAACGCCCAGCCTATCCTCAGTCCCGCCAGGATGGCCGGCAAGGCGGCGGGCACCAGGATCTGCAACACATAGCGCAGGCCGCTCAGGCCGTAATTGCGGCCCGCCATGCGCAGGGTCTCCGACACCCCCAGAAAGCCCGCATAGGTATTCAGCGCCAGCGCCCACAGCACCGAATGGATCAGCACGAACACCAGGCTGCCTTCGCCCAGGCCGAACCACAGCAGCGCCAGCGGCAATAGCGCGATGGCGGGCAGGGGGTTGAACATGGCGGTCAGGGTGGACAGCAAATCGCGCCCGAAGCGCGTCGACACCGCCAGCGTGGTCAGGACAAATGCCAGCGCCACGCCGGCTGCATAGCCCTGCGCCAGCACCCGCAATGATTGTCCCGCGCGCGCCAGCAACTCGCCGCCGGCGATACCTTGCACGAAGGCCACCGCCGTCTGCGTAGCGCTGGGCAGCAGCAGATCGTTATCGGTATAGCGCGCCGCCAGCTCCCAGATGCCCGCCAGCAGCGCCAGGATCGCCAGCTTGCGCAGGCTGGCGTGCTGCCACAGGCGTTCATGCCAGGGCAGGGGCGTTTCGGCCGCTTGCGGCGGCAGGGGCGGCAGTTGGTACTCCACTTCGGGGCGGACGGGGACGGCGCCCGCGTAGGCAGTGCTCATGCGTGTTTCCTTCAGGCCGCAGCCCGTTCGGCGGGCTGTTCAGCCGGCGCCACGTCGAACAGCAGGTCGTGGATGCGCCTGGAGGCCGACTGGAAGGCGACGGAGCCCTGGCTGTGCAGCCCGAAAGCATGGGCGTTCAGTTCCGCGCGCACGCGTCCCGGATGCGGCGACAGCAGCAGCACGCGGCTGCCCAGCACCAATGCCTCTTCGATCGAATGCGTGACGAACAGCAGCGTGAAGCGCACGTCTTCCCACAATGCCAACAGTTCTTCCTGCATGCGCCGCCGCGTCAAGGCGTCCAACGCCGCGAAGGGCTCGTCCATCAGCAGTACGCGCGGCTGCATGGCCAGGGCGCGGGCAATGGCCACGCGCTGCTTCATGCCGCCAGAGAGGGTGTGCGGATAGGCGTCGGCGAACGCGGACAGCCCGACCTTGTCCAGGTAGTGCATGGCGCGCTCGTCGGCCTCGCGCCTGCCGAGCTTGCGCGAGGCCACCAGCGGAAACGCCACGTTCTGGCGCAGCGTCTTCCACGGCGGCAATTGGTCGAATTCCTGGAACACCACGATGCGATCGGGCCCGGGGCCACGCACGGTCTTGCCATCGACAGCGATGCGGCCTTCGGTCGGCTCGATGAAGCCCGCAATCGCCTTGAGCAGCGTGGACTTGCCGCAACCGGATGCGCCCAGCAGGATGAAGCGCTCGGCATCATGCACGTCGAAACTGACCTGATGCGTGGCGCGCACGCGCCGTTCACGTGTCTTGTATTCGATCGACACCTTATCCACAGCCAGCAAAGGCGCGGCCTTTTCGGTGTTATCCACAGGGGCTGCGGCGCTCAGTCCCATCTCAGCTGCCTTGCGCGATGATGGCATCGTCGAAGAAGTAGTCGCGCCAACTTGCCGGGGCATTCTTGATCGCGCCCACCTTGTGCATGAATTCAGCCAGCGCGTAGGTATTCTGCGGCTCCAGCTTGAATTGCACGTCGGGGTTCTTGATCACCTTGATCAGGAAGTCGCGATCCAGCTTGGCCCCGGTGACGCGCAGATAGGTGTCCGCAGCCTGTTCCGGATTGGCGGCGGCAAACTGCGCCGCTTCCTTCAGCGCGGCCTGGAACGCCTTGTAGGTCTTGGGGTTTTCCTTGCGGAACTTCTCGGTGGCGAACAGCACCGTCGACGAACTGGGTCCGCCCAGCACGTCATAGGAATTGAGCACGATGCGCGCATTGGGATTCCCGGCGAGTTCCTGCTCCTGGAAGGGCGGGTTGCCGAAATGCCCGGTGATTTCCGTGCCGCCCGCGATGATGGCGGCGGCCGCGTCCGGATGCGGCAAGGCAACGGATATCTTGTCCAGCTTGTTGAACTGCGCATCGCCCCACAGCCTGGCCGACGCCAGTTGCAGCACGCGCGATTGCACCGACACGCCCACCGCCGGCACCGCGATGCGATCCTTGTCGGTGAAGTCGGCGATCGTCTTCACGTTGGGATTGTTGCTGACCAGGTAATAGGGAAAGTTGCCCAGCGAAGCCACGCCCTTCACGTTCTGCTTGCCGCGCGTGCGGTCCCAGATCGTCAGCAGCGGTCCCACGCCCGCCCCCGCGATATCTACCGCTCCCGACAGCAGCGCATCGTTCACGGCCGAGCCGCCGGACAACTTGGCCCACTCGACCGAGATATCCACACCGTCGGCCTTGCCGTGCTTTTCGATCAATTGCTGGTCACGCGCCACGTTCAACAACAGATAAACGATGCCGTATTGCTCGGCGATGCGGATGCGGCCTTCCGCCATGGCTGGCGTCGGCGAAGCCAGCGCCAGCACGGCAAGTGCCAGTGCGAGGCCAGCGCCGGTGGCGGCCTGGACCAAGCGATCACGTAGAGCGGAAGAAAAACCCATGGCGTACCCTGTGGATAAGTGTTTTGCGCGGAATTGCGGCGGTCCGGACGTCAGAACGGCGCGTCGCCTTCGATGGTGGTGCGGTACAGCTTGCGGCGCAGATGGTCCGGCGTGCCGCCGGCCAGGTGGATCAGGGAACGGTTATCCCAGAACACCAGGTCATGCGGCTGCCATTGGTGGCGGTAGATGTGTTCGGGCCGGATGCTGTGGGCGTACAGCTCGTCCAGGATCTGGCGGCTCTCGTCTTCGGGCAGGCCCTCGATGCGGGTGGTGAAGCCTTCGCTCACGAACAGCGCGCGGCGGCCTGTTTCAGGATGGGTGCGCACCACCGGATGAATCACTTCCTGCACCTGCGCCACCTGCTGCGCGCTGAGGTCGGGACGCCACGCGCCTTCCTTCTGCAGCTGGCCATACTTGGCCAGATAGGAATGCACGGCGTGCTTGCCTTCGATCGCGTCGCGCAAAGCGGCGGGCAGGGTGTCGTACGCCACATGCATATCGGCGAACAGCGTGTCGCCCCCTTGCGCAGGCAGCTCCTGCGCGTGCAGTAGCGAACCCAGGCTGGGCAGCTCCTTGTACGAGATGTCCGAATGCCAATACTTGCCGGCGTCGCCCAACCCTATCGGCTTGCCGTCCTCGACGATGTTGGAAACGATCAGGACCTCGGGATGCCCGGGCAGATGGAACTGATGCAGCACGTGGACCATCAGGCGGCCAAAGCGGCGGCTGAAATCGATGTGCTGTTGTGGCGTGATGCGCTGGTTGCGGAACACCAGCAGGTGATGGTCCAGATGCGCGCGATGCACCTGGGCGAAATCGGCCGGGGCCAGCTCGCGCGACAGGTCGATGCCGACGACTTCGGCGCCCGTCACGGCCGCCAGGGGGCGGATCGAAAAGGCTTGCGTCGCGGATTCGGCATACGCCTCGGACCGGCGCAGCGCGTTGCTCTGGGACATGGATCGCTCCTTGCGCGAATGCCGCCGGCCAAGCCGGCTCAGGAACGATCCATTATGAAAACGCGCAACCCCTACGCCAACGAATTATTCGGCCTTTGTTCAAGCCTGCGCGTCATATGGCGACGGCTATAAGCTTATTCCCGCGAGAGGAACTTGCCGCGCACGGAGCCGATGTGCTGCTCCATCTTGCGTACAGCAGCCTTCTTGTCGCCACGCTCGACCATGTTGTACAGATCTTCCAGTTCCGCCACATTGGGCTTTTCGGCCTTGCCCGCGGGCGGTCGGAACCATAGGCGCATGGAACGGTCCAGCAGGCTGCCAGCGAACTCCGCCAGGATGTCATTGCGGGCGGCTTGGTACAGCGTCTGGTGGAACCTGCGGTCGATCTCCATGCTGCCCAGCCGGTCCTGGCGTTCATGGCATTCCCAGCCTGCCGCCACCAGCGCCTGCAGCCGCTCCAGCAGCGCGGGCGTGGCATTGTCCACAGCCAGGCCGGTCAGATGCGGTTCGACCAGCAGGCGCGCGGCAATCAACTCCAGGAAGCTGTCTATGGTTTCCGCTTTGACCAGGATGCCTTTGCGCGGCAGGATGTCCACCAGCCCTTCGCGATCCAGCCGGTGTATGGCCAGGTGGATGGGGCTGCGGCCGAGCGACAATTGTTCGCTCAGTTGCGCGACGTTGATCTGGTCCCCCGCGCGCAATTCCTGCGTGAGGATCATGCGCTTGATCGCGATATACGCCTGTTCGCCGAGCGAAGCCGCCGGCGCGGTGTCTTCCTGCAGTCGCTTGGGAGTAAGGGTTTTGGGCATGCGGTGATGGTTGCTGACCACGCGCCGCTACCGGCGCAGACCGCTGCGATTATAGCGACCGGTACGGGCGGGCCAGCCTTTCATCAGTCGATGCGCACGTTGCCATCCTTGACGGCCTGCCCGTATTTGGCGGATTCCGCTTTCATGAAAGCCGCAAACGCGTCCGGAGTGGAGGCCGCCGCCACCATGCCCTGCTGTGCCAGGATCTGGCGCACGTCGGCATCCTGCAGCGCTTCCGAGTACATCTGGTTCAGGCGCTGCACCCGTTCCGCGGGCACGCCACTGCGCGTCAGCAGCCCCATCCAGGTTTGCGATTCGAAACCCGGCAGGCCGGCCTCGGCGAAGGTCGGCACATCGGGCAGCGCGGGCGTGCGGACGCTTCCAGCCACCGCCAGGGCGCGCAGCTTGCCCGCCTGGATATGCGGCGCGACCACGCCCACGTCCCCCAGGGTCGCGTCCACTTCGCCGCTCAGCACCGCCATGGTGGCCGGCGCAGCACCCTTGTACGGCACATGCATCATGCCCAGGCCGGCCTGTTTTTTCAGCATCTCGAAGCCCAGATGGCCCGATGAGCCATTGCCGAACGAAGAGAAGGTCGCCTTGTCGCCCTGTTCCTTGGCCCACGCCAGGAACGCCTTGAGATCGCCGGCCGGCACCTTGGGTCCGACCACCAGCACATGCGGGTTGGACGCCAGCTGCGTGACGGGCTGGAAGTCCTTCACGCTGTCATAAGGCAACTGGCTCAGCAGATAAGGATTGATGACGAAGCTCGCCGCGATCAACAGGACTGTGTTGCCGTCTGCAGGCTTGCCCAGCAAGGTCTGCGCACCTATTACAGTGCTGCCGCCCGGACGGTTCTCGACGATGATATTGGCGCCGGTGTTCTTGGCAATGGCCTTCGTGAGCGCGCGCGCCAACGCGTCCGAGGAGCCGCCCGCGGTGTATGGCACGATCAGCGTCATGGGCTGCGACGGGAAAGCGTCGGCGGCGGCGGCGTTCATGCTGGCCAGCGCCAGCGCGGCCGCCAATACGGTTTTCTTCATGATTTTTACCCCTTGATTTTTCAGCGGTGCCGCACGTTTGGCGGCTTATTCCGCGTAGCGCAGGCCCGCACGCACGACGTTGCGCAACGAGCCTATGCCTTCCACCCAACACTCCACCACGTCGCCATCAGCCAGGAACACAGGGGGCTGACGGGCCGCGCCTATCCCCTCGGGCGTGCCGGTCAGGATGACATCGCCTGGCAGCAGGGTGAGCCCCTGTGACAGCTCGGCGATGACACGCGCCACGCTGAAGATCTGGTTGCGGGTGTGGCCGTGCTGCATGCGCGCGCCATTGACCTCGCAGCCCAGGGCAAGATTCTGCGGATCGCCGATCTCATCCGAGGTGACCAGGACCGGCCCCATCGGGCAGGTCGCGTCCAGGCTCTTGCCCTTGAACCATTGCGCGCCGTGGGCGCGCTGCAGATCGCGCGCGCTGAGGTCATTGGCTACCGTGTAGCCGAACACATGGCCGAGGGCATCGGCTTCGGCGATATCGCGTCCCTCCTTGCCGATCACCACGGCCAGCTCGACTTCCCAGTCCAGCTTGGCCGTATAGGCTTCATGCAACGGCACGCTGTCATGCGGTCCGGCGACGGTAGTGGGCAGCTTGCTGAAGAAGGTGGGGCGTTCAGGTAGCTCGACCTCCTGCCCTTCGCGCTTGCCTTTGCTTTCGTCGTAGTGCTTGAGATAGTTCCAGCCCACGCAGAACACGTTGCGCTGCGGGACGATGGGCGCGAGCAGACGCACCGACTCCAGCGGCACCGCCGCGCCGCTGGCCTGTACGACATTGCCTAACAGCGCCTGTACGTCAGCCACGCCCAGGAAGGGCGTGATGGCCTGGCCGTCCAACCGGCCCAGTACCGGGCCGGATTCGCCGGCATAGCGAACGATTTTCATGGCGTCAGTCCGCCAGACGTGCCTGGCCCTGGATTTCCACCAGGATCTCGGGCTTGGCCAGGGCGGATACCTGCACCAGTGCGCAGGCGGGAAAATCGCCGCTGAAGAATTCGCGGCGCGCTTTCCACACCTGCTGGTTGTCCGCCATGTTGGTCAGGAAGATCGTCATCGTGACCATATCGTCGATCTGCCCGCCTGCGGCCTCCAACAGATGCTTCATCTTTGCAAAGATGACCTGGGCCTGCTCATAGGCATTTGCGCCCTGGATCGTGGTGCCATCGTTGGCGCGGGCGGTCAGCCCCGACAGATAAACCGAATCCTTCACGCGCAGGCAGTTGGACCACAGGCCGGGTTCGGCTTCGGCGACGTGGGGGCTGGTGATGCGGACTTTCTGGACCATGGGATTTCCTGTTCAAGGTAAGGTTGGAACTGCCAATTAAAATAACAGTGATATTTCACAGTTATATCAATGCTAGGCTGGCGTGCCCAGATGAGTCAAGGCCAAGCCAAGCTTGCGGGCATACGCATTTACTGGGAACAGAAGAATTTCACCGGTGTATCGGGCGGCGAAGCCTGTGGATAAGTCTTGGGATAAGCCTGGTGGCAAGTTAGGGAAAAGCGGTGGATTGCCGGGGGATATCCCGGTGGATATGCGGTGAATAGCAGGTGGATAGCCTGTGTACAACTTGGCCCCGCCATGAAGAAAGGCGCAGGCCCTTGAGGGTCTGCGCCTTTTAAATCAAAGACTTGCGTGGATCAGGATTTCGGCAAAAACGCCTGTACCAGTTTCACCCAATAAGTCGCGCCTACCGGCAGCAGGGCGTCGTTGAAGTCGTAATTCGGGTTGTGCAGCTGGCACGGACCCATGCCGTGATAGGTTTCCATGCGGTGGTCGCCGTCGCCATTGCCCAGGAACAGATAGGTCCCCGGCACCGCTTCCAGGAAGAAGGAAAAGTCCTCCGCGCCCATGAAGGGCGGCATTTCGCGCTGCACATTTTCAGCGCCGAACGCGTCTTCGGCGACCTGGGCGGCGAAGGCGGTTTCCTTTTCCCAGTTGACCAGCGGGGGATACGCGCGCACGAAATCCAGTTCGCCCGTGCCGCCGTACACCTGCGGCAGGGTGGTCGCGATGCGCCGCATGTCCGCCTCGATCTTGTCCAGGGTCTCCACCGAGTAAGTGCGCACGGTGCCGCGCAGCACGGCTTCGCCGGGAATCACGTTATAGGCATCCCCCGCGTGGATCTGCGTGATCGACAGCACGGCCTGGTCCAGCGGATTCTTGCTGCGCGAGATGACCGTCTGCAGCGCGTGCACCATGTCGGCCGCGACGATGATGGGATCCACCGATGCGTGTGGCTGCGCCGCGTGGCCGCCCACGCCCTTGATGACGATGTCCCAGCGGTTGCTGGAGGCCATGGTCGGCCCTGCGCGGAACCCGAACTGGTTGACCGGCATGCCGGGCATATTGTGGATGCCGAATACCGCGTCGCAGGGGAATTTCTCGAACAGGCCGTCCTGCATCATGGCGCGCGCGCCGGCGTTGCCGCCTTCCTCGGCCGGCTGGAATATGAACACCACCGTGCCGTCAAAATCGCGATGTGTGGACAGGTACTGCGCCGCCCCCAGCAACATCGTCGTGTGCCCGTCATGGCCACAGCCGTGCATGCGTCCGCTGACTGTTGACTTGTGGGCAAAGCGGTTGTGCTCCGGCATGGGCAGCGCATCCATGTCGGCGCGCAGGCCTATGGTTTTCTTGCCGCTGCCGCCGCGCAATACGCCCACCACACCGGTTTTCCCCAGCCCGGTGTGGACTTCCAGGCCCCAGCCGCGCAAACGCTCCGCCACCAGCGCGGACGTGCGCGTTTCCTGGAAGGCGAGTTCAGGATGGGCGTGGATATCGCGGCGCAAGGCAGTGAGGTCGCCGTGGGCGCGTTCGATTTCGTCTATGGTTTTCATGGCTGTGGATAAAGCGTAAGAGTTGGGTTCACGTATTTGGCTTCACGCATCGTTCAGATGGCAGGCACTGAACTGCCCCGGCGCAACTTCCCGCAACAGCGGCCGCTCCGCCTTGCAGCGCGGCATGGCATGCGGGCAGCGGGGGTGGAACGCGCAGCCCGCCGGCGGATCCAGCGGCGACGGCAGTTCACCCTTGATGGGCTGGTAACTGCGCCGCCCCGGCTGCAAGGTCGGCAGTTCCTTCAGCAAGGCCTGCGTGTACGGATGGTTGGCGCGCTGGAAAACCGTGTCGGTCCGCGCCAGCTCCACCACGCGGCCCAGGTACATGATGGCCACGCGGTCCGATATGTGACTGACCACGCTGAGGTTGTGGCTGATGAAAAGATAGGTCAGGTCCAGGTCCGCGCGCAACTGTTCGAACAGATTAAGCACCTGGGCCTGGATCGATACGTCCAGCGCCGCGACCGCCTCGTCGCAAACGATGACCGAAGGCTTGAGCGCCAAGGCCCGCGCAATTCCTACGCGCTGCCTCTGGCCGCCGGAGAACTGATGGGGATAACGCTGTGCAAAAGCTGGATCCAGCCCCACCTGGCGCATCAGCCCGGCCACGTATTCGGCCTTGTCCCGCGCGCGGATCAGGCGATGCGCCACGGGCGCTTCGCCGATGATCTCGCGCACCCGCATGCGCGGGTTCAACGAGGCGTACGGATCCTGGAAGATCATCTGCACGCCCAGTTCATAAGCGCGCCGCTCGGGGCCTGACATTGTCTTCACCGCGCGGCCCTTGTAGCTGACTTCGCCCGAGGTCGGCGGCAGGATGCCTGACACGATGCGGCCCAGCGTGGATTTGCCACAGCCCGATTCGCCGACGATACCTATCACTTCGCCCTGCCGCACATCCAGGTCGACACCAGCCACCGCATGCACGACCTGCGTCTTCAAGCCAGCGCCCAACAGGTTGGCGATGCGGCCTGCCAGGTCCACGGGTTGTACAAAGCGCAGCTCAACCTCGCGCAGCGACAGGATGGGAACCGCGGAATCGCGTTCTGCTGCGCTCATTTGATGTCTGGTTCTCCGGCATGCCAGCAACGCACCCATTGCGCCGGGCGGACTTCAACAGGCTGCGGTTCGACCAGACAGGCATCGGTGGCACGCGGGCAGCGCCCGCGGAACGCACAGCCCTGAGGCAGGTTGAGCAGCGACGGCGTCATGCCCGGAATCGGGACCAGCGGCTTGCCGCGGGATTCGGGCGTGGGAATGGAAGCGATCAAGCCATGCGTATAGGGATGCATGGGATGGCTGATGACCGCCTGCGTGGTGCCGGTTTCCACCACGCGGCCCGCATACATGACCGCAACGCGATCCGCCAGGCCCGCCACCACGGCAAGATCATGTGTGATCCAGATGAGCGCCGTGCCGGTCTCGCGGCACAGCTTCTGCACTTCAAACAGGATCTGGCCTTGTATGGTCACATCCAGCGCGGTGGTGGGCTCGTCGGCGATGATCATGCGCGGTGAATTCAACAGCGCGATCGCGATCGCCACGCGCTGCCGCATGCCGCCGGACAACTGGTGCGGATAGGTGCGCAGCCGTTGCTCGGGTGAGGGAATGCCCACCATGGCCAGCGTCTGCAGGGCGCGCTGGCGCGCCTGCTCGCGCGATACCTTGCCATGCGCCTGCACCGCCTCGATCATCTGCGTATCGACGCGCAGCACCGGGTTCAGGGTCATCATGGGATCCTGGAAGATCATCGCGATCTCCTGGCCCCTGATCGCACGCCAGCGCGCGGGCGTTGCGCTGCGCAGGTCTTCGCCGTTGAACCGCAAAGTGCCGTCGACGATGCGGCCCGGTTCATCCAGCAGCCCCATCAGCGAAAAGCCGGTGATGCTCTTGCCCGATCCCGATTCGCCCACCAGTCCCAGGATCTCGCCTTCAGCCAGCGCCAGGTCCACGCCATCCACCGCCTTCACCACGCCGTTGCGCGTGAAGAAGTGCGTCTTCAGGCCATGCACCTCAAGAATGGGCCTGGGCGCCGGCAAGGACTTTTCCACAGGAGTCTGCATTGCACCCGCCCTCAATTCGCGTGGCGCGGGTTGAGCACATCGCGCAAGTGATCGCCCACCAGGTTGATGGCGACGATAGCCAGCGCCAGCGCAATGCCCGGGAAAAAAGAAATCCAATACTGGCCGGACAGAAGGTACTCGAAGCCGTTGTAGATCAGCATGCCCAGCGAAGGCTCCGTCACCGGCACGCCCACGCCCAGGAACGACAGTGTGGCTTCGAGCGCGATGGCGTGCGCCAGATCGATGGTGGCGATCACGATCAAGGGCGGCATACAGTTCGGCAGCACGTGGCGGAACAGCACCCGCCCCCAGGACAGCGACATGCAGCGCGCCGCCTCCACGTATTCCTTGCCGCGCTCGACCAGCGCTGCGCCGCGCGCGGCGCGCGCGAAGTACGCCCACTGCACCACAATAAGCGCGATGATCACCTTATCCACACCCTTGCCCAGGATCGCCAGCAACATCAGCGCAACCAGGATGGCCGGAAACGACAACTGGATATCCACAACCCGCATCAGCAAGGCGTCGATGCGGCCGCCAAAATAGGCCGCCACCAGGCCCACCGTGGCGCCGATGCCGAACGCCGCGAGCACCGACACGCTGGCCACCAGCAGGCTGGTGCGCATGCCGTACAGAATCGCCGAGAACAGGTCGCGCGCCAGGCCATCGGTGCCCAACCAATAGCGCATGCTGCCATCGCCGCTTTCACTGCCTGGCTTGAGCTTGGAATCCATGATGTCCAGCGTCGCCAGGTCATAAGGATTCTGCGGCGCGATCCACGGCGCAAGCAGCGCCGCGCCCACGATCAGGACCAGCATGACGAGGCCCAGCGTGGCCAGCTTGCTGGCGAAGAAGTCCGACAGGAAGCGGCGCCAGGGTGTTTGCTCCTTGGCCTGAACCGGCGGCGCGGCGGCGGTGGCGGGTGTGTTCATCGACGGCTATCCAAGCGTACGCGGGGGTCCAGCACCGTGTAGATGATGTCCACCACCAGATTCAACATGACCAGGAAGAACACGATCAGGAGCAGGTATGCGACCACCACCGGACGGTCCAGATTGATGATGGAATCGATCAGCAGCTTGCCCATGCCCGGCCAGGAAAATACCGTCTCGGTCACGACCGCAAACGCCATCACCTGGCCGAATTCAAGACCTGCCACCGTCACCACCGGGATCAGAATGTTCTTGAGCAGATGCACGCCCAGCACACGCTTTTCAGACAAGCCCTTGGCGCGCGCGAACTTGATGTAGTCCATCGGCAAGGCTTCGCGCGTGGCCGCCCGCGTCACGCGGATGATCATCGCGCACTTGGCGATTGCGATCGTGGCTGCCGGCAGCGCCAGGCTCAGCCAGCCGTCGAAGGTCAACACGCTAAGCTGCAATGAGCCGATGCTGACGGTCTGGCCGCGCCCGCCTGCCGGCACCCAACCCAGGATCACCGCGAACACCATGATGAGCATCAGGCCGACCCAGAAGTTGGGCAGCGAAAAGCCCAGCACCGAGCCCGTCATGATGGCGCGCGAACCGACCGCCTTGGGCTTCAGGCCCGCCAGGATGCCCAGCGGCACGCCTATCAGCACCGACAGCAGCATGGCCACACAGGCCAGTTCCACGGTGGCCGGCATGCGCTCCAGGATCAGCCGCATGGCCGGTTCGCCCGTCAGGAAGCTATTGCCGAAATCGCCGCGCACCGCCTGGCCCATGAAGATCAGGTACTGCCGCCAGAGCGGCAGGTCCAGGCCCAGCGATGCGCGCACCGCGGCGCGCTGCGCTTCGGTGGCCTCCGGGCTCGCCAGCATCGACACCGGATCGCCCACCATGTAGATGCCGGCGAAGACCAACGCCGACATGACGAGCATGACGACGATGGTCTGCAGCAGCCTTCTTACGATTGTTGCAAGCACTAGCGCCTTACTTTTTCAGCGTTGCAAACTGGGCGAGCGTGACCTGGTCGGGACGGCCCTGATAGCGGATGTCGCTCTTCATCGCCCATACCGACAGTTCAAAATGCACGGGCAGCATGGCGTAATCGTCCATGGCGATGTTGCTGGCCTTGGACAACAGGTCCGCACGCTTGGCGTCATCCATGGTGGACGAGGCTTCCTTCACCAGCGCGTCCATCTTGGGATTCGAATAGCGGCTGCGGTTGGTGGTGCCCAGGCCCGCTTCCGGGTTGCGCGTCACCAGCAGCGACGTCAGCGCGTTGGACATCTCGCCGCTGGTCACGGACCAGCCCGCGAGATAGGCCGAGAACGCATAGCTGTCGCGGTTCTTGAAGAACACCGGGGGCGCCATCGCATCCACGCTGGTCTTCACGCCAATGCGGGTCCACATCGAGGCGATCGCCTGCGCCACCTTCGAGTCGTTGACATAGCGTCCCGACGGCGAACCCAGCGTGATGGAGAAGCCATTGGGATAGCCCGCTTCCTTCAGCAGCGCCTTGGCCTTTTCCACGTCGGCCTTGGGCGCCTTGGAATGCTCCTTGCTGGAACCGAACATGGGGTAGGGCAGCAGATTGCCCGCGGGCAACGCCACGCCGCCCATCACACGCTCGACCAGCGCATCGCGGTTGATCGCCAGCGACAGCGCCTCGCGCACGCGCTTGTCCTTCATGGGGTTCTTGTCGGTGCCTTGCACGCCGGGCGAAGGTTCGGCGAACTGATCCAGCGCCAGGTACACGACGCGCACCGACGGCGTTTCCTCCACATACAGCTTCTTGTCGCCCTTCAGCTTGGGCAGGTCATCGGTCGGGGGATCCTCGATCATGTCGACGTCGCCGGCAAGCAGGGCGGCCACGCGCGCCGCCGCGTTGCTGATGGGACGGTAGACCACGCGATCCCATTCGGGCTTCTTGCCCCAATAATTGTCGTTGCGCGCCAGCACGAATTCGGCGCCGCGCTTCCACGACACAAACTTGTAGGGACCGGTGCCGATCAAGCCGTCGCCGCTATTGAGTTCGGTGGTCGTCTTGCCTTCCGCAGCGGGGCCGGACGCCGCCTTCTTGGACATGATGGGCAACTGCGCCAGATTGACCAGCAAGTTCGGCGCCACATCCTTGGTCGTGATGCGCACCGTGCTGGGATCGACTGCCTCGGTCTTCTCGACCGAACCCAGGTACAGCGTGAACGGCGAAGGGCTGTTGGGCACCTTGGGCACGCGCGCATATGTAAAGACTACGTCTTCCGCGGTGAACGGCGTGCCGTCAGAGAACTTCACATTGGGGCGCAGCTTGAAGGTCCACACCTTGCCGTCCACGGTCCAGGACTCGGCCAGCGCGGGCTGCGGCTTGAGCTGCGCGTCGGTGGCAACCAAGGTATCGAAAATGGTCTGGGAGATCTGCGTATTGGGCGTGAGCGCGTGATACTGCGGATCCATCGAGGACGGCTCGGTCTTCAGGGCGATCACCAGATCGCGGGCCATAGCCGAACTGAATGTGCCGAAGGCCAATATCACCGCGGCTGAGCCGCAGGCCAAGACACGCGAAAACCGAGATGCCATTGTGATCTCCCTGGATTGTTTCGGGTTTTGAACCTCCGGGCCACATTAACCAGCAAACAAGGGACGGCGCAACAGTTATATTCCCTTATTGTTCTCGCCTCGCCTTGCCCGAAATATGTCCGCCTACGCCCCCATCGCCGCCATCGCAACCGCCCCCGGAAGAGGCGGTATCGGCGTCGTTCGCATCTCCGGCGCGGACTTGTCCGAACTCATGCGCCGTCTGTTCCAGCGCGACCTCACGCCGCGCCATGCGCACTACCTGCCGTTCAAATCCGACGCCGGTGAATTGCTGGACGAAGGCATCGCCATCTACTTCCGCGCGCCGCATTCCTATACCGGCGAAGACGTGCTCGAACTGCAAGGGCATGGCGGCCCCGCCGTATTGCGCCGCGTGCTGGATAGCTGCCTGACCGCCGGCCGCGATCTGGGTATCCGGCTGGCCGAACCCGGCGAATTCACGCGCCGCGCCTTCCTCAACGACCGCATGGACCTGGCTCAGGCCGAAGCCGTAGCCGATTTGATCGAGGCCTCGTCGGTGGCCGCCGCGCGCGGCGCCATGGCGTCGCTATCCGGCGACTTTTCCGCCCGCGTGAACGACCTGTCGGACCGCATCATCCATTTGCGCATGCTGGTCGAGGCAACCCTGGATTTCCCCGAAGAAGAAATCGACTTCCTGGAGAAGTACCAGGCCCGCCCGACCCTGGAAGCCCTGACTGACGACCTTACCAAACTCATCGCGCAGGCGCGCCAGGGCGTGATCCTGCGCGAAGGCCTGCATGTGGTGCTGGCCGGCCAACCCAACGTGGGCAAGTCCAGCCTGCTCAACGCGCTGGCGGGCGATGACATCGCCATCGTCACCCCAATCGCGGGCACGACCCGCGACAAGGTGGTGCAGGAGATCCACATCGATGGCGTGCCGCTGCACATTGTCGACACGGCCGGTCTCAGGGAAACCGAGGACACAGTGGAGAGCATAGGCATTGCGCGCACCTGGCAGGAGATCGAGCGCGCCGACGTCATCCTGCATTTGCAGGATGCCACGCAGCCCGGCGACGAGCTGGACGCCCAGATCACCGCGCGCCTGCCGCCGCGCACGCCCGTCCTCAAGGTTTTCAACAAGGTGGACCTGCTGTCCGCACCCTTTTCGGCCGGCCCTCAGGAACTTGGCATCTCGGCCAAGCGGGGCGCGGGTCTGGACGCGTTGCGCGCGGAGTTGCTGCGCATTGCCGGCTGGAATCCCGGGGGCGAATCTCCGTGGCTGGCGCGCGAGCGGCATCTGCACGCGCTGCAGGACGCGGCGGAGCATCTGGAGTTGGCCGGCGCGCACGCAGAGCAGGATGACAGGGTGCTGGACCTGTTTGCGGAAGAACTGCGGCTGGCGCATGACAGCCTGTCCAGCATCACGGGAAAATTCACCAGCGACGATCTGCTGGGCGAGATCTTTTCGAGCTTCTGCATCGGCAAATAGGCCGCGCTACGGCGCGTTGCAGGGCGGCAGACGCAGCCCTGACATTCAGTGCTTGCGAGTCGCTTCCACCAGGCATTCAGACAAGCGGTCGAAATGCGACAGCGCGGCCTGGCTCAATTCAACCTGCTTGCGACGCGCATCCTCGGTATCGACGAGCAGCACCCAGCCTTTCTCACGCATGGATTTCAAACGCGCATGCAAGGTCGCGGGCGAACCTATGCTATCCACCGCCATCACGTCGCGCACGGACAAGCGGCGTTCTTCCTGCGATGCGCGCGCGATCAGCGTGAGTATGCGTTCTTCCGTGGGATCGAGCGACGGCAACGAAGGCAGGCCGCGCAGCGCATCAGCCAGGCGCAGGAAACGCAGGTAAATATCGGCAGGTCTCTTTTTTTCTTTCATGGATAATGGACGCAGCGACCGATAAGCGGCGGAATTCGAGGTATGGAGAACATTCTAGATCAGGGTAAATGGGCTCTGGTGACGATGGCGCTGTTTCTGGGCAATCTGGCAGTCAATGAATGGGTTTTCACCAACCTTGAGTTCGTGCGCGGCATCAATTGGATCTATCTGCCTGCGGGCGTGCGCCTGATATGCACGCTGCTGTTTGGCCTGCCGGCAGCCCTGGGCCTGTTGGCAGGATCCTGGATGGCCTGCTTTTTCTATTATTTTCCCGACGACGTCCTCCGCTCGGCGGCGGGCGGCATCATGGCCGCCGCCGCTCCCTATCTGGCTTACCGCTGGGCCAGGTCGGCGTTGCGGCTGCAGCCAGACCTGGGCAATCTCACTGCCTGGCACCTGCTGGTCTGCGCCGTTGCGTATGCGTTGATGAACACGGCGATTCACCATCTCTGGTTCTTTCTGCAGGGAGAACGGGCGGCGCTCGCGGACGGCTTCATCGCGATGCTGACCGGAGACATCACGGGATCCTTGTTCGTGTTGTACACGCTCAAGATGATCGGGGCCATGGGGCGCTCGCTCCTGCGCCGGCGGCCCACATGACAATGCAAGGTCCTGCGCGCGGGCTCAGCCCGTCACCGCGGCAGGGTTATCCTCGGACTCGCTCTCTTCATTGATCTGGGCGCCAGGCAACACTTCGGCCTTGCACAACACGCATTCGGCGCGCTCGGCCAACTGACGCATTTCCCGTGCTCTTTTGCCATGCAACACCCGGCCGAACGCGTTGAGGTTGAGCACCATGGTTCTCAACTCCAACAACTCGCTCTCCGACAAGGCGATGCCGCCATCCCTATGCTGCTCGATCCGGTCCAGCACGCCTGAGCAAGCTTCGTGGAACCTTGCATACTCGTTCCACAAGTTGTCGGGCGCACCATCGGCCGGGGAAGACCTATTAGGTGCCATTGACGCTCCTTTGCAGGATCACTCCTCTACTTTCTTCGGGGATCCCACACTATCTTCGGGGTATACACGCGAATTATTAGTTATAAATTTTATAACTAATTGGCAAAACAATCCTGAAGCGTCCGGACGGCCTATATTCCCGGAAGCCCTGCCCACGCCTGGCATCGCACTATCCTGGATTCCGCATGCGCCCCGACATACGCCTCGCCACCTCCGAAGACCTACCCGACATCGAGCGGATCGTCGCGCAAGCCTACGGACACTATGTCGCCCGCATCGGGGCGATACCCGGGCCGATGCGGGATGACTATCCCGCCCGCGTCGCGCAGGGCATGGTCCATGTGCTGCAGGCACAGGATGCTGTGCACGGCGTCCTGGTCCTGATTCGCGAAGACGATTGCCTGCTGCTGGATAACATCGCGGTAGCGCCGCAAGCACAAGGCAAAGGCTATGGCCGCGACCTGATGCAGTTCGCCGAAGACGCGGCGCGCCGGATGGGCTATGACTACATTCGTCTTTACACACAAGAGAAAATGATCGAGAACATCGCTATCTACACGCGACATGGGTATGTGGAAACCCATCGCGCCGAAGAGATAGGATTGAAACGCGTCTTCATGAAAAAGGCCCTTGTTTAAGGGCTTTTTATCCTTCATATTAAATACGAATATTTGCTCGCATTATCGAAGGTCGGTCACTCGTCTCGCTCCCTTGCCACGACGCGTTGAGCGCGCCGGTTGCTGGCCAACGATTTCGCGTACACCGAATCCGGCCGTATGCGATGCGCAATCACGTAGCCCGTGATGCAGGCCAGCATCAGCGGCAGCATGACTTCATAGCTGAGCGTCATCTCGAAAATCATCAGGATGGACATCAGGGGCGCATAAGTGGTGGCAGCCAGCAAGGCCCCCATGCCCACCACTGCGTAGCTGGATACCGCAGACAGGTCCCCGGCTGGAAACAAGGCCTGCAGGCCGGTTCCGTACAAGGCGCCCAACGCCGCCCCCACGAACAGCGTGGGCGTGAAGACGCCGCCCACCGCGCCCGAACCGACGCTGGCCGCGGTGGCCAGCGTTTTCAAAAGCAGAATGGCGGCGACCGCCTGCCAGGCCCACTGCGTGTGCAACATGCTGTTGACCACGCTGTAGCCATTGCCCCAGACCTCGGGATTCACCACCGACAAGGCGCCGACTATCAGGCCGCCCAATGCCATGCGAACCCACAGCGGCGCGGGCATGCGGCCGAACCCAGCTCGTGCCATGTCCAGGAATCGCAGGAATTGGGGCGCCGCCAAGCCGGCGATCACGCCCAATCCCAGATAGTTGATGACTTCCCAGCCCGACACGAGGGTGAAGGGCGGCATATGGAAAACCGCGTCGTAATGCAGGATCTGGCGCGTCACTATGTTCGCCACGACCGACGATACGACCAGCGGCACCAGCGTAGCCGACGCAATCGCGCCATAGACGATCTCGGAAATGAACAAGGCGCCGGCGATCGGCGCGTTATAGGCGGACGTGATCCCGGCGGTGGCGCCACAAGCGACCAGCAAGCGCAAATGCCTGGGCGGCAACACCAGATACCGTCCCGTCAGGGATGACAACATCGCCGCCAGCTGCACCATGGGACCCTCGCGGCCAATGGACGCGCCGGAACCGATGGAAAAAATCGACGACAGGCTGCGCGCAACCGTCTGGCGAAAGCCTATGACCCCGCGGCCGATGGAAATCGCCTCCATATAGTCCGCCGCGCCGCGTTTGGGCAGCCATCTGGCCGCCATTTGCAGGATGGCGCCGGCAAGAGCGCCGCCGATCGCCGGCATCAGGAAGCGTTGCCAGGGGCTCAGTCCCCGCGCCAGGGACACCATGCCATGGGGAGCGTCCCCGCCGCCCAGCAACATCTGCGTCCAGGCCAACATTTCCCGGAAGACCACGGTGGCCAGCGCCCCCAGCAGTCCCATCAGCGCCGCCGCGCAGAGGGTGGCCGGCAAATTGTCCGCCAACAAACGGCTCCTCAGCCAGATTGCCCACCCCGATTTCTTGATTCTGATTTCTGTCGCCATGGCGGAATTCTACGGCGGAACCTGCTCACTTTTTGTTCAGTTGCCAGTCAAGAATAGCTACGCGCCTCCCCTCGAATCCTGCTTTCCGCGAACGCCCTGGAGGGGCTCTGAAGGCCTCCAAAAGGGCAAAAAACCGGGTAGGCAGCGGAGCGTTTTTCGGGGTAAAAGTGCCGTTTTTGAGACCCGTCAGGCAGAAAGGGCCTGTGGATAACTCCTAAGTAGCCGCCTTGTGCACATTTTGTGGAGGCAAGTTGAACAAGCAGGGGTTTCGGACAGGGTCCAAAATCTTGTCCAACTTCAGCTTTTTTCCCACACAGAGTTCTTGCACAGGCAAAAACGGCTGCAAGCTGATGAAAAAAAAGAGGTTTTCAAGGTTAAGGTAGTTATCCACAGGCCTTATTAATCATTAGTCTTTATATAAAGAGAAATAAAGGAAAAGCCAAACATGTTTTCCCATTCCGCCCAGCCATGCCCCCCCGGACTGCGTCCATGCGTATCCTCCTGATAGAAGACGAAGCCGAACTTGCCCGCTGGCTTTCAAGAAGCCTGGCGAGACACGCGGGTTTCGTGGTTGAGTGGGCTGATGACGGATTGGTCGCCGACAGAAGACTGGCGATGGAAGAATTCGATGCGGTCATCCTGGACCTGGGACTTCCAGGCATGGATGGCCATGCCTTGCTGGCGAAGATCCGCGCGCGGGACGACCGTACGCCGGTGCTGGTCTTGACCGCGCGCGATTCGCTGGCCGAAAAAATCGGGACGCTCCACCAGGGAGCGGACGATTTCCTGCCCAAACCGTTTGTCGTGGAAGAATTGGAAGCGCGATTGATCGCACTCATCCGGCGCAGCCGCGGGCGTGAACACCCTCGACTCACTCTGGGTAACCTGGTTTTCGAAACTTCCGCTCAAAAATTCACGGTTGGCGGACAGCCCTTGCAGTTATCCCCACGTGAACACTCAGTTCTGCGGGTGCTGATCCAGAAAAGCGGCGAGCCCATCAACAAGCAGCAGATCCTGGACCGCATCCTGACCGACGATGCGGACATCAACCTGGAAGCCATCGAGGTCGTGGTGCACCGTCTGCGAAAAAAATTAGCGGATACCGGTGTGCAAATCGTGACCATGCGGGGCATGGGCTACTGCCTGGAGAACCTTGTTGACAACTAGAAGTGCGGAAAAAAAGGGTTTTTTCGCCGCGAAAAAACGCAATCGCACGCTGAAAACCCAGCTTCTCTGGTGGCTGATTCCCACGCTGGTCTTCGTGATGATGGGCGCGCTGTGGCTGTCGAACCACCAGTTGCGCAACCAGGTCGACATTGCCTACGACCGCTCGCTCTCCGGAGCGCTGCGCGCCATCGACCACAACATATCCACAGCCAGCGGTGGATTAGCCATGGAGCAGCCGTACCTGATGCTGGAATTTTTCGAGCTCACGGCCAATGGCAGCGTGTTCTACCGGGTCGCCACCGAGGACGGGCTGGCGGAAATCGGCAATCCGGACCTGCCCATGCCTGCCGAACCCCTGGTTTCGGGCGAGCCGCGCTTTTTCTACGCCGATTACCAGGGCACCCCCGTACGGGTTGCGGCGCTGGCCCGCCCCATGGATCCCCCGCTGTACGCGAATAAAGGGGGACGGGTTATCGTGCAAGTCGCCGAAGGCCTGGATACCCGGCAGGCGTTCCTGCACCAGGTGCTGGTGCGCTCGGTCGAGCGGGACCTGGCCGTGATCCTGATCAGTGTTCTGGTGATCATCCTGGGGGTTTTCATGGCCTTGCGCCCCCTTGCCAGGCTGCGGCAGGAGGTGGAAGGGCGTTCTGCGGACGATTTAAGCCCCGTGAGCGCCTCCGACATGCCGGGTGAGGTCCTACCCCTAGTCACGGCCGTAAACCTCCACATGGCCCGTTTTGCGGCTCAGGCGAGGGTCCAAAGCCAGTTCCTGGACGACGCATCGCATCAGTTGCGCACACCTTTGTCGGTTTTGCGGACCCAGACGGCCTATGCCTTGCGCGAAACAGACCCCCAGGAGGTCCGTACAGCCCTTCTGGCGATGCAAGAGGGCTTGGACAGGGCCACACGCACCACCAACCAAATGCTCGCTCTGGCGCGCGCTAAGGACGCCTCGCTGGCCGAAGGCGGTTTCAGCCCGGAACCGGTGGACCTGGTCGATCTGGCCGATGGGGTCATCCGCAGCCTGCTTCCCACCGCCCGCGCCCGCCAGCTCGACATCGGCCTGGAGGCCGACATCCGGCCGGTCACCGTGCTGGGGGCGGAGTGGCTGCTCCGGGAGGCAGTCAGCAACCTGGTGGACAACGCCATCCGTTACACCTCGCCCTCGGGGGAGGTAACGGTGAAAGTCCAGGTGGAAGCCGGGCAGGCCAGGCTGGTGGTCGAAGACAGCGGCCCGGGCATGTCGGCCGAAGACATCGCCCGCGCCTGCATCCGCTTCCGGCGGGGAGCCGCAGGCAAAAACAAGCCGGGCGCCGGGCTGGGACTGGCCATCGTCGGGACCATTGCCGAGATCCTGGGCGCGCGCCTGGTCCTCGAGAACCGGGTGCCGCTGCCAGGCTTGAGGGCGTCATTGGTGTTTACCCTGGGAAACCAGGAAGATGTTGCGGCGCATCAGGAAAACGGCCGGAATTGAAAGCTTTTGGAAAGCTTTGTTTTTGTACGGTTGCGTCCACTGGGGCCGTTATCGCGGAAAGAACCGTCTGAGCAGAGCTTCCAGCCATACCTAGACCTATAAATCTCGGAGACGCAAAAAATGCAGACTAGTCTGAAACTGCGCCTGGCCGCCGTCGCGGCGCTGGGCGCGATTACCTTGTCCATGGGCGCCGCCCACGCGGCCGACGAGCCGCGCCGCCCGGAATGCATCGCGCCTGCCCAGCCCGGCGGCGGTTTCGACCTGACCTGCCGCCTGGCCACCGAAGGCCTGAAGCACAGCGGCGCGCTCAAGGCCTCCATGCGCATCGTCTACATGCCTGGCGGCATCGGCGCGGTGGCCTACAACAACATCGTGGCGCAGCACCCGAACGAGCCGGGCACCATCGTGGCTTTCTCGGGCGGTTCGCTGCTGAACCTGGCCCAGGGCAAGTTCGGCAAGTACAACGTCAACGACGTGCGCTGGCTGGCCGCCATCGGCACCGACTATGGCGTGGCCGTGGTCCGCAACGATTCGCCGTATACCGACCTGAAGAGCCTGATGGACGCCTTCAAGCAGGATCCGACCAAGATCGTGCTGGGCGCCGGCGGCACCGTGGGCAGCCAGGACTGGATGAAGGCCGCGTTGACCGCCAAGGCTGCGGGCGTGGATTTCAAGAAGATGCGCTTCGTGGCGTTTGAAGGCGGCGGCGAAGCCGTGACGGCTTTGCGCGGCGGCCATATCCAGGCCTACATGGGCGATGCGGCGGAAGCCTTCACCATGCTGGAAGGCGGCGCGCCCATCCGCGTGCTGGCCGTGTTCAACGATCAGCGCCTGCCGGGCAAGCTGGGCACCGTGCCCACCGCCAAGGAACAGGGCTACGACATCGTCTGGCCGATCATCCGCGGCTTCTATGTCGGCCCGAAGGTGTCGGACAGCGACTACCAGTTCTGGGTCGACGCCTTCAACAAGACCACGGCCTCGCCCGAGTTCGACAAGCTGCGTCAGCAGCAAGGCCTGTTCCCCTTCAACAAGACGGGTCCCGAGCTGGATGCCTACGTGAAGAACCAGGTCAAGGTCTACGGCGAGCTGGCCGACTCCTTTGGCCTGATCAAGAAGTAAGCCGAAGGGCGTTTCTCCTTATCGCGTTTGTCAGGGTTTCGCCGCCGCCGGCTTTGCCGCGGCGGCAGGGAAGCCCTGCGCCGCGCGATGCGACTACAACGGAAAAGTGATCATGAACGATCGAATATTGGGCATTGGGGCGCTTGCGCTTGCCGCCTTCATGACGGCGGCGGGCTGGGGAATCGAAGCCCCATTCGCCTACGAGCCTGTGGGCCCGCGCGCCTTTCCGCTGCTGCTGGCGCTGATCATTGGCCTGTGCGGCCTGCGGCTGGTCTACAAGGGCGGCCATCAGGTCGAAGCCAACCCGCCAGGCGCGAATGGCCGCATCGCGCTGATGATGGCGTTCACGGTGGCCTATGCCTTCTTGTTCCAGTGGCTCGGTTTTGTGATCGCGACTTCGTTGATGACAGTGTTCGTCGGCCGCTTGTTCGGCGGCGGCTGGATCAAGTGCGCCATCGGCGGCGTCGTCATGAGCCTTTTCTTTTTCGTGCTGTTCGACAAGGTGCTGGACGTGGTCCTGCCTGGCGGCCTGCTGGAGACCCTGATATGAGCGGCATTCTCGATCATTTGGCGATAGGCTTTGGCGTAGCCTTATCGCTGACGAACGTCCTGGTGGCCATGATCGGCTCGTTCATCGGCACCATGGTGGGCGTGCTGCCCGGCCTGGGGCCGGTCAACGGCGTGGCGATGCTGATACCGATCGCTTTCGCCATGAACCTGCCGCCCGAGACCGCGCTGATCCTGCTGGCCGCCGTGTATGTGGGCGCCGAGTATGGCGGCCGGATAACCGCGATCCTGCTGAACGTGCCGGGAGAGGCCAGCGCCATCATGACGACGCTGGACGGCTATCCGTTGGCGCGTCAGGGCCTGGCCAGCGTGGCGCTGTCGCTGTCGGCGTGGTCCGCCTTCTTCGGCGCTATCGTGTCGGTGCTGGGCATCATTCTGCTGGCGCCGTTGCTGGCGAAGTGGGCGTTGGCTTTCGGGCCGGCCGAGTACTTCGTGCTGATGATTTTCGCGTTCTGCTGCCTGACCAGCCTGTTGGGCAAGCAGCCCGTCAAGGGCGTGCTGGCGGCGATGATAGGCCTGTCGATTTCGGTGGTGGGCGTGGATGCGAACTCGGGTGTTTATCGCTACACCTTCGAATCGGTGCATCTGGCCGACGGTATCGACTTCGTGGTGGTCGTGATCGCGCTGTTCGCGGTCAGCGAGATGCTGGAAATGCTGGAGAAGGTAATGGCCGGCCACAGCGTCGAGGTCAAGCCCAGCGGTCGCAAGCTCTTCAACTTGAAAGAGATGGCTTACACGTGGTGGAGCGTGGTGCGCAGCGCGCTGGTGGGCTTTGGCGTGGGCGTGCTGCCGGGCGCTGGTGCAAGCGTGGCGGCGGCCGTAGCGTACTCGCAAGAAAAGCGCATCATCGAAGCCAAGGATCCTGAGGCTAAATTCGGCAAGGGCGACATGCGCGGTCTGGTTGCGCCGGAAGCCGCCGCCACGGCGTCGGCCATCGGGTCTTTCGTGCCGATGTTGACCCTGGGCGTACCGGGTTCGGGCACCACGGCCGTGATGATGGGGGCGCTGACGCTCTACAACATCACGCCGGGTCCGGTGCTGTTCGAAACCAAGCCTGAATTGGTCTGGGGCCTGATCGCTTCGCTGTTCGTGGCCAACGTGCTGCTGTTCATCATGAACGTGCCGCTGGTGCGCTTCTTCTCCAAGGTGCTGTCGGTGCCGGGATGGCTGATGGTTCCCGGCATTCTGTGCATCAGCTACATCGGCGTCTATGCCATCAATGCAGGCACGTTCGACCTGCTGCTGGTGGCCGGTATCGGCGCCTTGGGCTACTTCCTGCGCAAGTTCGGCGTGCCCATGGCTCCGCTGGTGCTGGGTGTGGTGCTGGGCAACATGATGGAGCAGAACCTGCGCCGAGCCTTGTCGATGACCGATGGCGACGTAGGAGTGCTGTTCGCCAGCCCCGTGTCGATCACGATGTGGGTGGGCGCGGCTGCGGTCGTTATCGTGCCGCAGATCATGCGCCGCTTGCGCGCTGCGAAAAAGCTTGCCGCTGGTCCGGTCTGATTCGGTGGCGGCGCGGCTGCTGTAGAAGGCAACGGCCGCGTCGCGGGATCTTGGCCGGGAATTGCAAAGGGCGCCTTATGGGCGCCCTTTTTTTGTAGATCAAGTCACACGTATAGTTGATCTCTTAAATACGAGCTTTTATTCATATTTTGCAGAAAAAGCTCTTGTGCGTAGCATTCGCGTGAAATCTCTGAGTGGCGATGATGCGTTTCGCAGGCGGCGTCAGACCTGGGCCAGGCGTTCCAGGGCAGCATCAAGCGTCGCGTCTTTCTTGGCGAAGCAGAAGCGCACGATGCGGTGGTTGGATTCAGGCGCGTCGGGCTGGCGATAGAACGCCGATACCGGTATCACCGTGACGCCATGATTCACCGTCAGGTCGCGCGCGAAATCGGCTTCGTTCTGCCTGGATATCTGGCTGTAGTCGGCCAGCAGGAAGAAGGTGCCGGGGCTGGGCAGGGGGCGGAAGCGGGTCTTGGCCAGGCCCTGTGCCAGGCGATCGCGCTTGGCTTGGTAGAAAGCCGGCAGGTCCAGGTACGGCTTGGGATCGCGCATGAACTCGGCCAGGGCGAACTGCATGGGCGAAGGCACGGTGAAAACCATGAACTGATGCACCTTGCGCAGTTCCGCGCTGAGTTGACGCGGTGCGCAGCAATAGCCGATCTTCCAACCGGTGGTGTGATAGGTCTTGCCAAAGGACGAAATCACGAAGGCATGCTGGGCCAGCAGCGGGCGGCGCGCCACGCTGGCGTGCGGCTTGCCATCGAACACGATGTGTTCGTAGACCTCGTCGGACACCAGCAACACGCCAGTGTCGCGCACGATGGCTTCCAGTGCGTCCAGATCGCTATCGTCCAACACCGCGCCGGTCGGATTGTGCGGAAAGTTCAGCATCAACAGACGGGTTTTCGACGTGATGGCATCGCGCACGCGCTGCCAGTCGATGCGGTAGTAGGGATCGGCTTCGGTGGGCGCGCGCAGCGGCACCGGCACTGCGGTGCCGCCCGCCAGGCGGATCGCCGGCAGATAGGAGTCGTAGCAAGGTTCGATGACGACGACTTCGTCGCCGCTGCCCACGGCGGCCAGTACGGTAGCCATCAGCGCTTCGGTCGCGCCGCTGGTGACGGTGATCTCGGTTTCGGGATCGTAGGCATGGCCGTAGAGCTCGCGTGTCTTGGCGGCAATAGCTTCGCGCAGCGGCGCGACCCCTGGCATGTAGGGATACTGGTTATGGCCGTCGGCCATGGCCTTGGTTACCAGGGCGCACAAGGCGGGGTCGGGATCGAAATCGGGAAAGCCCTGGCCCAGGTTGATGGCCTTGTGTTCGATGGCCAGGCGGCTCATCACGGTAAAGATGGTGGTGCCAACATCGGGGAGTTTGGATCGGATCATGGTGGACGCGAGAGTGAACGTTGCTAGCAGAGAGAGTTTTCGTAAGTATCCCACTAACTCATAATTCGGTTTTCTCATGTCCTTAAGGCGCGGCGGTATCGTGGTTCAAAACATGTTGTGGAGGGTATTGGGCGGTTTGGCGATCGCACTGGCTGGCGCGTTGTTGGCGGTGTGGGCGCACGTTCCGCTGCCGTGGATGCTGGGAGCGTTACTGGTGACCGCGGCCACGCGCATCGCGGGTCTGGGCACTGCGTGCCCCAGGCCCGCGCGCAATGCCGGCCAGTGGGTGATTGGAACTTCCCTGGGTCTGTACTTCACGTCGCAGGTGATAGGCCACATCGGCAGCAATGCGGGGCCTATCATCGTCGGCATGCTGTTTGCGCTAGGCCTGGCATTCATGGGCACGGCGATTCTGCGCCGCTACACCGACGTCGATTTCAAGACGGCCTGGTTTTCTTCGGCGATCGGCGGCGCCAGTGAAATGGCGAACCTGGCCGAACGTCATGGAGCCCGCATAGACCGCGTAGCAACGGCGCATAGCGTGCGCGTGCTGATGGTGGTGGTCACCGTGCCCTTCATCTTTCAATGGTGGGGCGTCGCGGGCCTGGATCCCACGGTGCCCGGGCCCAAGGTGGTCCATGGTTGGGGACTGGCGGGGCTGGTTGCGCTGACCTGCGCAGGCGGCACGGCTTTCATGAAGCTGCGTCTACCTAATCCCTGGGTGCTGGGTCCCATGCTGGTCGCCATGATACTCACGACCAACGGCATCGAACTGTCGGCCCTGCCGGACTATGTGCCGAAGATAGGCCAGTTGCTGATCGGCTGGTCGCTGGGCGACCGCTATCGGCCGGATTTCTTTCGCGCCGCGCCGCGTTTCATCGCGGCGGTGGCGGGCTTCACCGTGGCCGCGTTGGCGCTCGCATTCGGCCTGGGCGCTTTGCTGTCGCTGTGGTCCGCTGCGCCCATCCCCACACTGATTCTAGGCACTACGCCGGGCGGCATCGCCGAGATGGCCATCACGGCCAAGGTGCTGCAGCTGGGCGTTCCGGTAGTCACCGCATTCCACGTCATGCGCATGGTTTTTGTCGTGATCGTGACGGGACCGATCTACGCTTTCTTGGCGCGCCGGCAGAGCCGCAGGGCCTAGCGGAACGAGATCCAGTATTAAAAATACGACATTGGGGTAAACAACAATATGAGCCTGTAATGCGTGCTGAGTATGCTGATTACGCAGTTGATTCAAGCAGCGTGCGGACTCGTTCTGCAGCTAGGCGGCAAGCGGGAACGCAGCAACAACGCAGGTACCACTACCGGTCGTTCAGTTCTCACGGCGTCCTTGATTCATTGCATTTCGAGTTAATTACAGGACGCTAGAAAAAATGGCTCAGAAGGGCAAAGTTAAGTGGTTTAACGCTGACAAGGGTTACGGTTTCATCACGCCGGACGTTGGTGGCACCGATGTTTTCGCACACTTTTCCGCCATCCAGGGCCGCGGCTATCGCAGCCTGAACGAGGGCCAGGAAGTCGAATTCGAAGTCAAGGATGGTCCGAAAGGACCTCAAGCGGCCGAAATTCGCCCGCTCTAAATCGGGAAATCCCAATTTCCCGTCTGCCAGGTTCGACCTGGCTACAACGCCCCAAGACCTTCCGGTCTGGGGCGTTGTTTCATTTGGGCGAGAGCTTTATTCGCCAGCTCCAATCGAATAGTTAGTATTCACTAACATATTCTCCATCCGTGGATAAGTTTGTGGATAATTATTTTTGGGCATGTGTATTTTCATGCTCAGCAATTAAGCAACAGTCTATCCGTCGCCGAGTTTTGCACAGTTATCCCGGGTTCCTTCGAACGATGCTGCCTAGCCGCGAGCACGCTTTGGCATATCCAGGCTAACTGACGATGTTTATGTTTAAACATGGCCTTTCCCTAGGGAATACAGGCATTTAACGCGGTTTCAGGGCGGGTTCGAGGGCAGGACAGATTCGCCTGACCATAATCTCTACGGCCCGCTCTTGCGTGTTTTTAACAGCGCCGACGGTGGTTGTTCACAAAGATATCCCCATCCCGGTTATGCACAGAATTACATCATTTGGCGCCCTGCCGCAGCCCATCTGCCTGTGGATAGAAATGAGGATAGGGTAGGAAAGATGACGTTTGTTGGAAGATCTCCGAACCCCGACGAGGCAGGGGAACACATCGGTGGAGGTCGATTCCGGTGACCCTCAGATGGAGCTGGTTTCGGCGCAAATTACGGTCGGCGAGTTTTCCACAGCGGTTCACATGAAAATAGGTGATCGCCCATAAGGATGATGGTGAATCCTTCCCTGGCGGTGCAAGATACTTGTCTGGTCAAAGAATCTGCCCCGCTTCGTCCGCGGCTTCTGCGTAGCGGTGGACCGTAGGACGGAGGCGTGTGGATAGATTTGTGGATAATCCGCTTTCACAAATTTCTGCTGCGTTTTGACTGGAACAGGCCGGCAGAGTTCCTGGCGAGTTTCAAGGGCAGCGATTGCCACGCCCACTTTTCGAATACTTGTTGGGTGGTGGGGTTAGCTTATCCACAAAGTTTTCCACGGATTTTCGCGCCCACCTGACTTTTCCTGAACTGCGCGTGGCCAAAGCCTGGCAAGCATCCTGAATAGAAATAATCGATTGCTGCCATAGGGAACAGTGTTGCGCATTTGTGCTTTTCCAAGATTCTTTGCACTTTGCTGTTCTGATTAAACGCGCTCATGTTTGCTGCAGACCCGCGCCGCTCTCGGTGACTTATCCCCAGAGTTGTTCCACGTGAAACGGCGGATGTCGGCAGCTATCGGATTTACTAGCTGTTGATAACGCTGTGCAGAATTCAATAGCGGTCGTGGCCAGATGTTTAGATCGGTTCATGACGCACGCGCGAAAGATTTTTCGGCAATCCAACCACCATTCCATATCCAGCCTGCTTGGAGACAGCCTCCGTTGCGATGGCGTATGCATGCCTTCGCGTTCAGATTTTACGGACGTTGCATGTTTCAGTTCCTAGCCAGGTTTCACTCAGGTCCTCAAAGGGATTGCATTGCTGTGGGCCTGACTTGGCGGCTCGCTGGCTCAGAATTGTGGCTCATCCCAGAGTCGAAAATCTTTATATTGGTTAACGACAAGGGTGCAATCGTGATGTCCTTGGGCGGTCTGGTTTCACGTGAATCAAAAAAATAGTCTTTTTCTGGGCAAGGGGTAGGGTAGGGGTAGAAAAATTGCTTTTTTTCTTGAGTGAATTCTATGAAATTTGGAACAGTCGTTGATGGAGTCGGGCGAGACAATTCGAGTGTCGTGTTGCTTCTTCAGTTATGAGGATTAGTTTTGACGTGGCAAATTCTGGTTCTTTGCGAGGCCAGAGTCCATTCCGTGTTTCACGTGGAACACATCTGAGGCCACTTTCAGGTTCCGTCTACTGCCCCGTTCCGTTGCTGTGAGATGTTCCACGTGAAACATCGCGCATGTGTCCCAGGAGTACCAATGTTCCACGTGAAACATCGATGAAGAGCGGCAGGTTGAAGGTGAGCGCCTAACATCTCCCTTGGCTTCTCCGTATGTCCTAGCCTGTCGTAAGCCATTTAGGAATACAGGACTCAAATACTGACCCATCGGGACCATCGTAATGCCGGGCAGATTCTCCATGAAGTCGCAGGCAGAGTATGTTTCACGTGGAACATTCGGCGGCTTGTGCTGAAAGAAGCGATCTTGCCGACGGTGATACGGCGTGTCTCTGACCGATCGTGTCATGTCTTCATCCACCGAAGCCATCACTGGAGCTTTCTCTCTCGGGCGGACCGCCATCTGGATCTCCCAAAATGTTTCACGTGGAACATATCGCGTGATCGGTGGAAATCTCACTCGCGCATGCGCCGAGGGTAGGCCTCCACAAGAGATGCACGTAGGCTGCGGTCAATCCTCTGAAGGTGTCCATCAATCAACACAGCTGCTGGCGTCGCGGTAGCTATGCAATGTTCCACGTGAAACCCAATAGGCAAAGCGGTAGCAAATGCCGACATATTCATCCGCAGAGGTTCTGTCTCGTTGTCTTTTGCCTACGGCGCTTCAGCCCTTGAATGCACCATGCTGCGCCGAAGCATGTTTCACGTGAAACATGCAATCCCTGCCTCTATAATGAGCACCGAACGCTTTCTTATCTCTCCCCCCATCATGGACTATCCCCGCGAATTCGATGTCATCGTCGTCGGTGGCGGCCACGCCGGCACCGAAGCTGCGCTGGCTGCTGCCCGCACCGGCGCCCAGACGTTGCTGTTGACGCACAACATCGAAACCCTAGGCCAAATGTCTTGCAATCCCTCCATCGGTGGGATCGGCAAGGGCCACCTTGTGAAAGAAGTGGACGCCCTGGGCGGCGCCATGGCTTTGGCAACGGATGAATCGGGGATCCAGTTCCGTATCCTGAACGGGTCGAAGGGCCCGGCCGTCCGGGCCACGCGCGCCCAGGCGGATCGCGTGCTGTACCGTAAGGCAATCCGAGGCCGCCTGGAAAACCAGCCGAATCTCTGGCTGTTCCAGCAAGCGGTCGAAGACCTGATGGTGGAAGGCGATCGTGTGGTTGGTGCCGTCACCCAGATCGGCCTGCAGTTCCGGGCGAAGTCTGTGGTGCTTACCGCGGGTACGTTTCTTAATGGGCTGATTCACGTGGGGCTGCAGAACTACTCTGGCGGCCGCGCTGGAGATCCTCCCGCTGCCTCGCTGGGCCAGCGCCTGAAGGAACTCAAGCTGCCGCAAGGACGCCTGAAGACGGGCACGCCGCCGCGCATCGATGGCCGCTCGATCAACTACAGCATCCTGGAAGAGCAGCCTGGCGATCTGAATCCGATTCCCGTGTTTTCCTACATGGGCAATGTCAGCATGCATCCGCGTCAATTGCCTTGCTGGATCACCCACACCAATGCGCGCACCCACGACATCATCCGCGGCGGATTGGATCGGTCGCCGATGTACAGCGGCGTGATCGAAGGGGTGGGCCCGCGCTACTGCCCATCCATCGAAGACAAGATTCATCGCTTTGCCGACAAGGAATCGCACCAGGTCTTCCTGGAGCCCGAAGGCCTGGACACGCACGAGGTCTATCCCAACGGCGTGTCGACTAGCCTGCCGTTCGATGTGCAGCTAGCCTTGATCCACTCTTTGCCCGGCCTGGAAAATGCGCACATCCTGCGGCCCGGCTATGCCATCGAGTACGACTACTTCGATCCACGTGGATTGAAGAGTACGCTGGAAACCAAGGCCATCGCCGGCCTGTACTTTGCCGGACAGATCAACGGCACCACTGGCTACGAAGAAGCGGCCGCCCAAGGGTTGTTGGCTGGCGTCAATGCCGCGTTGATGGCGCTGGATCGCGAGCAATGGACCCCGCGGCGGGACGAGGCCTATCTGGGCGTATTGGTGGACGACCTGGTCACGCGCGGCGTGACCGAGCCCTACCGCATGTTCACCTCTCGGGCCGAGTACCGTTTGAGCCTGCGTGAAGACAACGCCGATCTGCGTCTGACGGAGATCGGCCGCCGTCTTGGCATCGTCGACGATGCGCGCTGGGACGCCTTCAATCGGAAGCGCGACGCCGTGGCTACCGAAGTCGAACGCCTGAAATCCTCCTGGGTGAATCCGCGTCTGTTGCCGGCGGAAGTGGCCGAGCCGTTGCTGGGCAAGGCGATTGAACGTGAGTACTCACTTGCAGATTTACTGAAACGGCCCAGTGTGTCCTATGAAGCCTTGATGGCTGCTCGCAACGCCGACGGCTCGCTGTTGGCTGGCCCTGGCGTGGCGGCGGACGAGGTGCTGGCCGAGCAGGTCGAAATCCAGGTGAAGTACGCCGGCTATATTGACCGCCAGCAGGTCGAAGTCCAGAAACAGATCGCGCATGAGCAACAGGCCATCCCCGCCGATGTCGATTACGACGCGGTGACCAGCCTGTCGTTCGAAGTGCGCCAGAAGCTCAAGACCCACCGGCCGGAGACTGTCGGCCAGGCCGCGCGCATCTCCGGCGTAACCCCCGCTGCAATTTCGTTGCTGCTGATCCATCTGAAGCGCCTGCATTACGGCTCGCGCAAGCAAGCGGCATGAGCGCGCACGCCAATACGGCCGGCGCGGACATGGCCGGCCGCTTGTCTCGCGCATGCGAGCAGTTGGGTTTGGTGGCCGATGCCGCCGCGATGGCCAAGCTGCTGAATTATCTGTCCCAGATGCAGCGCTGGAACCGGACCTACAACCTCACCGCCATCCGCGATCCGCAGCAGATGCTGATCCAGCACCTGTTCGACAGCCTGGCAGCCGTCGGGCCGTTCAACGAGGCCCTGGGCGCTTCCGGTACGCCAGCCAAGGTCTACGACGTCGGATCGGGCGGGGGCCTGCCTGGCGTCGTTCTGGCGATCATGCGGCCCCATTGGTCGGTGACCTGCGTGGACGCGGTCGAAAAGAAAACGGCATTCGTGCGGCAGATGAGCGGCGTGCTGGCCTTGCCCAATCTGCAGGCCAGCCACGCCCGCATCGAAACGCTGGCGCCCGCCGGGTGCAATATTGTCACGTCGCGCGCCTTCGCTTCCTTGGACGATTTTGCGCAACTCGCAGGTCGCCATGTACGCAACGATGGTACCCTCGTCGCCATGAAGGGCAAGGTCCCCGAGGACGAAATACAGGCGCTGCATGCGCGCGGAGAATGGCAAGTCGATCACATCCAGCCGTTGCGCGTGCCTGAGCTAGAGGCCGAGCGCTGCCTCATCTGGATGCGCCGTAGTCAAGGAACCCTATGAAGAACATACCCCCCAGCACCACCGCCCGCATTTTCTGCATTGCCAACCAGAAGGGCGGTGTGGGCAAGACGACGACCGCCATCAATCTGGCGGCGGGCCTTGCCACGCACAACCAACGTGTGCTGCTGGTGGACCTGGACCCGCAAGGCAATGCCACGATGGGCAGCGGCATCGACAAGAACTCGCTGGAGTCGAACCTGTACCAGGTACTGATCGGCGAATCGAACATCGAGCAGGCCCGCGTCAAATCCGAATCGGGTGGTTACGACGTGCTGCCCGCCAACCGCGAACTGTCCGGCGCCGAAATCGACCTGGTGCAGATGGACCAGCGCGAACGCCAGTTGAAGGCCGCGATCGACACCGTCGCCACCCAGTACGATTTCGTGCTGATCGATTGCCCGCCCACGCTGTCGCTGCTGACCTTGAACGGCCTGGCCGCCGCCCATGGCGTCATCATTCCTATGCAGTGCGAATACTTCGCGCTGGAAGGTCTGTCCGACCTGGTCAATACCATCAAGCGCGTGCACCGGAACATCAACGACGATCTGCGCGTCATCGGTCTGCTGCGCGTCATGTTCGATCCGCGCATGACCCTGCAACAGCAGGTGTCTGCGCAGCTCGAGGCGCACTTCGGCGACAAGGTCTTCAAGACTGTCGTGCCGCGCAACGTGCGCCTGGCCGAAGCGCCCAGCTACGGCATGCCCGGCGTGGTTTACGACCGCGGTTCGCGCGGCGCGCAGGCGTATATCTCGTTTGGCGCCGAAATGATCGAGCGCGTGAGGAAGGACCTGAAGTAGGCCGCAACCATGTCCGTCGCCACGCTCTTTTCCCAGACCAAAACGCAAGCCTCCGGTACGCCGCGCATCGACGCGCGCGACAGCCTGCGCACGCGTCTGGAAGAGGCTGCGTTGAATGCCACGGCTGTGGGCGCGCAGCTGCTCTATGATGGTTGGCTGGTGCGTTTTGCGCATTCGCCTGTCAAGCGCGTACGCAGCATCAATGTGCTGGGGTTATCCACACGTCCCCTGGACGAGCGGCTGGCGTATTGTTCTTCGTTGTATGCGCGCCATGGCTTGCCCATGGTGCTGCGCATCACCTCCATCGGTCCCGATTTTTCCCTCGACGCCGAACTGGAGTCCCGCGGTTATACCTTTACCGACGAGACCCGAGTCATGTGCACGCCGCTCGTTCCCAGGGCCTATGCCCGGGGCGATCTGCATTTCAATTTTGTCGATACCGAGCGCTTCGCGGCGGCGGTCGGGGCGATGCGCAACTCGGAATCCGGGCACATCGCCGAACATCGGATGCGTCTGCAAGGACTGGCTGTGGATATCTCGCCGGTGCTGGCAACGGACGCGGCGGGGCAGTGCGTTGCCGCGGGCCTGGCCGTCCGCGATGGCGAGCTGCTGGGTCTGTTCGACATCGTCACCGACCCGGGGCAGCGGCGTAAAGGCTACGCCGCTGCCCTGATTGAACACCTGTTGGCAACAGGCGCCGCCGGCGGCGCCACCACCGCCTATTTGCAGGTCGAGCCGGAGAATACAGCCGCGCGCGCTTTGTATGGCCGCTACGGTTTCAAAGACTGTTACGCGTATTGGTACCGCCTGCCCGCCGAGCAGGCGGACGCCTGAGCCTGGCTCGGGATACAAAAACAGAAGGAAAGAGGATTTAACTATGGCCACCAAGAAACCCAAGGGATTGGGCCGCGGACTGGACGCCTTGCTCGGCGCGGACGCGCCTGCCATCGAGAACATCGGCAAGGTCGCCGTCGCCAAACCCGAGGGTCCGCCGTCCACTCTGCCCGTTTCGAAGATGCGCGCCGGCAAGTATCAGCCGCGCACGCGCATGGACGAGGGCGCGTTGGGCGAATTGGCCGAATCGATCCGCACACAAGGCATCATGCAACCCATTCTTGTGCGCGCCTTGGGTGATACCGCGCCCGGCCACTATGAAATCATCGCCGGCGAACGGCGGTTCCGCGCGGCCCAGATCGCCGGCCTGAAGGAAGTGCCGGTACTGGTGCGCGAAGTGGCCGACGAGAACGCGGCCGTCATGGCGCTGATCGAAAACATCCAGCGCGAAGACCTGAATCCGCTGGAAGAAGCGCAGGGCGTGCGCCGGTTGCTGGACGAGTTCGGCCTGACGCACGAACAGGCCGCGCAGGCGATCGGCCGCTCGCGCTCGGCCACCAGCAACTTGCTGCGTCTCTTGAACCTGGCCGCGGCCGTGCAGACCATGCTGCTGGCGGGCGATGTGGACATGGGCCATGCGCGCGCACTGCTCGCCGTGGATGCGGCCACGCAGATCCAGCTGGCCAACCAGATCATCGCGCGCCGCCTGTCGGTGCGCGAAGCCGAAAAGCTGGTCGCCAAGACCGCCAAGGAAGCCGAGTCGTCCGCCACGCCGAAGAAGAAGGCCAATGGGGCATCGCGCGACCTGACGCGCCTGGAGGAAGCGCTGTCCGACCATTTGGGCACGCGCGTCGCGCTGAAAGTGGGCGCCAAGGAAAAGGGCCAGATCGTCATCGACTTCCACGGCTGGGAACACCTGAATTCGCTGCTCGAGCGCCAGGGCCTGTCCGGAGTGGTGGATGCCTGAGCGCGCGCTGCCCGTCATTGCAGTACTGGCGACGGGCGGCACGATCGCTGGCGCCCAGGCCGACGCGACTTCCGCCGGCTACAAAGCTGGCTCGTTTTCCGTCAACGACTTGCTGGCCGCCGTGCCGCAGTTGGCCGGCATCGCCGAGATCCGCGCCGAGCAGGTCGCCAACGTTGGCAGCCAGAACATGACGCACGCCGTGTGGCGCGCGCTGGCCGAACGCGTGGACACATTGTGCCGCGACGCCTCGGTGGCGGGCATCGTCATCACGCATGGCACGGATACGCTTGAAGAAACCGCGTACTTCCTGAGCTTGGTGATACGTCACGACAAGCCCGTGGTGCTGGTGGGCGCCATGCGCCCCGCCACCGCGCTGGGCGCCGAAGGTCCGGCCAATCTGTATAACGCGGTGGCGCTGGCGCGCCACCCCGAGGCGCGCGGCCGTGGGCCGCTGGTCGTCATGAATGAAGACGTGCACTACGCCCGCGAGATCCAGAAGATCGCCAGCGCTGGCCTGTGCGCGTTCGCTTCGCCCAATCGCGGCCGCGCCGGCGTCATGCATGGCGGCGCGCCGTTCTTCTATTCGCGCAACACCACCACGCATACCGTAGAAAGCGAGTTTTCACTCGCATTGCTGGAAAAGGCCGGCTGGCCCCGCGTCGATGTCATCTACGCCCACGCCAACCTGCAGGCCGATCTGATCGATTTCCTCGCTGATGTCGCAGGCGGCATCGTGCTTGCCGGCGTGGGCGACGGCAATGCCACCGACCTGGCCATCGAAGGCCTGAGCCGCGCCGCGGCCAGCGGCGTGGCGGTGGTGCGCTCCAGCCGCACGGGCAGCGGCTTTGTCGCGCGCGATGTCGAACTCGATGACGCCCGCCTGGGATTCGTTGCCGCGCGCGACCTGAATCCCCAGAAGGCCCGCATCCTGCTGATGCTGGGCCTTTCGATCACGCGCGATCCGGCAGCCCTGCAGGATCTGTTCGACCGCTATTGAGACCGTGGCGGCAGGGCCGGCGCATCGTCTTGCTGCGCCAGTCCCAGATTGGTCCTGAGCATGTCGTAGACCTGCCGCGTCAGCGGATTGATCAGGTCTGGCCTTATCCACAGGAAGTACGTCACGTCCGGCAAGGGCGGCAGCCCTTCCTTTTCGCCCAGCACCCGCATTTCCGGGCCCAGTAGTTCCACGCTGCGCGCGGTAACGCCCAGCCCGGCCCGCAACGCCGCCTTTATCCCCACCAGCGTCGGCGCCACATAGTTGGTGTGCCAGCGCACGCGTGCCTGTTCCAGGGCCGTGAGCGCCAGCCGGCGGAAGATGCTGGGTTCGTCGGCCAGCACCAGCGGCACCGGCGCGTGCATGTCGTGCACGTAGTCGGCGGAAGCCAGCCACACCGTGGGCGAGGTGCGCAGCGCCACGCCCTCGAAGTCCTGGTCGAAGCGCGTGGATATCGTCAGGTCCAGTTCGCCGGCGCGCAGGGCATCCATCAGGAAGGGGCTGCGGTCCGTGCGGATTTCCAGTTTCACGCGCGGCGCCGAACGCGCGATGTGTGTCAGCAGCGTGGGCAGGATGGAGTCCGCCACGTCCAGCGGCGCGCCCAGCCGCAGGTCTCCTTCCAGCGGCCCGTCTTGCAGCGCGCGTAGCGCTTCATCGTTGATGGCCAGCATGTGGCGGGCGTACTCCACCAGACGGCGCCCATGCGAGGACAGTACCTTGTTGCGGCCCTGCTTTTCGAACAGCGGCTGGCCGATGAGTGACTCCAGCCGTTGCATCTGCTGCGTCACTGCCGACTGCGTTTTGTGCAGCCGATTGGCGGCTTCCGAGAAGGTCTCGTGCCGGGCGATGGCGGTCAGGGTGCGAAGCAGGTCCAGATCCAGGTTGCGCATGGTGGCCTAGAAAGTATTAGCAGTGCTAATGGAATCTTAAGGCAATTTAAATTGTTCCAGCTGAACAGGGGGGATACAGTCAACTCAATAACTCATGAAAACAGGGAAAATCCAAGTGAGCCACGCGCATCCTCATCAGGCCGGCATCGCCAGCGCCATCGGAAATATTAAGAAAACTGTAGGAAATAAGGGGCTGAACCGTGACAGCCTGCAGACGGTGTTGGATGAACTGGTCGGCTTGGCCGGCCACACCGACTGGTGGGCAGCCGACCGCTATCCCGCGCCGGAAGACGGCGAGCGTCAGGCCCGCTACCTGATCGCCGAAGACGCCGACAAGAGCTATGCGCTCTATCTGAACGTCATGCGCCCCGGCAAGCAGATCGTTCCGCACAACCACACGACCTGGGCCTGTATCGCGGCCGTGGAAGGCGTGGAATACAACTACACCTACGACCGCAGCGACGACGGTTCCGTGCCCGGCGTCGGCCAGCTGGAAAAGACCGGCACCGTGGTGGTCGGCCCCGGCGCGGGCATCGCACTGATGCCGGACGACATCCACGCGGTGGAAATCCAGGGCGACAGCGTCATCCGCCATCTGCACATGTACGGCCGCGCGCTGGAAACGCTGACCGAACGCCTGGCGTTCGACCTGGAAGCCGGTACTTGCAAAGTCATGCCGATCGGCGTGCAAACCCGCCGCTGACCATGGACAAGCCCTATCGGTCCGCCACACGCTTGCTGCGCGCCGGTCGCCCTCATCGCGGCTGGGTCAACACCCCCGTCACGCGCGCCAGTACCTATGTCTTCGACAGCGTGCAGGCCTGGCGCGACACGCGCAGCCGCCGCGATCAGGAACGCCTGCCGTCCTATGGCGCGCGTGGCACCGATAGCACGCACGCGCTGGAAGACGCCTTGGTGGAACTGGAAGAGGGCTATCGCGCCAAGCTGTATCCCACCGGGCAGGCCGCCATCGCTACCGTGCTGCTGGCCTATCTGCGCGCGGGCGACCACTTGCTGATCACGGATGCGGTGTATGAACCCGTGCGCCGCTTCTGCGCGGAACATCTGTCGCGGATGGGGATTGCGTACACGTACTACCGGCCGGACGGCGTGGGCATCGCGGCGCTCATCCGTCCTGAAACCCGCATGATCTATGCGGAGTCGCCGGGCTCGCTGACCTACGAGATGCCGGATCTGCCGGCTCTGGCCGCGCTGGCCCGCGCGCATGATTGCTGGCTGGCTGTGGATAACACCTGGGCCTCCGGCTTGGTGCACAAACCGCTCACACTGGGCGCCGACATCTCGATCCTCGCGGCCACCAAGTATCTGGGCGGACATGCCGACGTGATGATGGGCGCGGTGATCTCCAATGCGCGCGCCTGGAATCCGCTGGAGCGCGCCACCGTGGATCTGGGGCAGACCGTCGGCGCCGATGACGCCTACCTGGTGCTGCGCGGCATGCGCACGCTGCCGTTGCGCATGGCGCAGCACGCCCGCAGCGCTCTGCGCGTGGCCGATTTTCTGTTGGGCCGTCCGGAAGTGGCGCATGTCCTTTGCCCGGCCTTGCCGGGCGATCCTTCCCATGCGTTGTGGCAGCGCGATTGCAGCGGCGCGAATGGCCTCTTGACGGTGGAATTCGCCGACGCGGTCGGCATGGATGCCGTCGAGCGACTTATCAACAGCCTGCAACTGTTCGGCATAGGCGCATCGTGGGGCGGTTTCGAAAGCCTGGTGATCCCCGTCAATCTGGGCGCCGCGCGATCCCTGCCGGACCCCACGCCGCGCGGCGCCATGCTGCGCCTGCATGTGGGCCTGGAAGATCCCGACGACCTCATTGCCGATCTCGAGCAAGCCTTATCCCAACTCTCTCCTTCATCTCTGAATGCCATGATGCACCCAGCCCAAGCCGAAACCATCGCCGACGTCGATCCGCACACGCTCAAGCAATGGCTGCATGACGGGGAGGAGATTGCGCTGCTGGACGTGCGCGAGCACGGCCAGTATGGCGAGGGGCATCTGTTCTACGCCGCGCCCGTGCCCTACAGCCGGCTGGAAGTGGATATCGTGCGTCTGGCGCCGCGGCGCGATGTGCGGATGGCAGTCTACGACGAGGGCGGCGCCGACGATACGGCGGCGCGCGCCGCGCAGGCTTTGGCTGCGCTGGGATACCGCAACGTGCACCGGCTGGCCGGCGGCATCGCGCAATGGCAGCGCGACGGCTATGCCGTGTTCGCCGGCGTGAACGTGCCCAGCAAAACCTTCGGCGAACTGGCCGAAGAAGTTTTCCACACCCCCCGGATTGGCGCGCGTGATCTGGCCGAGCGCCAGCGCCGCGGCGACGATCTGATCGTGCTGGACGGCAGGCCTTTTACCGAATACCAGAAGATGAGCATACCCGGCGGCATCTGCTGCCCCAACGGCGAATTGGCGCTGCGCGCCCACATGCTGGCGAGCAATCCGCAGACCACCATCGTGGTGAACTGCGCCGGCCGCACGCGCAGCATCATCGGCGCGCAGACGCTGATCAACCTGGGCGTGCCGAATCCCGTCTACGCGCTGGAGAACGGCACCCAGGGCTGGTACCTGGAAGACCTGCAGCTCGAACACGGCGCGCGCCGCCGCTACGACGACGGCATCGCGCCGCAGGACCTGCCCGCGTTGGCGCAGCGTTCCTCGCGCTTGGCCGAAAGCCATGGCGTGCACATGGTGGACGCGGACGAGGCGCAGGCGTGGTTACGTGACGCGACCCGCAGCACTTTCCTGTGCGACGTGCGCAGCGCCGAAGAGTACGCGCAAGGCTCCTTGCCCGGCGCGCAGCACACGCCGGGCGGCCAGCTGATCCAGGCCACCGATCAATACGTAGCTGTGCGAGGCGCGCGCATCGTGGTGTTCGATGCCGAAGGCGTGCGCGCACCGGTGGTCGCCAGCTGGTTGAGGCAGATGGGCTGGGACGCCAGCGTGCTGCGGGAGGGCGTGCAGACGCGCCTGGATAACCCTGTGGAAAAGGCGTCGGCGCCGCAACTTCCCATGCTGACCGATGCGCAGCTTGCCGCCGCGATCGCGCAAGGTGCGCAAGTTGTCGATCTCCGCCCCAGCATGCGCTTTCGCGCCAGCCATATCGCGGGCGCACGCTGGGCTATCCGTCCGCGCCTGGACAATCTGAGCCTGGATGCCGCGCGTCCCGTGGTCCTGCTGGCTGAGGATGCCTCCTTGGCTGCGTGGGCCGCACAGGATCTGCGCGCGCAGGGTATGAATGACATCCAGGCCAACGCAGGCGATCCGGCGGGCTGGTCCGGGCAGGGAATCGCATTGGAATCGACGCCCGCCGAGCCCGCCGACGCGGACTGCATCGATTATCTGTTTTTCGTGCATGACCGCCATGACGGCAACAAGGCCGCCGCGCGCCAGTACCTGGCCTGGGAGACCAACCTGGTCAAGCAGATCGATGAACGCGAACTGGCGGGCTACCGCTTTCCGGCCCGCTGATACCGGAACCGCGGCGCTGGCCTGATCAGGCCCCGCGGCACAGCAGACGCATCAATCCGAAAAGTACGCCCCGGCCTCGACGGCCGGGGTGCGGACGGTTCATGCCGAACCGGAATGCCAAGGACGGCCGAGTATCCGGCTGCCAATCACAAGGGGAAATCCAGATGAAGCACCATGCATCGCACATACGCAAGGCCGCTGCCGCGGCCCTGGCCGGACTGCTGTGGGGGACCGTTGCCCACGCCCAGGCGCCCGCGCCCCTGCCGGACTATCCCAAGCAGGCCATCACGGTCGTGTCGCCGTTTCCTCCGGGCGGGGGCAATGACGGCGTCGCGCGCCTGATCGCGCAGGAGCTGGGCGTCATCACGGGCCAGAGCGTGGTGGTTGAAAACCGCTCGGGCGCAGGCGGCAATGTCGGCACGGCGCAGGTGGCGCGGGCCAAGCCAGACGGCTACACCCTGGTGATGTCGCAGACCAGCGTGATGGCGGTCAATCCGCGTTTGTACAAGAACGTGGGGTTCGATCCGGTCAAGGACTTCACGCCCATCTCGCAAATCACTTCCGCGCCGCTGGTGCTGGTAGCGCGCAGCGAGAGCCCGTACCGTACCCTGAACGACTATCTGGAAGCCGCGCGCAAGCAGCCCGGCGCCGTGACCTACGCGACACCCGGCAATGGCACCATGAGCCATCTGATGGGGGCGCTGCTGTCGCAGAAGGCCGGCGTGAAACTGGTGCATGTGCCATACCGGGGCGCCGCACCCGCGATTACCGACCTGATCGGTGGCACGGTGGATATGTTGATAACTTCGCCTGCGTCGGCAGAACCCATGGTCGCCGCCGGCAAGCTGCGCATCCTGGCGCTCAGCCACGAGAACAACATCGGCATTTTCAAGGGGGCGCCCACGCTCAAGCAGGCGGGCATGGAGGGCATTACCGCCGATGACTGGTATGGACTGTTCGCGCCCGCTGGCACGCCGCCCGAGCGCATCGCCTACCTGGCGCAAGCCGTGGGGCAGGCGATGAAGTCGCCCGCCGTGATCGCCAAGATCAACAGCGGCGGGAGCTGGGCGGTGGGCAGCCAGCCCGCCGCGTTCAAGACGCGGCTGCAGGAAGACACCGTGTATTGGGCCGACATGGTGAAGACTGCCGGCGTGTCGCTGGACTGACGCGGCGGGTGGGTTTGCGCTACACCGCCACGACCTTGCCGACCGCGGACTTCAAGGCGGCATAGGCGGGCGACTTCTGCGCGCTGGTGTTGGTGACCAGGTGGTCGATGCGGTCCGCGCTGCAATAGGACACGCGGCTGCACAGACCGATCTTGCTGAAGTCGGCCAACAGCACCAGCTGCTTGGCGTTGGCCGCCATGGCGCGCGCCACTTCGGCCTCGCGCAGGTCGTAGTTGGTGGCGCCGAATTCGGCGTCCACGCCCACCGGCGACAGTAGCGCCAGGTCCGCCCGATAGCGGTGGATCTCGGCGATCGTGATGTCGCCGGCCGTGGCGCATACCGGACCGCCCACGGATCCTCCCAGCATGATGAGCTGGTTCGCGCCGTTGCCGGCCGTTCCGACCTTCAAGGCCACGTCGAACGAATTGGTGATGACGGTCAGGCCCGACAATTTGGCCAGTTCGTCGGCCAGCACGCTGGTGGTGCTGCCTGCGTCCAGGAACAGGGTCTGGCCGCTGGATACCAAGCCTGCGGCCGCGCGCGCGATGGCGCGTTTGTACTTGACGCGCGTATGCACGCGTTCCGCGATGGGCGGCTCGCTATGCACCGGCACGGCGCCGCCGTGTACGCGTCGCAATTCCCCCATAGCCTCCAGCTCGAGCAGATCACGCCTGACCGTTTCGCGCGAAACCCCAAGTTCGCCGACGATACGGTCGGTCGATACCTGCTGCAATGAAGACAGCAGGGCGCGGATTCTCTGATACCGCTCTTCTTGCCACATGTCCGATGTTTCCTAATCTATGTCCGGCGCCGTGCGGCCGCGGCGATCAGCGCGCGCAATGCCAGCAGGGACCCTCCCACGACCAGCATGATAAGGGTTGAATAGGCCGCGGCCTGCGAGACGAAGCCGGCTTCGTCCAGGCGCAGGACAGAAACTGGCGCCACGCTGACCGAGGGCGTGACCAGGAAGATCACCGCCGACAGGGTCACCATGGACCGCATGAACAGAAAGAAGAACACGCCCAGCACGGTTGGGCCGATCAGCGGCAGCACCGCGTCGCGCAGCACCCGCAGCGTGCCGCCGCCCAGGCAGCTGACCGCTTCCTCCAGCGCCTGCGGCACCGCGCGCATGCCGGTCATCATCGTCAGGAAGCCTTGCGTGTGGTAGTGGTAGAAGTTGCACAAGGCGATCAGCGCGGCGCTGCCGTACAGCGCATACAGGGGCGTGCCTGGGGCGTTGAAGGCGAAGATGTACGACAGGCCCAGGACCAGGCCGGGAACGCCAACCGGCAGTACCGACACCAGGTACACCAGCTTGGCCCACGCGCGCGGAATCCGGCAAACGCCGAAGCTCAGGAAGAACAGCAGCAGCACACCGCCGCCTGCCGCCGCCAGCGAAAGATACAGAGACGTCCAGAGCGGCGTGTAGCCGCCGCTGACGGTGATGTCGTAGTGCTTCAGCGTCCATTCCATGCGGTACGGCCACAGGCGCATGAAGCTGGCGAAGATCACCGTGGCCACCGTCAGGATGATCGTGCCGCACGCAAGCAGTATGCCGGCGGTGAACGCCGCGTCGCGTCCGCCGGCGGGTTGCGGTGAGACCCGCAGGCCGCTGGGCGAGGCCGAGCCGAACTGGCGCTGCGAGGCGACGCGCTCGATCTGCACCGATATCAGCGAGGGCAACAGCAGCAGGATGCCGACCACGGAACCCATGCCGAAGTTCATCTGCCCGGATACCTGGCTGTAGATTTCGGTAGCCAGTACTCGGTAGTTGCCGCCGATCACGGCGGCGTTGCCGAAATCGGTAATGGTGATGACGAACACCACGAAGGCCGCGCTCAGCAGGCCGAACTTGCAGTTGGGCAGGGTGATGTCGAAGAACTGGCGCGCGCTGGAGGCGCCCATGACTTCGGCAGCGTCGTAGTAGCGCGCGTCCATGTTGCGCAAGGCCGCCTGCAGGATCAGCACGGCCTGGGGCAGGGCGTAGAACACGTTGGAGATCAACAGGCCCCAGAAGCCGTAGATGTCGATTTCCCAGCCGGTCCAGCGGTGTACCAATCCGTTGCGTCCCAGCAGGAAAATGAGCCCCAGGCCCTGCACCAGCGACGGCGCCAGCAGCGGTAGCACCAGCGCCAGCCGCACGGCGGCCTTGCCGCGCATGCAGCTGCGGTCCAGTCCATAGGCGATGGCGAAGCCCAGCGCGACGCTGACCACCGTGGTCGCGGCGCTCATGACCAGGCTGTTGAGCGTGGCGGTGAGGACGCCACGGGTGGCGAAGACTTCGGCATAGTTGCCCAGGCCGACCGAGCCGTCTTTTTCAACCAGGCTGCGCCAGGCCACGGTCGCCAGCGGATAGAGGAAGAACAGCGCCAGGCCCGCCAGGGGGATGCCGACACAGGTCCACAGCAATACGCGGTCTGCCGACCAGGGCGCGCGGCCGGCGGGCGCCGCGATGACCGTGCTGGCGTGGGCGGCGCTCAAGCGGCGGCTCCGGTTTGCGTGATGTGATCCGTCATACGCTGACCCAGGCGCATTGGCCCGGCTCCATGTCCAGGCGCACGGGGGCGCCGCGTGACAAGCCGGCGGCGCCATGCTGTTCCACCAGCAGTTCGCGCCCCTGCCAGGCAACGCGCAAGCGGGTGAGATTGCCCATGAAGGTCATGTCCTGCACACGGCCTGGTCCTTGTTCGTCCGCGGCGATGCGCAGATTTTCCGGCCGCAGGCAGGCCTCGAAGCGTTCGCTGGCGCCTTCGGGCCGTGTCGCCAGCAGCTGAGGCATGGCTTCGCGCACCCAATCGGTGGGCAGCAGATTGCTCAGTCCCACGAAGTTCGCCACGAAGCGCGTGCGCGGCCGCAGATACAGGTCGGAAGGCGACCCGACCTGTTCGATGCGTCCATCGTTCATGCAGACGATCTTGTCGGCCAGCGTCAGCGCTTCCTCCTGATCGTGCGTCACCATCACGGTGGGGATCTTCAGTCGCCGTTGCACGTCGTGGATCTCGGCGCGCATGTCGGTGCGCACGCGCGCATCCAGCGCGGAGAGCGGCTCGTCCAGCAGGATCAGCGCCGGGTCCACCGCCAGCGCGCGCGCCAGCGCCACGCGCTGCTGCTGGCCGCCCGACAGCTGGTGCGGATAGCGTTCGGCATAGTCGGGCAGTTTGATCAGCGTCAGCAGCTCTTTCACCCGCGTGGCGATGCGGTCGCGTGGCTCGCCGCGGATGCGCAGCCCGTAGCCCACGTTTTCCGCCACGGTCATGTTGGGGAACAGGGAGTACGACTGGAACACGATGCCGAAGCCGCGCTTGCGCGCGGGCAGCGCGCTCAGATCGCGCCCGCCAAGCGTGATGGTGCCGCGGTCGAAGGGCAGCAGACCCGCCACGATGCGCAGCAAAGTGGTTTTGCCACAGCCGCTGGGGCCGAGCAGGCAGACGAATTCATGCTCGCCCACGGACAGGTCGATGTCTTGCAGCGCTACCGACGCATCGAACGTCTTGCGTATCCCGCGTAATTCCAGATACATGGCGTCTCCAGGACGGGCGGCGGCCGGCTTGCCACCGGCCGCCGGCCCATCAACGCTTGATGGTTTCCTGCCAGGTCTTGATGGTGGCGTCCCGTTCCGCGGCCGACTTGGGGAAGTCCACCGGATACAGCACGGCGGTCAGGTCCTTGGGCAGGCCCGCGGCCTCGGCAGCCTTGTTGGGCGTGGCGCCGGGGATGGTCACCAGTTCCTTGTATTTGCTGTACAGGCCGCCGGCCTGGGCCGACAGCGTCCAGTCGAGGAAGCGCTTGGCGTCGGCGGGATTCTTGGCCGTCTTCATCAGGCCCGAAGCTTCCAGCTCGTAGCCCACCCATTTGGACGGGATCACCATCTTGATGGGAAAGCCTTCCTCGATGGACTGCATGGCGGGGAAGGCAAAGGACACGCCGATGGCGTACTCGCCGGCGCGGGCCATCTTGCAGGGGCGCGAGCCCGACGGCGTGTATTGCGCTACGTTCTTGTCCAGGTCCTTGAGCAGCGCCCAGCCTTTTTCCTTGCCCATGCCCTGCAGCAGCGCGACGATCTGCAGATAGCCGGTGCCCGAGGCCGCGGGGCTGGGGATAACGATTTCGCCCTTGTAGACCGGCTTGGTCAGGTCTTCCCAGGACGTAGGCATGGGCAGGTTCTTGGACTTGAGCCTGTCCGTGTTGACACAGAATGCAGCGACATAGCCGGTGGCCGCGAACCACTTCTGGTCGGCGCCCTTGTACTGGGCGGGCAGGGCGTCCATGCCTTTGGCCGCATATGGCTCCAGCAGGTTCTGCAGGCGAGGGTCCAGCATGTTGCTGACGGCGAAGCCCCAGATCACGTCCTGCTGCGGGTTGGAGGCCTCGGCGATCAGGCGGGCGCCCAGGTCGCCGGTGGACAGCCGCAGCACATTGACCTTCACGTCCGGCATGGCGGCGTTGGCGGCCTTCAGGTAGGCCGCGATCTCGTCTTCTTCGAGGGCGGTGTAGACGGTGATGGCGCCGGCATGGGCCTGCGTCCAACCTAGGGAAATTACTGCAACCACAAGGCCAAGCTTCTTCATACATTGCATGATGGAACTCCGGTTGGAATACACGGCAACGGTGGCGAGCTACGTAGGCGGGCAGTCTTCTGCAACAAATCCGGCAGGTTGCAGTTTTATGTATGTTTGCAAATTTGTGGCAACGTGTCTAGACTGGAAAAACCTGTATTCAAGGGTTTTTTTGGCGTAGGCGCATCCTCCCGCGCCACGCCTGGAGCTCATCGATGCAAACTTCACCGCCGTTATCCGCGCAGCAGCTGGCCGCGTACTCCTCGTTCGCCCAGACGCTGGCGGACCGTGTGCGCCCCTTGTCGCGCAAGTGGTTCCGGCACCCGCTGGACATCGATACCAAGGCCGACGAAAGCCCGGTTACGCAGGCGGACAGGGAGGTCGAGACCGCCTTGCGCGAGGCCATCGCCCAGCACTACCCCGAGCACGGCATCTTCGGCGAAGAGTTCGGCGCCTCGCATGCCGAAGCCGAGTTCGTGTGGTCGCTGGATCCCATCGACGGCACCCGCGCCTTCATTTCCGGCAACCCGCTGTGGGGCACCTTGCTGGCACTGCTGCACCGGGGAAAATCAGTGCTTGGCGTGATCGACATCCCCATGCTGGACGAACGCTGGATCGGGGTGACCGGCGCGTCGGCGCAGTTGAACGGCGCTGCCTGCCGCAGCAGCGCCTGTGCCGAACTGCGGCAGGCCATTTTGTACGCCACCTCTCCCGACATCTTTGCCGGCGCGGAACTGGCCGCCTTCGACGCGCTGACGCAGGCCGCGCGCATGCGCCGCTACGGCGGCGATTGCTACAGCTATGGCCTTCTGGCCAGCGGACACGTCGACCTGGTGGTCGAGTCCGGCCTGCAGCCGTATGACTATCTGGCGCTGATGCCCGTGATCGAAGGGGCTGGCGGCGTCATTACCGATTGGTCGGGGCAGCCGCTCAGCCTCGAATCGCAGGGCCGCGTTGTCGCGGCCGCCACGCCGCAGCTGCATCGCCAGGCGATGCGGGTGCTGGGGGCGGCCATGACCTGAACGCCGCGCCGCCCGCCCGCAGTTCAACGCAACGCTTCAGCCACAGGGTGAAAGAGCATGCATGCACTAGGGGTAGCAACGGTGGAAGACGCGGAGCGGCTGGTGCAAGCCAGCCAGCTCTCGCACATCAAGGTAGGCTTGTCCGACGTCGACGGCGTCATGCTGGGAAAATACTTGCGGCGCGACAAATTCCTGGGCGCGCTGCGCTCGGGGCTGGCGTTCTGCGACGTGGTGTTCGGCTGGGATCTGGACGACCAGCTCTACGACAACACCAAGTACACCGGGTGGCACACGGCCTATCCCGACGCCAAGCTCAGGATCATCCCGCAAAGCGGCCGTCGGCTGCCGCTGGAGCAGGGGCCGGGCGGTGAAGACATGCTGCTGTTCCTGGCGGAATTCGAGGGCGACGCCGGCGCCATCTGTCCGCGGCGGCTGCTGCACCGGATCCTGGATCGCGCGGCGGGCATGGGTTACGACGTCTACGCCGCGCTCGAGTACGAATTCTTCATGTTCCGCGAAACGCCGCACTCCGTGCGCGCCAAGAACTATCGCAACATGGAGAACTGGACGCCGGGAAATTTCGGCTACTCCGTGCTGCGCAGCACCGTCGAAGGCGATTTCTACCGCAAGCTGCTGGACATGTGCGAACGCATGGACATGCCGATCGAGGGCCTGCACACCGAGACGGGGCCGGGCGTGCTGGAAGCGGCCCTGGCGGTGGACCTGGCGGCCGCGGCTGGCGACAAGGCGTTCCTCTTCAAGACCTTCACCAAGGCGCTGGCGCAGCAGAACGGGCTGATGGCGACCTTCATGGCGAAGTGGTCGCATGATCATCCTGGCCAGAGCGGCCACATCCATCTGTCGCTGCGGGACCACAAGACCAACCGCTCCGCCTTCTACGACGAATCCCGGCCGCACGGCATGAGCGCGACGCAAACCTCCTTCATGGCCGGCGTGCAGCGCTATCTGCCGGAGTTCATGGCCATGTACGCGCAAACCATCAACAGCTATTCGCGGCTGGTGCCCGGCTACTGGGCGCCGCTGGACGCCACCTGGGGCATGGAAAACCGCACCACCGCGCTGCGCCTGATCCCGGGCAGCGACAAATCGCAGCGCGTCGAGGTGCGCATCGGATCGGCCGACGCCAATCCTTATCTGGCCTTGTCCGCCGCCCTGGCTTCGGGGTTGTATGGCATCGAACAAGGGTTGACGCCCGAGCCCATGGTGCAGGGCAATGCCTACACGCAGCAGTTTCCGGCGCATCTGCGCCTGCCCAACACGTTATGGGAATCCGCGCAGCGGCTGCGCGAATCCGAGGCCGCGCGCCACCTGTTCGGCGACGCCTTCGTCGAGCACTATGCGGCCACGCGTGAGTGGGAAGAACGGCAGTTCCGGCGTCACGTGACGGACTGGGAGCTGGCGCGCTACTTCGAAATCATCTGAATCCAAACCAAACCGCTTGCGCAGGGCAGACATGACTCAGGAACTCATCACCATCAGTCCCATCGACGGGCGCGAGGTTGTGCGCCGTCCCTATGCCAGCGAGGCGCAGATCGCGCAAGCGCTTGCCGATGCCCAGGCTGCGCAAGTCGCGTGGCAGGCGCTGGGCGTGGAGGCGCGGGGGCGCATCGTGTCCGCGGCGGTCGACCGCTTCGTCGCGGCGAAGGAAGAGATCGCGCGCGCCATTACCATCCAGATGGGGCGGCCGTTGCGCTACACGCCGGGCGAGGTGGCGGGTTTCGAGGCACGCGCGCGCCACATGATCGCCATTGCTGGCGAAGCGCTGGCGCCCATCCAGGTTCCTGAACAAGCCGGCTTTACCCGCTTCATCAGCCGCGAACCGATAGGCGTCGCGTTGACGATAGCGCCGTGGAACTACCCCCTGTTGACGGCGGTGAACAGTATCGTGCCCGCGCTGATGGCGGGCAACACTGTCATCCTCAAGCATTCCGACCAGACGCCCTTGTGCGCGGAACTTATCGACCGCGCGTTCCGCGAGGCCGGGGCGCCCAAGGGCGTGTTCCAGTATCTTCATGCCAACCACGACATCGTGCATCGGCTGATCCGCGCGCCGGAGATCGGCTACGTTTCGTTTACCGGCTCCGTGCGCGGCGGGCATGCCGTGGAGGAGAGCGCGGCGGGGCGTTTCATCGGCGCAGGCCTGGAGCTGGGCGGCAACGATCCGGCCTACGTGCGCGCTGACGCGAAAATCGATCACGCCGTGGAGACCCTGGTGGACGGCGCATTCTTCAATTCAGGGCAATCCTGCTGCGGCATTCAGCGCATCTACGTGGCGCGCGCCCGGTACGAAGAATTTGTCGAGCGCGCCGTCGAAATGACGCATAAATACGTGTTGGGAAATCCGCTGCAGGCCGACACGACGCTGGGGCCGGTGGTGCGTGCGCGCGCCGCCGCCGAGATTCGCGAGATCATCGCCGAAGCGGTTTCTGCCGGCGCCATAAATATGATTGAAAGCTCACATTTCAAGGAAGCGAGCGTAGGCTCGCCTTATGTTGCGCCGGCCTTGTTGACGCAGGTGGATCACCGCATGCGCATCATGAGCGACGAGTGCTTCGGACCTGTCGTCGGCATCATGGCGGTCGATAGCGACGAGGAAGCCATCGGTCTGATGAACGACAGTCCTTATGGCCTGACCGCGGCGACCTTTACGCAAGACGAGGACGCGGCCCTGCATATCGGCCGCAAGGTCCGCACGGGCACGTTCTTCATGAACCGCTGCGACTACCTGGATCCCGCGCTGGCCTGGACCGGCGTAAAGAACTCCGGCCGCGGCGTGTCCTTGTCAGCGGTTGGCTATGAACAACTCACGCAAGCCAAATCCTTTCATCTGCGCCGCGTCTGACACGACGCATTCAGGAACTGAATCATGACCGTGCCCAGTGTTAATTGGAACTATCCCACCGCCATCAAGGCCGGCCCCGGCCGGATCAAGGAGCTGCCGGAACTATGCCGCGGGCTAGGCATGACGCGTCCATTGTTGGTGACGGATCCCGGACTCGCCGCCTTGCCCATGATTGCGGACGTGGTGCGCGCATGCGGTGAGGCCGGCCTGGAATGCGGCCTGTTTCACGAAATAAAAGGCAACCCCACGGGCCGCAACGTCGACGACGGCGTGCGCGCATACAAACAAGGCGGCCACGACGGCGTGATTGCATTCGGCGGAGGTTCGGCGCTGGATGCCGCCAAGGCCATCGCGTTGATGGCGGGACAGGCGCGGCCCTTGTGGGATTTCGAGGACATCGGCGACAACTATCTGCGGGTCGACGTGGCAGGCATGGCGCCGGTGGTGGCGGTGCCGACCACCGCGGGTACGGGTTCCGAGGTAGGGCGGGCGTCCGTCATCACCGACGAGGCCGCCGAGGTCAAGCGCATCATCTTCCATGCGCGGATGCTGCCCTCCGTCGTGATCCTGGACCCGGAGCTGACGGTTGGCCTGCCGCCGAAGATCACGGCGGCGACCGGCATGGACGCGCTGTCGCACAACCTGGAAGCCTACTGTTCGCCTTTCTTCCATCCCATGGCGGCGGGGATCGCGATCGAAGGCATGCGCCTGGTGAAGGAATACTTGCCGCAAGCCGTGGCCAACGGCGGCGACCTGCAGGCGCGGCTGCAGATGCTGGTGGCCTCCACCATGGGCGCGACGGCGTTTCAGCGCGGGCTGGGCGCCATGCACGCGCTGGCGCATCCGCTGGGCGCGCTGTACGACGCGCATCACGGCACCTTAAACGCCATCCTCATGCCCTATGTGCTGAAGGCCAACCAGCATGCGGTGGCGCCGCGCCTGGAAGCGTTGGCGCGATATCTGGACTTGCCGGACCCCGGGCCGGGGGCGGTGCTGGACTGGGTGCTAGGCCTGCGCGAGACGCTCGGCATTCCCCACACCCTGGCGGAAATCGGCATCGACGAGGCCCAGGCTGACCGTGTCGGACGCATGGCGGCCGAGGATCCTTCGGCCGGTACCAACCCCGTGAACTACACGCCAGAGCAGTATTCTGATCTTTTCCGTGCAGCAATTCGCGGAAACCTGTAAGCTTCGCCCCCTCTGCGCGGAAACGCAGCGGTGGTTGAAGAAGGATTTTGAAGATTTCGTCCGAAGCGTTTGACAGCGGATTTGAAAGTGTTCATAATCTCGAATTCTCCGCTGGAGGAGTGCCCGAGTGGTTAAAGGGGGCAGACTGTAAATCTGTTGGCCTTGCGCCTACGTTGGTTCGAATCCAACCTCCTCCACCAGAGACCCATACCTAAATCCAGGCGCGGTTGGCCTGGATTTAAAATGTAAGGCTCGGAAAGTCGAACGACCTTCGCAAAGAAGGCCGCAACGTTTTCCAGGGCTTTGGATTGAAAAAGGTTTGGGAAAGAGAAGGTGAAAGGGTATGCCGCGGGTGTAGCTCAATGGTAGAGCAGAAGCCTTCCAAGCTTACGACGAGGGTTCGATTCCCTTCACCCGCTCCAAGATTTTTAAATGCCCATGTGGCTCAGTGGTAGAGCACTCCCTTGGTAAGGGAGAGGT
>NZ_DATCUY010000061.1:0-7894 GCF_036567245.1 Achromobacter sp. | reverse complement strand
TGGCGTTCGCCACGGCGTTCCTGGCCGTCATGGCCGCTGCGGCCCTTGCCGCGGCCGGAGCTGGCGCGCTTGGCGCTGTCTTCCTGGGCGGCGGGAGCGGGCTTGGCCGCCTCGGAGCTGCCTCCCAGCCAGCCGAACAGGCGCTTGAACAGGCCGCCCAGGCCGCCGGCTGCTGCCGGAGCAGGAGCCGCCGCGGCGGGAGCAGGGGTCGAAACCGGAGCGGGCTGCGAGGGCGTGATGCCCTTGACCAGCGCTTCCGGACGGGACTTGATCTCGTGTTCGCGCGGCTGCCAGGGGGCGTCCGTGGCCGGAGCTTCAACCAGTTCGAAGCTGGTCTTCAGTTCTTCCAGGCGCGGATCGTCGTGGCGCAGGCGCTCGATGTGGTGGTGCGGCGTTTCCAGATGCTTGTTGGGGATCAGCATCAGGTTGACCTTGAGGCGGGCTTCCATCTTGGTGATGTCGGCGCGCTTTTCGTTCAGCAGATAGGTAGCCACGTCGACCGGCACTTGGGCGTGCACGGCGGCGGTGTTTTCCTTCATTGCTTCTTCTTGCAGCAGGCGCAGCACGTGCAGGGCGCTGGACTCGGCGTCCCGGATCACGCCGGTGCCGTTGCAGCGCGGGCAAGTGATGTGCGAGCCTTCGTTCAGGGCCGGGCGCAGGCGCTGGCGCGACAGTTCCATCAGGCCGAAGCGCGAAATCTTGCCCATCTGGACGCGGGCGCGGTCGAAATGGAGAGCGTCACGCAGGCGCTGTTCGACGGCGCGCTGGTTCTTGCTGTCCTCCATGTCGATGAAGTCGATGACGATCAGGCCGCCCAGGTCGCGCAGGCGCAACTGGCGGGCCACTTCGTCGGCCGCTTCCGAGTTGGTGCGCAGCGCGGTTTCCTCGATGTCGGCGCCGCGCGTGGAGCGGGCCGAGTTGACGTCCACGGAAACCAGGGCTTCGGTGTGGTCGATGACGATGGCGCCGCCCGAGGGCAGCGTCACCGTGCGCGAGTAGGCCGTTTCGATCTGGTGTTCGATCTGGAAGCGGGAGAACAGCGGGATATCGTCGCGGTAGCGTTTGACGCGCTGGACGTTGTCCGGCATCACCACGCTCATGAAGGCCGTGGCCTGGTCGGCGATCTCGTCGGTATCGATGAGGATTTCACCGATTTCCGGGGAGAAGTAATCACGGATGGCCCGGATGACCAGGCTGGATTCCAGGTAGATCAGGATCGGCGCGGAGTTGTCGCGCGCGGCGCCGTCGATGGCGGTCCAGAGCTGCAACAGGTAGGACAAGTCCCACTGGAGTTCTTCGACATTGCGGCCGATGCCGGCGGTGCGAGCAATGATGCTCATGCCCTGGGGCAGATCGAGCTGCTCCATGGTGTCGCGCAGTTCCTGGCGATCCTCGCCCTCGACGCGGCGCGAAACACCGCCGCCGCGGGGGTTGTTGGGCATCAGGACCAGGTAGCGGCCAGCGAGCGAGATGAACGTGGTCAGGGCGGCGCCCTTGTTGCCGCGCTCTTCCTTTTCGACCTGGACGATCAGTTCCTGGCCTTCGCGCAGGGCGTCCTGGATACGGGCGCTACGGACGTCCACGCCTTCCTTGAAGAAGCTGCGGGCAACTTCCTTGAAGGGCAGGAAGCCGTGGCGGTCTTCGCCGTAGTTGACGAAGCAAGCTTCCAGGCCGGGTTCGATCCGGGTGATGACACCTTTGTAGATGTTGCCTTTGCGTTGTTCGCGGCCGGCAGTCTCGATGTCGAGGTCGATGAGTTTTTGCCCATCGACGATAGCGACGCGTAATTCTTCCTGATGCGTCGCATTGAACAGCATGCGCTTCATGAGAGGGGTTCTCCGTTGTCATGACGCGCCGATATCGGCGCGTGACCTCGGGTCACTCGGGCTGCGGCTGAAGCGGGCAAGAAATGCGGACCGTACCTGGGCGGCGCCCAGGCGTATCCGCCGCGGGTCAGGCGGGCACGTCGAGCCGTGGGGCTCGGGGTTCTGTCAGCAGGAGGGTCAGCTTCACTGAATGTGGTTTGACGGAAAAGTGCTGTGAACGGCAGTTGCGGTCGGATTGGTTGCCCACGCGCAGCTGGTGCTTTAAATATGCGACGATTCTTGCGGTGCTTCAGAGCCGCTTGCGGCATGCAACGGACCTGCTGGGACAGCGGGCAAAATGAATGCCACACCACTATCCGGCAGGGCGCGGTTGCGCCGGCGACCAAATGACCCCAGGGGTTGAATGAGCAGGCAGTACAATGGCGGCCCGCGCGCTCGACGGAGTTGCGTAACGTTGCATCTCTACGTCAGGCGGCTAGTTCAGCCCCTTTAGGCTGTCCCGATTATATGTCGCTTTCCGCAATGCGCAAAGAAACTTCCTCCTCGAAAACCCTCTCTAAAGCTCCCCCCGCCGTTCGCATGGTGGAGGTCGACGCCGAGCAAGCCGGCCAGCGGCTGGACAACTTTCTGGCCAGACTGTGCAAGGGCGTCCCCAAAACCCACATCTACAAGGCCATCCGTGGCGGCGAGGTGCGGATAAACAAGGGACGCACTTCGGCCGACTACCGGGTCGCCGAGGGCGACGTGGTGCGTATTCCGCCCCTGCGTTTGCCCGATCCGGGCAAACCCCGTCCGGTGCCCGGCGCTGAATTCCCGGTGGTGTTCGAAGATGAGGCGCTGCTGGTGGTGGACAAGCCCGCCGGCGTGGCGGTCCATGGCGGCAGCGGCGTGTCCTTCGGCGTGATCGAGCAATTGCGGGCCGCCCGGCCCGGCGCCAAGTTCCTGGAACTGGTCCATCGGCTGGACCGGGAAACCTCCGGTCTCTTGATGGTGGCCAAGAAGCGCAGCGCCTTGCTGGCGTTGCACGCCATGTTGCGCGAAGGAAAAGGGGACAAGCACTACCTGGCCCTGGTCGAGGGCGATTGGGTCAACGACCGCCAGCACATCAAGCTGGGCCTGTCCAAGTGGACCACCCAGTCCGGCGAGCGCCGGGTCAAGGTGGATCCGGACGGCCAGTCGGCGCACACCATTGTCACGCTCAAGCAGCGCTTGGGTGGCTATAGTCTGGTCGACGCTGAGTTGCGCACCGGCCGTACCCACCAGATCCGGGTGCACCTGGCCGCCAGCGGCTTTCCCATCGTGGGCGACGATAAATACGGTCACGATGAGGTGCGGGCGCAGTTTGCGCGCATGGGCTTTGGCAGGATGTTCCTGCACGCCCACCAATTGACCCTGGCCCATCCGGTGACGGGCGAGCCTCTGACGCTTACCGCCGAGCTGCCTCCAGCTTGCCGGCAAATACTGAAACAACTGGAGTCGGTCTGATTATGTCGTATTCGCTGGTCGTTTTTGACTGGGATGGCACCCTGATGGATTCCACGCACAGCATCGTGGCCGCCATCCAGGGCGCCTGCCGCGACCTGGAACTGGCGGTGCCTTCGGCATCCGATGCCAGCTGGGTGATAGGCCTGTCCCTGGAAAGCGCCCTGCGCCGCGCGGTGCCGGAACTGACCCAGGCGATGCTGCCGCGCTTCCTGGAGCGCTACCGCACGCATTACCTGCTGCGCGATCCGGAATTGCGCCTGTTCGAAGGCGTGCAGGAACTGCTGGCCGAACTGGCGGGGCAGAACGTGCGCCTGGCGGTGGCGACCGGCAAGAGCCGCGTGGGTCTGACCCGCGCGCTGGCCGCGACCGGCCTGGGGCCGCTGTTCGACGCTACCCGGACGGCCGACGAAACCTTCAGCAAGCCGCATCCCGCCATGCTGCACGAATTGATGCAGGAGCTGGACGTGGATCCGGACCGCGTGGTGATGGTGGGCGACACCTCGCACGACCTGCAGATGGCGATCAATGCCGGCGTGCATGGTCTGGGCGTGACCTATGGTGCGCACACCCTGAAGGAGCTTGAGGGTTGCGCGCCCCAGGCGGTGCTCGACAGCGTGCCTAAGGTGCGCGAGTGGCTGCTGCCGCGGATCTAGCTGGCGCTTTGCGCCAGGGCGTCCCCGGGGCGCGCTGAGCCGGATGCGGAACACCTTGCGCCGGCGCGGGTCTATAGGAAATACCCGCAAGCGCCGCCTGCCGCGGAATATCATGGGGCGGCGCGGCGTCCATGGCTTGCGCAGGGCGCGCCCATGACCCTGCGGGCGCTACACCGGAGACCATGATGTTGATACGCAAGCCCGACGATTTCCTTCCGTCCGAGATCACCTCCGAGGCCGTCTGGCGCTCGCGCCGCGAACTGATGCTGCGCGCCGGAATGGTCGCCGCCGCCGCGGGCCTGCCGGGGTGGGCCATGCGCAGCGCGCATGCCCAGGAGGCCGGTGCCCTGCCAGGCAAGGCCAACGCCGCCCTGAGCGTCATGGACAAGCAGACCGCGCTGGCCGACATCACGTCGTACAACAATTATTACGAGTTCGGCATGGATAAGGATGATCCAGCCGCCAATGCCGGCAAGTTGCAGACCCGTCCCTGGAGCGTGAGCGTCGAGGGCGAGGTCGGCAAGCCGCGCACGTTTTCCATAGAGGAACTGCTGAAGCTGGCGCCGATGGAAGAGCGCGTCTACCGGCTGCGTTGCGTCGAGGGCTGGTCCATGGTGATCCCCTGGGTGGGCTATTCGCTGTCGGCGCTGCTCAAGCAGGTCGAGCCTACCGGCAACGCCAAGTACGTGGAATTCGTGACTGCCGTGCAGCGCGAGAACATGCCGGGCGTGCGCACCGCGGTCCTGGAATGGCCCTATGTGGAGGGCCTGCGCATTGACGAGGCCATGAATCCGCTGGCCATGCTGGTGTTTGGCGTCTACGGCAAGGTATTGCCGAATCAGAACGGCGCGCCATTGCGGCTGGCGGTGCCGTGGAAGTACGGCTTCAAGTCGGCCAAGTCCCTGGTGAAGATCCGCCTGGTGGAAAAGCTGCCCGTGTCGTCCTGGATCAAGGCCGCGCCGCAGGAGTATGGCTTCTATGCCAATGTGAACCCGGACGTGCCCCATCCGCGCTGGAGCCAGGCCACCGAGCGCCGCATCGGCGAGGACGGGCTGTTCTCGCCCAAGCGCAAGACCTTGATGTTCAACGGTTATGGCGAGCAGGTGGCTTCGCTCTACCGGGGTATGGACCTGAAGGCGAACTACTGAGGCGATCCCATGCCTGACGGCACTCCGCAGGCGGCGCCGGCCGCGCCGCCGCGCAAGACCCCGCTTTCCGCCAAGTCGGTGGGGCGTTTCAAGCCATTCCTGTTCCTGCTGGGTCTTGCGCCTTTCGCGCGCTGGATCTGGCTGGGCGTGAACAACGGTCTGACGGCGAATCCTGTCGAGTTCCTGACCCGTTCATCGGGCACGTGGACCCTGGTCTGCCTGCTCGTGACGCTGGCCATCACGCCGCTGCGCCGGCTGACCGGCCAGCCGGCCCTGGTACGCCTGCGCCGCATGTGCGGGCTGTTCGCGTTCTTCTACGGTTTCATGCACTTCATGGCCTGGGTCTGGTGGGACCGCGGTTTCGATCCCGCGGGTATGCTGCGCGACATCGGCGAACGCCCTTTCATCATGGTGGGATTTGCGGCGTTCGTGCTGATGGCCGCGCTGGCGGCCACCTCCACGCAATGGGCCATGCGCAAGCTGGGCAAGCGTTGGCAGGCCCTGCATCGCGCCATATACGCCATAGGCTTGCTGGCGGTGCTGCATTACTGGTGGCACAAGGCCGGCAAGAATGACCTGGCGCAGCCTGCGATGTACGCCGCCGTGCTGGCCCTGCTGCTGGGCTGGCGGCTGGTCGCGTGGCTGCGCGGCCGCGGATAGCTGGGCGCCTCTACAACATCGCCAGCATGATGGCGGCGGTTTCCGCGTCGGGCTGGCCGTCGTACAGCGCGGGCCGGTAGTGCATCTGGAAGGCCACCAACGCGCCGATCGTGGCCGGATCCAGCGTGCCATCCTGTGGGCAGGCGTAGCCCAGCCGCGCCAACTGCTTCTGGAACCACGCCACGTCAGGGATGCCCTGGGCCTGCAGTCGCGCAAGGTGCTCGGCGGCGCCGCTTTCGTCATACCAGCGCCCGATTCCAGCCTCGGCCAGTATTTTCCAGGGGAAAAGGGGGCCGGGATCGACCTTGCGCTGGGGCGCGATGTCGCTGTGGCCCACGATGTTTTCAGGTGCGATCCCATGGCGCTGCGCAATATCGCGCACGAGTATGGTCAGGGCGCGCAATTGCCGGTCGTTATAGGGGTGCCAGACGGGCTTGCCGTCCGGGCCTTCCGTCCAACCTGGGTTGACGATTTCTATGCCGATGGATGTGCTGTTCATGGCGATGTTGCCGTACCAGGAACTGGCGCCGGCGTGCCAGGCGGCGCGGTTTTCGTCCACCAGCCGGTAGGCGCGGCCAGCGTCGGTGACGAGATAATGGGAGCTGACCTTGCCCTTGGAGAGCAATTCCATCGAGCGGGCGTCGTCGACGCTGGTGTAGTGCAGCACGATGCTGCGAACCCGGCTGGCCTGGCTGACCGCGGTGACCGAGGTGTCCAGGTCCAGGCCGGCGGGGCCGCGCGCGGCGCACCCTGCCAGGATGGCCGCGGCAAGCGGCGCAAGAATCAGGCGGCGCATGGGTCAGCGCGCCAGGAAGAGGAACAGCGTGGGCAGCTTGTCGAGCTGGGGCGCAGGCTGTTTTTTCCAGTCGGCCACGCTGCGGGTCACGATCCATTCATCGGCGGTGGTGACAGAACGCGCCACGCACAGCTTGGTCTCGCCCTTCAGGCTGGCCAGCAGCGTGGCGAACATGGCGGCGTTGCGATAGGGGGTCTCGATCAGCAGTTGGGTCTGGTTGTGCTTGGCCGAGTGCTGTTCCCAAGCGCGCAACTGCTTGGCGCGTTCCGCCGGGTCCACCGGCGCATAGCCATGGAAAGCGAAGCGCTGGCCGTCCAGCCCGCTGGCCATCAGGCCCAGCAGGATGGAGGAAGGGCCGACCCAGGGTTTGACGGTGATGCCGAGGCGATGGGCGGCGTCTGCGACCTTGGCGCCCGGATCCGCGACGGCGGGGCAGCCGGCCTCGGAAACCAGGCCGATTTCCGCGCCTTTGAGCGCCGGCTCGAGCCAGGCCTTGATCTGGGCGGCGTTGATCTTGTCGCTAAGGGTGTGGATGGTGATTTCCTGCAGCGGCCGGGTGGTGCCGATCAGCTTGAGGAAGGCGCGGGCGGTCTTGGCGTTTTCGGCGATATAGGTGTCCAGCCGGCCCGCCAGGGCGCGCACTTCGGCGGGCAGCCAGCGCTCGGGCGGGGCCTCGCCCAGGCCAACCGGGATCAAGTGCAGCGCGCCGCTCATGCGGGCGCTCCAGGGGCGTCCAGCGGGTCCAGGCCGAACTGCGTCAGCATGCGGGTCAATGCGATCAGCGGCAGGCCGATGATGGCGGTGGGGTCGTCGCTCTGGATGCTTTCCATCAGCGCGATGCCCAGGCTTTCCGCCTTGGCGCTGCCTGCGGTATCGTAGGGCTCCTCGGCGCGCAAATAGGCCTCGATGGCGCGGTCCGTCAACTGGCGGAAATGGCAGCGCGTGACAATGTCGGCTTTCTCCACCCGTTGGCCGTCGGTGACGGCCAGGGCGCTGTGGAATTCCACGATCTGACCCGACAGGGCCCGCAATTGCGCCAGGGCGCGTGGGAAATCCCCCGGCTTGCCGATGGGCTGTCCGTCCACGGTGGCCACCTGGTCCGAGCCGATCACGATGCTGCCGGGATGCTTGACTGCCACCGCCATGGCCTTGGCGACGGACAGGCGCAGCGCCAGGGCTTCAGGCGTTTCGCCGGACTGTGGCGTTTCGTCTACATCGGGGGAAATCGCCGTGAAGGGCAGGCGCAGGCGGGACAGCAGTTCTTTGCGGTAACGCGAGCTGGACGCGAGGATCAGGCTAGGCTTTGAAGGCATGCGATATTTGACG
>NZ_DATCUY010000060.1:0-9285 GCF_036567245.1 Achromobacter sp. | reverse complement strand
AAGAGCCTTCCGAATGAGCAATCCGACCGCCCCTAAACTTGCCTTGGCGGATGCCATCCGCGCCCTCGCGATGGACGCCGTGCAACAAGCGAACTCCGGGCATCCGGGTGCTCCCATGGGCATGGCGGAAATCGCCCAAGCCTTGTGGGCCGGCAACCTGCGTCACAATCCCAAGGATCCCGCCTGGGCCAACCGCGACCGCTTCGTGCTGTCCAACGGCCACGGCTCGATGCTGATCTACGCCTTGCTGCACCTGACCGGCTACGACCTGCCGATCGAAGAGCTGAAGAACTTCCGCCAGCTGCATTCCAAGACGCCGGGCCACCCCGAAGTGGGCATCACCCCGGGCGTGGAAACGACCACCGGCCCGCTGGGCCAGGGCCTGGGCAATGCCGTGGGCATGGCGCTGGCCGAAGCGCTGCTGGCCGCCGAGTTCAACAAGCCTGGCCACACGCTGGTCGACCACCACACCTACGCCTTCACCGGCGACGGCTGCCTGATGGAAGGCATCTCGCACGAAGTCTGCTCGCTGGCCGGCACGCTGAAGCTGGGCAAGCTGGTGGTGCTGTATGACGACAACGGCATTTCCATCGACGGCCACGTCGAACACTGGTTCGCCGACGACACGGCCAAGCGCTTCGAAGGCTACGGCTGGAACGTGATCCGCGGCGTGGACGGCCATGACGTCGCCGCCGTGGACGCCGCCATCAAGGCCGCGCGCAAGCAATCGGAAAAGCCCACGCTGATCGTCTGCCGCACCGTCATCGGCAAGGGTTCGCCCAATATGGCCGGCACGCACAATGTGCACGGCGCGCCGCTGGGCAAGGACGAAATTGCCGCCACCCGCGCCGCGCTGGGCTGGTCCTCGGAACCGTTCCAGATTCCGCAAGACATCTACGACGGCTGGGATGGCCGCAAGCAGGGCGCCGCCGCCCAGGCCGAATGGCAGTCGGCGTTCGACGCCTACGCCGCCGAATTCCCCGCCGAAGCCGCTGAATTCACGCGCCGCATGAAGGGTGAAATGCCCGCCGGCTACGCCGAACAGTTCAAGGCGTTCCTGGACGCCACGCTGGAAAAGGCCGAAACCGTCGCCACCCGCAAGGCGTCGCAGTTCGCGATCGCCGCCCTGGCTCCGTTGCTGCCGGAAATGCTGGGCGGCTCGGCCGACCTGACCGGCTCCAACTTCACCGACTGGAAGGGCGTCGCCGCCGTCCGCGCCGGCGACAAGGGCATCCAGTTCGGCCGCCACATCAACTACGGCGTGCGCGAATTCGGCATGGCCGCCATCATGAACGGCGTGGCCCTGCACGGCGGCTACCTGCCGTTCGGCGGCACGTTCCTGACGTTCTCCGACTACTCGCGCAACGCCATCCGCATGGCCGCGCTGATGAAGCAGCGCGTGGTCCACGTGTTCACCCACGACTCCATCGGTCTGGGCGAAGACGGCCCGACCCACCAGTCGATCGAACACGCTTCCAGCCTGCGCCTGATTCCCAACCTGTCGCTGTGGCGTCCTTGCGATACGGCCGAAACCGCCGTGGCCTGGAACGCAGCCGTGACGCGCCCGACCAGCATCGGCATGGACGTGCATGACGGTGGCCCGACGGCCCTGTTGCTGTCGCGCCAGAACCTGCCGTTCGTGCCGCGCGACGCTGCCACCGTCGAGGCCATCGCCCGCGGCGGCTACGTGCTGCGCGACGCCGCAGGCGCCCGCGCCGTCATCATCGCTACCGGCTCGGAAGTCGCCATCGCGCTGGACGCGCAGGCACAGCTGGCCAAGGAAGGCGTCGCCGTGCGCGTGGTCTCCATGCCCAGCACCGACGTGTTCGACCGCCAGGACGCCGCCTGGAAGCAATCCGTGCTGCCCAAGGGCCTGCCGCGGGTGGCTGTCGAAGCCGGCATCACCGCCTTCTGGCACAAGTACGTGGGCCTGGAAGGCGCCGTCGTCGGCATCGACCGCTACGGTGAATCCGCGCCCGCCGGTGCACTGTTCAAGTTCTTCGGACTGACCGCCGACAAGGTGGCCGAGACCGTCAAGCAAGTTTTGTAAAAAGGAGCCTAGTCATGACCATTCGCGTCGCCATCAACGGTTACGGTCGCATCGGCCGCAACATCCTGCGTGCCCACTACGAAGGTGGCAAGAAGCACGATATCGAAATCGTCGCCATCAATGACCTGGGCGATCCCAAGACCAACGCGCACCTGACGCGCTACGACACCGCCCACGGCAAGTTCCCGGGCACCGTCGAAGTCGACGGCGACTTCATGGTCGTCAACGGCGACAAGATCCGCGTGCTGGCCAACCGCAACCCGGCCGAACTGCCCTGGGGCGAGCTGAAGGTCGACGTGGTGCTGGAGTGCACGGGCTTCTTCACGACCAAGGAAAAGGCCGGCGCGCACATCAAGGGCGGCGCCAAGAAAGTCATCATCTCGGCCCCCGGCGGCAAGGATGTCGACGCCACCATCGTGTACGGCGTGAACCACGGCGTGCTGAAGGCTACCGACACCGTCATCTCCAACGCGTCGTGCACCACCAACTGCCTGGCCCCGCTGGTCAAGCCGCTGAACGACAAGCTGGGCCTGGAAAACGGCCTGATGACCACCGTCCACGCCTACACCAACGACCAGGTCCTGACCGACGTCTACCACGAAGACCTGCGCCGCGCGCGTTCGGCCACCATGAGCATGATCCCCACGAAGACCGGCGCCGCCGCCGCCGTGGGCCTGGTGCTGCCGGAACTGAACGGCAAGCTGGACGGCTACGCCATCCGCGTCCCGACCATCAACGTGTCGCTGGTCGACCTGTCGTTCGTGGCCAGCCGCGATACGACCGCCGAAGAAGTGAACGGCATCCTGAAGGCCGCCTCGGAAGGCGAGCTCAAGGGCATCCTGGACTACAACACCGAGCCCCTGGTTTCGGTGGACTACAACCACAACCCGGCCTCCAGCACCGTTGACGCGTCGCTGACCAAGGTTTCGGGCCGCCTGGTCAAGGTCTCGTCCTGGTACGACAACGAGTGGGGCTTCTCGAACCGCATGCTCGACACCACCGTCGCGCTGATGTCGGCCAAGTAAGCAACACGGCTAGTTGATAGAGGGGACGGATTTGTTTTCCGCGCTTGCGGAAAATGGGTTCGTCCCCTTTGTACGCCCATCGTAGGAATCCAAATATGTCCAAGGTCAACACTCTGTCCGCGCTGGCCAAGTCCGGCGCCCTGTCCGGCAAGCGCGTGTTCATCCGCGCCGATCTGAACGTGCCGTTCGACGACGCCGGCCGCATCAGCGAAGACACCCGCATCCGCGCCTCGGTGCCCGGCATCCGCATGGCGCTGGACGCCGGCGCCGCCGTCATGGTCACGTCGCACCTGGGCCGTCCCAAGGAAGGCGTGCTGACCGAAGCCGATTCGCTGGCCAAGGTCGGCCAGCGCCTGTCCGAGCTGCTGGGCATGCCCGTGCAACTGGTGCGCGACTGGGTCGATGGCGTCCAGGTCGATCACGGCCAGGTCGTGCTGCTGGAAAACTGCCGCGTCAACGTCGGCGAAAAGAAAGACGACGAAACGCTGTCGAAGAAGATGGCGGCGCTGTGCGACGTCTACGTCAATGACGCGTTCGGCACCGCCCATCGCGCCGAAGCCACCACCCACGGCATCGCGCGCTTCGCGCCCGTGGCCTGCGCCGGCCCGCTGCTGGCCGCCGAACTGGACGCCCTGGGCCGCGCGCTGCACGAGCCCAAGCGTCCGCTGGTCGCCATCGTGGGCGGCTCCAAGGTGTCGACCAAGCTGTCGATCCTGCAATCGCTGGCCGACAAGGTCGACCAGCTGGTGGTGGGCGGCGGCATCGCCAACACCTTCATGCTGGCCGCGGGCCTGTCCATCGGCAAGTCGCTGGCCGAGCCCGACCAGGTCGACCAGGCGCGCGCCGTGATCGACATCATGAAGCAGCGCGGCGCGGCCGTGCCGATTCCGGTCGACGTGGTGTGCGCCAAGGCGTTCGGCGCCGATGCCGAAGCCACCGTCAAGGCGGCTGAAGACGTGGCCGACGACGACATGATCCTGGACATCGGTCCCAAGACCGCGGCGCAGCTGGCCGAGATCCTGAAGCAGGCCGGCACCATCGTCTGGAACGGTCCCGTGGGCGTGTTCGAGTTCGACCAGTTCGCCAACGGCACCGAAGTGGTGGCGCGCGCGATCGCCGAATCGGCAGGCTTTTCGATCGCCGGCGGCGGCGATACGCTGGCCGCCATCGCCAAGTACGGCATCGGCGAGCAGGTCGGCTACATCTCGACCGGCGGCGGCGCTTTCCTGGAATTCCTGGAAGGCAAGACCCTGCCCGCCGTGGCCGTGCTGGAAGCCCGCTACGCCAAGTAAGCCGGTTTACCGTGCCAAGCCGAAGCCGCCCCCATGGGGCGGCTTTTTCATGCGGGCCGCTTGATGGCGGCCGCCCCGGTTCGGCTGGCTTGGTGTAGCCTTGGCGCAAATCTGCGCTCCGTGCGCGCTTTCTCCCCGATCTTCCTCGCAGCACCATGAACTTACGTTTCATTCCCGGCCTCAACAACTTCCGCGGCATCACCCGGGACTCGGCCCGGCGCGACGTCACCGCGGGCCTGAGCGTGGCGGCGGTGGCGCTGCCGGTGGGCTTGGCCTACGCGGCCATGATGGGGGTGCCGCCCGTGGCCGGCCTGTGGGCGGCCATCGCCGGGATGCTGGGCTACGCCTTGTTCGGCTCGTCGCGCACCTTGATCGTCGGGCCGGACACGGCCACCTGCACGCTGATTGCAGCCACCCTGACCGGGATGGCGCTGACCTCGCCGGAAGACCGGCTGGTGGCCGCCACCGGCATCGCCCTGACGGTGGGCGTGGGCTGCCTGATCGCGCGCGCGCTGCGGTTGGGCGTGCTGGCCAACCTGCTGTCGCGTCCCGTGCTGATCGGCTACATGGCGGGCGTGGCGATCACGCTGGCCTTGTCGCAGCTGAGCGGCCTGACGGGAGTGGGCCTGCGCAACAGCGGCCTGGTGCATCCCTTCCTGGAACTGTCGCGGCGCTTGCCCGAGATCCAGATACCCACCCTGATCCTGGGACTGACCTCCTGCGCGCTGCTGGTGGCGGTGAAGCGCTGGCGGCCGACCTGGCCCGGCCCCATCTTGCTGGTGGTGCTGGCCTGCCTGCTGTCGTGGCTGTTCAATTTCCCCGGGCTGGGCATCGCCGTCGTGGGCGAGGTGCCCGCCGGCTTGCCGGCCCTGAGCCTGCCGGTGCGGCTGGAGGGCGTGGACGACATCCTGCTGGGCGCGGCGGGGGTCTTGGTGGTCAGCTTTTCCAGCGGCATCGTGACGGCGCGCAGTTTCGCCGCGCGCACGGGTGAACACGTGGATCCCAACCGCGAGCTGGTGGGCTTTGGCGCGGCCAATATGGCGGCGGGCCTGTTCCAGGGATTCGTGGTGACCGGCGCGGATTCGCGTACGGCGGTGGGACTGGTAGCTGGGGGCTCCTCGCCGCTGGTCAGCGTGACCGCAGCGGCGGCCTTGGCGGTCGTGGTGGGTCTGTTGAGCGGACCGCTGTACTGGCTGCCGCAGGCCGTGCTGTCGGCCATCCTGCTGCTGGCCGCCATCAGCCTGTTCGACGGCCACGCCTTCATGCGCCTGGCCCGCATCTCGCGCATCGAGCTGGCGTTCGGCATCCTGGCGGCGGTGGGCGTGGTGGGCTTTGGCGTGCTGCAAGGCGTGGCGGTATCGGTGGGCGCCACGCTGCTGTATGCGATGTATGTGTCGGGCAACCCGCGCGATGCGCTGCTGGGCCGGCTCCCTGGGGAGACGGTGCTGGGCAAGCTGCACCTGAATCCCGAGGCGCAGCCGGTGCCGGGCACGGTGATCTGGCTGTTCGAGTCTTCGGTGTGGTTCTTCAACGCCGATGCCTTCCGCCGGCGCGCGCGCGAGATCATCGAGCAGGCGGGCGACGTGCACTGGTTCGTGCTGGATGCCGAGGCCATGACCCAGGCCGACGCCGACGCGGTCGAGGCCCTGTACGAGCTCAAGCACCTGCTGGACGAACGCGGCATCACGCTGCTGGTGGCGGGCGGGCACGGCCAGTTCCGCACCGCGCTGGAACGTTCCGGCCTGGTCAAGAAGATCGGCCGCGACAAGATTTTCGGCAGTCCGGAACAGGCGGTGGAAGCGATCGAACGCTGGCGCCAGGCCGCTCCGGCCACGCTAGGCTAGGCGTCTCCTGCTCGGCGCCCCCCGGCCAGGCGCCCCCGGCTAGTCGATGATGTGATAGCCGCCGTCGATGTATATGGTCTGCCCGGTCATGCGGCGGGCGGCGTCGGTCGCCAGCCAGGCGGTCGCTTCGCCCACGTCGTCGATGGACACCAGGCTGCGCGTAGGGGCCTTGGCTTGGGCCCGGTCCAGCAGCGCGTCGAATTCGGCGATGCCCGAGGCGGCGCGCGTCTTCAGCGGCCCCGGTGATATCGCGTGCACGCGTATGCCCTGCGGACCCAGTTCCGCCGCCAGATAGCGGGTGGCGGATTCCAGCGCGGCCTTTACCGGCCCCATCATGTTGTAGTGCTCGACCACCATCTGCGAACCGTAGTAGCTCATGCAGAACAGCGCACCGCCCTTGCGCATCAGCGGCTCGGCCAGCTTGGCCATGCGGATGAAGGACCAGCAGGACACGTCCATGGCCTGCAGGAAGCCCTCGCGCGAGCAGTCGGTTACGCGGCCGTGCAGATCGTCGCGCGGCGCAAAGGCGATGGAGTGCAGCACGAAATCCAGTTGGCCCCATTCGGCAGCGACGCTGTCGAACACGGCCTCCAGTTCGCCGTCATGCATCAGGTCCAGCGGCAGCAGCAGCGGCGCTTCCAGCTGGCGCGCCAGCGGCTCCACATGGCGCAAGGCCTTGTCGTTCAGGTAGGTGACCGCCAGCTCCGCGCCCAGGGCGCGGAACGCCTTGGCGCAGCCCCAGGCGATCGAGTCCGCATTGGCGATACCGGTCACCAGGCCGCGCTTGCCCGCCAGCGGCAGGGCCGCGCTCATCGCTGCTTCACCAGCGCCAGCGTGTGCTGGGCGATGATCAGCTCTTCGTTGGTGCGCACCACATAGACGCCGATGCGGCTGTCGTCGGTGGAGATGCGCGGCCCGTGGCGGGCGTTGCGTTCCGGGTCCAGCTTGATGCCCAGCCAGCCCCAGTGCTCGCTGATCGCCTGGCGGATCTCGGCGGAGTTTTCGCCCACGCCGGCGGTAAAGACGATGCCGTCCACGCCGTTCATGGCGCAGGCCAGGCCTATCATGCCTTCGGCCACGCGCCAGGCGAAATACTGCAGCGCCAGCTTGGCCGAGGGCGCGTCGCTGGCCAGCAGTTCGCGCATGTCGTTGCTGATGCCGGAGAGGCCCTTCATGCCGCAATCGTGATAGAGCAGGTGCTCGATCTCGTCGTGGTTCATGCCGCGTTCCATCATCCACAGCACCACGCCGGGGTCCAGGCGGCCGGGGCGGGTGCCCATGGGCAGGCCTTCCAGCGCGGTGAAGCCCATGGTGCTGTCCACGCTTTTGCCATGATGCATGGCGCAGGCGGAAACGCCCGAGCCCAGATGGGCCGCGATGATCTTGCCGCCGGCGATTTCAGGCAGCGCCCTGCTCAGGCGCTGCGCGATGTACTCGTAGGACAGGCCATGGAATCCGTAGCGGCGCACGCCTTCCTGGTACAGCCGTTCCGGCAGCGCGTAATGGTCGGCCACGTCGGAATGGCTGCGGTGGAACGCGGTGTCAAAGCAGGCCACCTGCGGGATCCAGGGGCGGCGCTCGCGGATCACGCGGATGGGCGCCAGGTTGTTCGGCTGGTGCAGCGGCGCCAGCGGCGTGAAGGCGTCGAGCTTGGCGAGGATGGCGTCGTCGATCAGCACCGGCTCGGACAAGTCCGGCCCGCCGTGCACCACGCGGTGGCCCACGGCCAGCGGCGCGCCGCCCAGGTGGCCGCTGAGCCAGGTGCCGACGACTTCCTGGCCGTTGGGCACGTCGGGCGCATGGCTGGGCGCGATCTCGCGTTCGACCAGGGTCTGGCCGGCGGCATCGCGCACCTTCAGCTTCGGATGCGAAGTGCCTATGCCTTCGAGCTGGCCGCCCAGGCGCGGGGCCAGCTCCTGCGCGCCGTCGATGTCGTACAGGTAGAACTTGATGCTGGAACTGCCGGCGTTGATGACGAGAATGGTATCGGCCATGGCGCTGTGATTCCGGGTTGCGAGTGGTGCTTCAGGCTAGCGGACGAGCCTGTTGCTGGGCCAGGTGGTGCGCGTAGATCGCAGCCACCGCGCAGGACGCGAGGCGCGAGCGCGGGCTGTCGGCGCGGCTGGTCAGGATGATGGGCACGCGCGCGCCCAGCACGATGCCGGCCGCTTCGGCGTTGGCCAGGAAGGTCAGGTTCTTGGCCAGCATGTTGCCGGCTTCCAGATCAGGCACGACCAGCACCTGGGCCACGCCGGCCACCGGCGAGCGGATGCCCTTGATGCGCGCGGCGTCGGGGCTGATGGCGTTGTCCAGCGCCAGCGGGCCGTCCAGCAGGCCGCCTGAGATCTGGCCGCGGTCGGCCATCTTGCACAGCGCGGCGGCTTCGATGGTGCTGGGGATGCTGGGATTGACCTGCTCGACCGCCGACAGGATCGCCACGCGCGGCTCGCCCAGGCCCAGGCCGTGGTGCAGGTCGATCACGTTGCGGATGATGTCGGCCTTGGTTTCCAGGTCCGGGAAGATATTGATGGCGGCGTCGGTGATGAAGAGCGGCTCCGCGTAGGTCGGCACTTCCATGATGAAGACGTGGCTGATGCGCCGGCTGCTGCGCAGCCCGGTGCTGCGCGCCACCACTTCGTGCATCAGTTCGTCGGTGTGCAGGCTGCCCTTCATCAGCAGTTCGGCTTCGCCGCTGCGCACCAGGGCGACGGCGCATTCAGCGGCCGCGTGGCTGTGCGGCGCGTCGACGATGCGGGCATCGCCCAGGTTCAGCTTGTGCTCGGCGGCGACGGCGCGGATCTTCTGCTCGGGGCCTACCAGGATAGGCTTGAGCAGGCCCAGGTCGCGCGCTTCGAGCGCGGCCGACAACGAGGGTTCGTCGCAGGGGTGGGCGATGGCGCAATGCGCCGGCGCCAATGTCTGTGCGCGCGCGATGAGCCTGTCGTAATGGGACGTAGGGGGCAGCGTCATTCGGATTTTGCCTTGGCGGATTTGCGCGCGGGACGCGCGGCGGGTTTGGCCGAGGCGCTGCGTTTGGCGCGCACCGGAACGGCAGGCTGGGCCGCGGCCGAGGG
>NZ_DATCUY010000059.1:0-2888 GCF_036567245.1 Achromobacter sp. | reverse complement strand
GCCGCGACCTTGGCTCCGGTCACGGTCACGGGCAGCTACTCGACCACCACGGATGGCACGGGCTCCTACAGTTCGCCGGCCGTCACCATCGGCAAGACGGCGCAGGCCTTGAAAGACATTCCGCAATCCATCACCGTGCTGACCCGGCAGCGCATGGATGACCAGGACATGGTCAGCCTGCCGGACGCGGTGAACAACACCACCGGCATGGTTGGCGTGCAGGGTGTGGGACCCGGGGTGGCGATCAACGCCCGCGGATTCCCCGTGGACCTGCTGCAATACGACGGCGTGTCCTTGCTGCGCAACAGCTACAGCCTGGGCAACTGGGAGCAGGACTCGCTGGTGTTCTACGACCGCGTGGAAATCCTGCGCGGCGCCGCCGGCCTGCTGCAGGGCGCGGGCAGCCCAGGCGGCGCGATCAACCTGGTGCGCAAGCGCGGCGGGACGGAACCTGCGGTGGTGGTGACGGCCAAGGCCGGCTCCTGGGATCACTACGGCTTGCAGCTGGACGCGGGCAGTCCCTTGAACGAATCGGGCACCTTGCGCGGCCGCGTGGTGCTGGATGAAGATCAAAGCCATTCCTACATCGACTACGTGTGGGAAAAGACGCGCAACCTGTACGCCGCGCTGGACTACGACATCACCGAAGACACCACGGTAGGCATCGGAGTCAGCAACCGATACAGCCGCTCGCGGCCGATGTTCGTGGGCTATCCCCGCTACGCGGACGGAGGCGATATCGACCTGCCGCGTTCGACCTTCACGGGTTCGACCTGGAATCGCGCGAAGAACGACCAGACCATTTTCTATGCGGACCTGACGCACCGCTTCAACGACGCGTGGCGTTTCAAGCTGGCCGGCGTGGCCATGAATGAAAAGAACACGACCGTGCATCAGCGCGTCGCGGATGCCGTGCAGCCGGACGGCAGCGGGCTGTCCTATGGCGATTTCGGCGTGGACTTCCATAGCAAGCAGCGCGGGCTCGACATGTCGGTCAGCGGCGACTTTACCGCCCTGGGGATGAAGCAAGAGGTCGTGGTCGGCGCCAACTATTCCAAGCTGACCACGCAGGACCGGTTCACGCGTGCCTGGCAGGACGGCGGCAATATCTTCGATATCGACCACCATCGTCCGTGGCAGGACATCGACACCATTGCCCAGGCCAGCGGCTATGACTCGCGCAGCGCCTACGACATCCGCCAGAAGGGCATTTACGGCACCTGGCGCGTCAAGCCCGTCGAGTCCCTGGCGCTGATCGGCGGCGGGCGCATCGGCTGGTACGACTACACCTACAGCGGCGGAGGCAGCGCCACCACGTCCAGCACCTCCGGGCGTTTCATTCCTTATGCCGGCCTGGTGTACTCGCTGACCGACAACTGGTCGGCCTATGCCAGCTATACGACGGTGTTCGAACCGCAGACCGAACGCAGCGCATCGGGCAGCCTGCTCAAGCCCATCGAGGGCAACAACTACGAAATCGGCGTCAAGGGCGAACTCGCGGACGGCCGCGTCAATACGCTGCTGGCGCTGTTCCGCTACGACCACAAGAACCGCGCGGTCAACGACTACGACGCGGGCTTCGAGTGCGATGGCTGGTATTGCTCGCGCGCGGCGGGCAAGGTGCGCAGCCAGGGCCTGGAGGCCGAGGTCTCGGGCGAAGTGATCAAGGGCCTGGAACTGTACGCCGGCTATACCTACAACACCACCAAGTATCTGGACGACCCCGACAACCAGGGCAAGGTCTTCAATACCTGGACGCCCAAGCACATGCTGCGCCTGTGGGCCAACTACAGGCTGCCGGGTTCCTTGAACCGCCTGAGCGTGGGCGCCGGCGTCAACACGCAGACGCATACGATCAGTTCGGACCGCAAGTTCACCATGGCCGGATTCTCGATCTGGAATGCGCGTCTGGGCTATCAGGCCACGCCGGAACTGAGCATCGGGCTGAACCTCAACAATGTGTTCGACAAGAAGTACTACGTGCCGTCATACAACACGCTCAGCAGCAATAACTACTACGGCGAGCCCCGCAACGTGATGTTGACGCTGCGCTACGCGCCCAAGCTATAGGGCGGCCCGCGGGCGCGGGGGGCGTCCAGGGCGGGCGCGCGGATACGATAGAATATAAATGGTTCCCATTTAGATTCTATTGCCGGTGCGCCTTGCCTACGTCCGATTCCCCGCCTGCCGATCCCGTCGCGAAGCTCTATCGTGACCATCACGGTTGGCTGTCGATCTGGCTGCGCAAGAAGCTGGGCAATTCCTTCGACGCGGCGGACCTGGCCCACGACACCTTCGTGCGCTTGATGGCCGGGCGGCGCCGAACGGAAGCCGGCGCCGAGCCGCGTGCGCTGCTGACCCATATCGCGAAGGGGCTGGTGGTGGACCACTGGCGCCGCCGGGCGCTGGAAGAGGCCTATCTGGCCGCGGTCGCGCAACTGCCCGAGCAGGAGGCGCCTTCGCCGGAGGCCCGCGCCCTGATCCTGGAGACCCTGGGCGCCATCGATGCCGCGCTGCGCAAGCTGTCCGCCCGGAGCCGCGAGATCTTCCTGATGTCGCAATTCGAGGGCATGGGCTACGAGGCGATCGCGCAGGGATTGGGCGTGTCGCTATCCACCGTCAAGCGCCATATGCAGGCGGCGCTGACCGCTTGCCTGATCGCCAGCCAGGCCGACGCGTGATCGATCCTGCCATCCTGAAGGAAGCGGCCGGTTGGCTGGTGCGCTTTCAATCCGAGAGCTTGTCGCCGTCGGACCGCGAGGCGTTCGACCGCTGGCGCGCACGCAGCGCGGCGCATGCCGCTGCCTGGCAGCGGGCCGAGGACATGTTGCGCGGCTTCGGGCAGGTCCCGCCGCGGATCGCTGGCGATACCTTGCGGCGGCTGGATC
>NZ_DATCUY010000058.1:0-2615 GCF_036567245.1 Achromobacter sp. | reverse complement strand
GCGGCTGCCGGTTGCGCGGCAGGCGCCGCCGCGCTGGTCTGCTCGGCCATCGCAGCGGCCCAGTCGTCCTGCGGCTTCAGTCCGTCGGCTTGGGTGGGCGGATTGGCGCGGGATTGTTCGGCGAGCGCGTCGGCCCAGTCGTCGGCCGGGGACGAGCCGGTACCGGGCTCGTTCTTGTCAGTCATGGTCAGAGGCCTCGTTGGATTCTGTATCGTGGGTAAACATGTGCTGTACGCGCAGAGCGTACTGGCCGTTGAAGACGCCATAGCCGCATTCCATCAACGGCACGCCGTCGACGCTGGCGACTATGGTTTCGGGTACGGTCACGGGCAGGACGTCGCCTACCTTCAGGCGCATCAGCTCGCGGATCGACGAGGGGACGCGGGCAAATTCCGCGACCACGTCGATATCCGCGCTGCGCACCTGGCGCGAGAGCTGCTGCGCCCAGCGCTGGTCCACTTCTTCGAGCGTGGTTTCCTGCAGCGGTCGCGTCAGCAGATCGCGCACAGGCTCGATCATGGAATAGGGCAGGCAGATGTTCAGGTCGCCGCCGGTCGCGCCGAATTCGATGTGGAACGAGGTGACGACCACTATTTCATTGTTGCCGGTGATGCTGGCGAACTTGGTGTGCATTTCCGAGCGCACGTACTCGAACTCGATCGGATAGACGGGGTCCCAGGACTTGCCGTAGCTTTCCAGGGTCAGGTTGAGCAGGCGCCGGATGATGCGCTGTTCCGTCGTGGTGAAGTCGCGGCCTTCGACGCGCGTGTGGTAGCGGCCGTCGCCGCCGAACAGGCTGTCGATGACCAGGAACACCAGGTTCGGGTCATAGGTGAACAATGCCGTGCCGCGCAGGGGTTTCATCTGAATCATGTTCAGATTGCTGGGCACCGGCAGGTTGCGCTCGAAGTCCGCGTACTTCTGGATCTTGATCGAGCCTACCGTGATGTCGGCGCTGCGGCGCATGAAGTTCAGCAGCACGTGGCGCATCTGGCGAGCGAATCGCTCGTTGATGAGTTCCAGCGTCTGCATGCGGCGCCGCACGACGCGCTCAGGCGAACTCAGGTCGTAGGCGCGGGCGCCGGCGTTCTGGTCCGCGGCGGTTGCTTTGCTGTCGCTTTCGCCGGTGACGCCCGCCAATAGCGCATCAACCTCGTCCTGCGAAAGGAATGCCTCGTAGGCCATGCTTATTGCACCACGAACGCCGTGTACAGTACGTCGGTGACATACTGGCCGTCCGGCATGGGCGAGAAGGGGCGATTGACGGCCTGCTTGATGGCGTTGGCCATGTCGGTCTTGCCTTGCTGCGTTTGCACGGCGGTGGGCGATTGCGACGACAGGACCATCAGGATGCGGCTGCGCACTTCAGGCATGTACTTTTCGAGACGCGTGCGGGTCTGCTCGTCACTGACGCGCAGCGTCAGGCCCACGTGCATGATGCGTTCCGTATCCGGATTTTGCAGCGTGACGGTGAAGGGCTCGATCGGCACGAAGATCGGGGCGGGCACAGCGACCGGGGCGGCGGGAGGCGCGACGAAGGTGGTGGGGGTCGCCTGGGGGCCTTGTCCCGCTGGTCCGGCTTGGCCCGGCTCGCCGGCCGGCACTTGGCCTACACCGAGCTGGACGGGTGCGCTGCTTTGCGGCTGCATGCGTTGGGTGATGAACCAGGTTGCGCCGGCGCTGGCCGCGGCGACGATGAGCAGGACCAGAATCGCCAGCAGGGGGCGGAGAATACGGCCCATGCCGCCGGAGCGGGAAGAAGGCGCGCCGCGCGTAGGCATGGGTGAAGGTTTGGAAGTCGCCATCTCGGTGTCGATGCGTGTTTTGCCGCTGATGAAAACGGGTTCTTAGTGGATGAAAGCATTCTGCCCCAAATGCCGCCTCGGCTTGGAGGCGAAAAACAGGGCGAAAGCCGCGTATCTCAAGCTATTGCTGCACCGCCCGCAGGCGCGGCCAGAGGCGATGCGTTTCTTTATCAGGCGAAGGTGTCCACCAGCGCATTGGCGTTGCGTGAGGCCGTGGGGGCGACGGGCGCTTCGGCCACGCTTTCGGAGCCAGCCTGGCCGCCGCCAGCATGGCGTTGCGAGCCGTTGCCGCCTTGTTGCGCGAACTCCTGCTGGGCGGCTTGTTCGCCCACGCTGGTCTGGCCTAGCGAGATGCCTGCCTGGGCCAACGCCTGCTGCAGTTGCGGGAGGGCGGTTTCGATGGCCTGACGCACCGAGGCGTGGGCCGACACGAACGAAGCGCTGGCTACGCCATCCGACAGGTTCAGGCTGACGCGTAGCGGACCGAGATCGGGCGGGTCGAGGCGCAACTCGGCAGTTTGCATGCCCTGACGGGCGCTGTGGCTCATCATGACGACCTGCTGGCCAAGCTCGGTGCCCCAGTGGGTGCCGCCAACCGGGGTGGCGACCTGCAGCACGACCGGCACGACAGGGGCGGCGATGGCGGACTGGTTGGCAATCGGAGCGGCGGGCTGGCGTTGAGTGGCCGCGGCCAAGGCCTGGGCCAGGTGATCCTGGGCGGAGCCGCCATGCTGGGGCGCCTGGAACTGCTGTTCGGCGGCGGCCAGCGCCTGGAGCGGCGGTTCCTCGGCATCCGCGGGCAAGGCGGCG
>NZ_DATCUY010000057.1:0-7163 GCF_036567245.1 Achromobacter sp. | reverse complement strand
CCATGTCGCCGCCCACGGACAGGCCGCTGTCCGACTGCGTCGTCCTGGCCGCGTTGCCGTCGCCGCCCAGCGTGGTCCAGTTGCCGAAGACCTGGGCCCACAGCGGCTGCGCCGCCGACTGCGGCAATGCGGCCGCATTGCCCAGGCCCAGTTGCGCAGTCGGTTTGCCGGGCATCATGCCCGCGGCCAGATTGGCTCGCAGGCGCGTCATCGGCGCCTGTACGAAGGTGCTGGCCACGCCCTGCATCGTCGACACCGACGTTGCGTGCGCCTCGCCGGAGAGGCCGTCGAAGGCTGCGGCCGGCGCGCCCTCGGGCAGGTTCAGCACACGGCGGTACAAGTCGCTGTTGGCGGGCAGGCTTTGCAGCGCGCGCGCCACGGCACGCTGGTTGCCGCTAGCGGCCGCATCGGCGAACTGGATCGGGCGCGTGCCGCCCTCGCCGCTGGGCACTTCCTTCATCTTCACGACGAGGTCCACGCGTTGCGTGTCGTAAGCCAGCGTGGGAGTCAGGAAGGCCAGGTTGCTGGAAACGGAATCGAAGCGCCCTTGCACGCCGCCGCCAGCGGTGACGATGGTGTATGCGGTCGACGGCGCATACGTGCCGCTCTGGCCCAGGTGCAGCACCGAACCCGCCAGGTTGGCCGCGCCGGCCACATTGACGCTGCTGTGCTGGCCGTCGGCCGTGGCCGCCACGCGGTAGATGGAACCGGAGGCGAAGGTCAGGTCTCCCTGCACGTTCAGACGGCCCAAGGGCGTCGCGGCGTTGCCCGGCGACAGTGTCGCGCCCGGCGCAAGCGTAACGTCGCCCACCGTACCCACGCCCGACAGCGTGGTGCCGGAGGCAGCCTGCAGGATGCCGCCCAGCTTGCCATCGACTTGCAGCGTACCGGCCGACAACTGCGCAATGCCGGCATAGGCGCTGCTGTCGCCCGTCAGCGCCAAGATGTTGGCGCCTTGCTTGGCCAGCGCGCCGCTGCCGGAAATCCCGCCGGCATACGTGTAATCGGTCGCGCGGTTGAACACCAGACGGCTGTTGTTGACGACGTTTCCGCCCAGCATGCCGGTCGCCCCGCCGTCGCCCACCTGCAAGGTTCCGGCCGCGACGGTGGTGGTGCCGGTCATGGTGTTCTTGCCCGTCAGCACCAGCGTGCCGGAGCCTTCCTGACGCAAGTCGCCGGCGCCAGACAGGACGCCGCCGTAGACCACGCTATCGCTGCGGTTGAAGGCCAGCGTGGCCCCCGCCTGCATGCTGCCGTTGCCGGCAATGCTGCCGGAGGTGGCGCCATCGCCGACCTGCAGCCTGCCGGCCGCAACGGTGGTAGTGCCCAGATAGGTGTTGGCGCCCGTGAGCACCAGCGTGCCCGCGCCCAGCTTGGTCAGGTTGCCGTTGCCAGCCAGCGCTTGGGAAACCGTGAAGGTATTGGCGGCGTCCGCGATGTCCAGCCCGCCGCCCAACGTGCCCAGCGTGATCGTCCGCGGAGTTTGCTGGAAGCTGGTGCCGGTCACGCGCAGCGTGCCACCCTGAAGGTCCAGCCCCGCCAGCGGAGCGCCCAGGCTGGTGTCGGAAGACACCGACAGGACGCCCGCGCTGATGCGTGTCTGCGCATGGAGGTTGACGCCCCCAAGCACCAGTGTGCCTTGCCCCGTCTTGTTGAAGCCGTTCCCGATCAGGCTGTTATCGATGGTGGCGGTCCAGGAAGCCGACGGCAGGCTGCCATTGCCCACGCGCAGCTCGCTCAAGGCGCCGGGGGACGGCGCGACCAGGCTCAGCGCGTCGCCTTTGAGGCGGTATCCATCGCTGATGAACTGCACGCCCGTGGTCCCGACAGCGCCCGGGATCGTATCCACCGTAACCGTACCCGGCGCTCCGCCAAAAATTGCGAAAGCGTTGGCCGGCTGGCGCGCGGACGTGATGGAGCCGACGCTATCGGTCCAGTTCGCGCTGGTCCTGGACCACGTGCCGGAGCCCCCGCCCAACTGCGCCGGGCTGGCCAAGCCGTTGGCATTCCAGAAATTCAGCTCCGCGACGCCCGCGTTGATCAGGTTGATCTGCTTGGCGCCCAAGAGTTTCTGGATATGCTGTTCAGGCGCCGTGAGGAGGATGCCGCCATTGGTCTCCGTCAAGATACCGGTATAGCTGAACAGGTTGTACATGCCGACGCCGTAGCCGCCCGCGTCCCGGATGTTGAGCTGGGCGCCATTGAGCGTCAGATTCCCGAGGACCTGAACGCTGTGGCTCGAGCCGGCAGCGCCAAGCGAAAAGTCCAACGCGCTGCCTTGCTCCATTGACAGACCGCCGTCGACGGTAAGGGTGCCTCCTGGTTCTCCCGGCTCAAGGTGGCCTCCCGACTGCACCTGCAAATCGCCGTTGATCCGGCCGAATCCACCCACCGCAGCGCCGCTCCTCACGACGACGGGGCCGTTCACGCTGGCGGTGGCGTTGGCAGACGTACCCCCCACCATCAGCTTGCCGGCGAGCACGTCGGTAAAGCCCAGGATGGCGTACGTATTGATGCCGTTCAGGATCAGATTGCCCGTGGCGTTCTTGACCAGGCCGCCGCTACCCGAGATCACGCCGTCGTAGACGCCTGATCCCAGCATGAGCGTGTTGGCGCCCAGCCTGACCTCGCCACCGTTGCCGCTGAGCTCGGCCAGGACCGGGCCGCCGATAGCCGAGGAAATATCGAGCGTGCCGCCAGCATCGACCGTCGCCTGCGTACCGGCGGCCAAGGATCCGCCCCCCGCTATCGCCAGCATCCCGCCGCGTACTTCCAGACCGCCGCTGAAGGCATTGACGCCGCTCAGCGTCAACGTGCCCGTGCCCGACTTCGCCAAACGTCCCGTGCCGGAAATCCTGCCGCTGAAAGTGGTGCTGACAGATCCGGTCGATGTAAGCGTGTTGGCGCCCAGAAGAACATTGCCGCTGCCTGCCAGACTGCCTATGGCCTGGTTGCCCGCGCCCGATATGTCGAAGGAGGAGCCCGCGGCCAGCGAGAGATTCGTCGCCGAATACAGGCTGCCGCCGGCGCCGATCGCCAACGTGCCGCTGGCGATGGTGGTGCCGCCGGAGTAACTATTCGAACCTCTGAGCGTGACCACGCCGGAACCCGTGACGTTCAGGCCGCCCGCGCCGTCCAGGACGCCAGCAAGCGTGAAACTGTTGGCCCCAGCCGTCGTCAGGCCGCCCGCGTTCAACCTGAAGTTGTTGCTGATGACCGTAGCGGACGTGGAAACGCCCAAGCCGCCGCCCGCGGCGGTGACAGGTCCCGAGCCCAGTCCGCCGCTGTTGTCCACTAGGGCCAGTCCGCCAGTGAGCGTAACCGTGCCGCCGATGGGGACGAACGGACCACCCGACATATTCCAGGTGCCGCCAGTGACGGTCAGGTGGTTGAAATAGCGGTAGGTGTCCGCCGATATGTTGGTGGTTCCGCTCAGGTTTGCCGTATTCGCCAGCACCAGTTGGTTGATGCCCGCGGTACCGCCATCGACGAGGCCAGGAGCAATGAAGTTCAAGCCGGGAACCCCGGTGACGGCGATGTTCTCCCCATTGGGGCCGGGCCCGGCGTTTACCGACGAACCGGCCTCTGCGATAAACGTATTGCCGCCGCCCGCGCCCAGGGAAACACTGCCATTGATGACGCCCGAATTGGTGAAAACATGGCCCTGCCCTGCGGTTCCGGAAGCCTCGAACGCCACGCGTCCGTTGATGGTGCCGGTGTTCGAAAAGACGACCTGCCCGCCGCCATAAGCCACGACCGAGGGAATATCAGCGGCCAGGCGAGCGCTACCGGAAATACCCTCGGTCGTTATGCGTCCATAATTGGTCAGAGCGCTGACGCCGCCCGGGCCGTTGCGCACGGTCAACGCCATCCCCACGAAATTGGGGAGGGTCGGGCTGTACGCGCCCCCGGTCCCGCCGATGATGCCGCTGGCATTGTTGGTCAACGTTTGAGTGCTCGCCGCGACGGAGCTTGCCGCGGTATTGCCCATGACCAGACCCGAGGACACGATAGTCGGACCCGGCCCCAGCGCGGTGGGACTGATGATGCCACTGTTGTTGACCTGCAGATTTGCCCCCGACAGCTCCATCGCAATACCGCCCGTGCCCAGGAGCACGCCAGCGCCGCTGCCCGCCGCCACATTCACGATCAGATTGTCCGAAGTGTTGCTGTAGTTCGGCATCACCGGCGACACCGGACTGTTGCACGTCACCGTGGGCGCTCCCGTGCACCACGCGCCGGCCGTGGGGCCCCATCCTGCCAGGGTCAGGCCCAGCGCAGCGGCCAACGCATGCGGTCTCCAGCGCCGCGCGGCGCCCACGGCCGACGGCGCTGCCCCGCCGCGCGATTGCGCAGCCAATTCCGAAACAGGCTGCCACACGCGCACGGCGCGATTCCATACCAGGCGGTAAATATGATTCAAGACTGCGGCTCCAGACGGCGGCAAGACAAGGGGGATTTATGCGATGACGGCCAAGTCATGTGTGCGCGGGCGGCAGACGCTTGGCCGGATTGATACAAATGCTTGATTCATTTTGAAAATTTCTTCAAAAATTGTAACTATCAATCATCAAAAAATTCATCTGCTTTTTTTGCTCCGAGCAGGACGCGCGACTTTCCGAACGGCGCATGAACCGAAGGTTTGAACAAGAAAAACAGGTAGATAGCCGCGGATGGGCACCGATGTGGCTCATCGATGTTCTATTCAGTAGTAACCCTAGGATGTTGCAGCAATCCCACGGCATACCCATGGTTGTTGCGAATATCGCCATCAGATATTGCTGAACTTGTATCCGTGAGTTGTTGTTATCCCTCGTTACCGGAGGGAAAATCCAGCAAACGCGGCGCAGCCAGCGCGCGGCTATCCAGCGGCCCAGGGGAAATCGCAAGTGAAGGATGCAGGCCAGTACCAGACGCACACCGCCACCCTGCTCGAACCTGGTCCTTCGTCGGACTGGCTCTATCACTGCGCGATGAGCCTGCTCGAACTGCCTGCCGACGACGCGATCTCCGAACAGCTGGCCTACATGGGCGAGACCTCCGACGTCGACCGGTCCTGGATGATCGAATACCGTCCGGACATGCTGCGCCTGCGCAATACCCACGAGTGGTGCCGGGGCCAGACCGAGCCCTTCGTCGCCGAACTCCAGGACGTGCCGACCACGCTGATCGCCTGGCTGCACAAGTTCATGGTGCAGGGCCAGGCGGTCGCCATCCACGACGTCAACGACCTGCCCCGAACCGCCCGCGCCATCCAGGTCGAGTTCCAGCGCCAGGGCAACAAGAGCGTGCTGAGCGTGCCGGTTTTCCATGACAAGAAGCTCTACGGCATCATCGGCTTCGACACCACCGTCCGGCACCGGACGTGGTCGGCCGATGAAGTCCGCGCCCTGTACCAGTGCGCCAACCTGATCGGACAGGCCAAGTACGGCAACGGCCGCGACCGCAGCCGCGCGCCGCGCTACGGCAACGCCACGTCGGTGGTCTATCTCAGCATGCGAGGCGTGGTCCGCGGCGTGCAACCCGAAACCATCGTAGGCGTGCGCTCCGCGGGCAACTACAGCGAAATCTGGCTGGAAGACGGGTCGATGGTGCTGGACTCGCGCGCGCTCGGCGTATGGTCGACCCTGCTGCCGGAGCAGACCTTCTTCCGGGTGCACCGGACCGCCATTGCAAACGCGTTGCATGTCATGGACGTGGACCGCCGCAGCGTCGACAAGTGGCTGATCAGGATGCGGGCCGTCGATGAGACCTGGCCGGTGTCCCGCTCCTACCGGAAGCCGTTGCGCGAACGCATGGGGATCTGAGTCGCGCCAGCACGCCGTGGCCTCCCGGCAATATGCAGTTCGTCACGCCGGCATGTTGTTTCGTCCTGGCGGAAGTGGCCTCGCATCGAGTTTTTGGGATCATCGCGCATGCGGAGGAACACCCGTTCCTCGAGTCATCCAGAGAGAACCGCATGCTGACCTCCCGTATCCTGCCGCGCATCACTTCCCTTGCCTTGAGCGCCGCCTGCGCACTGGGCGCAAGCCAGGCCCGCGCGACCGACCTGGCCTTGCAGGACGCCGTCTCCATGGCCGGCATGCAGCTGTACCTGAACTCCGGCGCGCCCGGACTGCTCATCGCGGCGGTGCGCGGCGATGAAGTCGTGATCCAGGGCTATGGCGAAACCGCGCCGGGCAGCGGCGTGGAACCCGACGGCCGTTCCATTTTCAGGATCGCTTCCGTCTCCAAAGTGTTCGCCGGCGATGTGCTGGCGGCGCTGGCGGCCAAGAACAAGCTCAAGCTGACCGATCCCCTGGCGAAATATGCGCCGGAGAATGCCAAGGTCGACGCCAACGGCCGTCCGCTGACGCTGCTGGACCTGGCCACCCATTCGGCCGGCCTGCCGCGCGAACTGCCCAACCCGGACGCCAAGCCTTCCGACAATCCTTTCGCCGCATTCGACCGCGCCTATTACTGGAAGTGGGTCGGCAGCCACAAGCCGGCCTATGTGCCGGGCACGACCACGCTGTATTCAAACCTGGGCTACGGCCTGCTGGGCGATGCGCTGGCCAAGGCCGGCGGCGCGGACTACTCGACCGTGCTGGCCGACGAGGTCCTCAAGCCCGCCGGCATGACGGACACCACCAATGCGCTGACCGATGCGCAGAAAAAACGCATGATGACCGGCCTGGATCCCTTCGACAAACCGGACCCGAACGCCGTGGTGCCCGACGTGATGTACGCCAGCGCCGGCATCTACTCCACCGCCGACGACATGGCGCGCTGGATGCGCTGGCATCTGGACAGCGCAAAACAGTCGAAAGACGCCGCCCTGTTGGCCCATACGATGTGGCTGCCCTATGACGGGCTGAAGTCCGTCGTGGGCACGGAAGTCACCGACGCCGACGGCATGGGGCTGGGCTGGGTGGTGACCCTGCCGCGCAATGGCACGCCTTTGCTGCTGGGCAAGAGCGGCGGCCTGGGCGGCTTCATGTCCTATGCCGTCCTGTCGCCCAACCGCGGGCTGGGCGTGTTCGTCGTTGCCAGCCGCGTGAACTTCGCCATGTTCAACAACATCCATTCCCAGGTGCGTGAACTGGCGGCCGAGTTGGCGCGGTGAGCGGTACGCGCCCCACGCTGCGCCAGGCGGCCGCGGCAGCGCTGCTGGCCGTGGCCGC
>NZ_DATCUY010000056.1:0-3246 GCF_036567245.1 Achromobacter sp. | reverse complement strand
GACCGCCTGGCCTCGCGCTTCGTCATGGCCCAGGTCGCGTTGGCGCTAGCCGCCGCGGCCGCCTGGGCCTACATCGATCCCGCGCACAGCATCCCGGTGATGGTGGCGCTGCTGGTGATGAGCTGTCCCTGCGCCATGTCGATGGCGGTGCCTACCGCCATGGCCTCCGCCCATTCGGCGCTGGCCGCCCATCCCCACATGCCCGATGCGGCGCTGGACGAGCTGCTGGGCGAGGCACGCCGCAAGGCACGCCAGAATCTGTACGGTTCGCTGATCTGGCATTTGCTGATGACGCCGCTGGCGCTGGTCGGCTGGGTCACGCCGTGGCTGGCCGCGATCACCATGCTGGTGTCCTCGCTGGCGGTCGCCTACAACTCGTGGCGCTTGTGCCGCCGCGACTGGTCCGGCGGCCTGGCGCCTGGCGCCGCGCTGGAAGCGGCGCAATGACCATCCTCTACCTGCTGTTGCCCTTGTCCCTGCTGTTCGTGCTGGCCATCGGCGTGTCCTTGTGGTGGGCCGTTTTCAACGGCCAGTACGACGATACCGACGACGCGGGGCGAGCCATCCTGCTCGATGACGACAGCGGACCGGCCAGCCGCGGCTGAGCCGCGCGCTTGATATTGCGCCGTGACCCGTTGCGCTGATGCCGCGTTCCCCTGCGCGCAGCCAGATGCTTGATCCAGATCAACGCTGCCCCTAGTGACTAGTCCCATCATTGCAGTCTGGAGCTATTTGTTACTTTAGGGGAAGGGCGATGAACGATTGCGCCGCAATCGCAAGCAAGGCCGACACCTTCAACTACAAGATCGTGAGGCAGTTCGCGCTCATGACGGTAGTGTGGGGCATCGTTGGCATGGCTGTGGGCGTTTTTCTCGCTGCGCAGCTTATCTGGCCGCAGCTGAACTTTGACACCGCATGGCTGAGCTATGGCCGCCTGCGCCCGCTGCACACCAACGCGGTGATTTTCGCCTTCGGCGGCAGCGCGCTGTTCACGACGTCTTACTACGTGGTCCAGCGCACCTGTCAGGCGCGCCTGTTCTGCGGCCCGCTGGCCGCGTTCACGTTCTGGGGCTGGCAGATCGTCATCGTCGCCGCCGCCATCACCTTGCCCATGGGTTTCACCAGCAGCAAGGAATACGCCGAACTGGAATGGCCCATCGACATCCTGATCACGCTGGTCTGGGTGGCCTACGCCATCGTGTTCTTCGGCACCATCATCAAGCGCCGTTCCAAGCACATCTACGTGGCCAACTGGTTCTTCGGCTCGTACATCCTGACCATCGCCATCCTGCACATCTTCAATAACATCGAGATGCCGGTGTCGCTGTGGAAGTCCTATTCCGCCTACTCCGGCGTGCAGGACGCCATGGTGCAGTGGTGGTACGGCCATAACGCGGTGGGCTTCTTCCTGACCACCAGCTTCCTCGGCATGATGTATTACTTCGTGCCCAAGCAGGCCGGCCGCCCCATCTATTCCTACCGCCTGTCCATCGTCCACTTCTGGGCGCTGGCCTTTACGTACATGTGGGCGGGCCCGCACCACCTGCTGTACACCTCGCTGCCGGACTGGACCCAGTCGCTGGGCATGACCTTCTCGCTGATCCTGCTGGCGCCGTCCTGGGGCGGCATGATCAACGGCATCATGACCCTGCAGGGCGCCTGGTACAAGCTGCGCACCGACCCGATCCTGAAGTTCATGGTGACGGCGCTGTCGTTCTACGGCATGTCGACCTTCGAAGGCTCGATGATGTCGATCCGCACGGTCAACGCGCTGTCGCACTACACGGACTGGACCATAGGCCACGTGCACTCGGGTGCGCTGGGCTGGGTCGCCATGATCTCCTTCGGTTCGCTCTACTACCTGATCCCGCGCCTGTACGGCCGCGAAAAGATGTACAGCGTCAAGGCCATCGAACTGCACTTCTGGATCGCGACCATCGGCGTGGTGCTGTACATCGCCGCCATGTGGATCGCCGGCGTGCAGCAGGGCCTCATGTGGCGCGACACCGCCAGCGACGGCACCCTGGTCTACAGCTTCGTGGAAGAACTGAAGACGCGCGTTCCGTACTACCTGATCCGTTTGTTGGGTGGCACCTTGTTCCTGTCGGGTGTGTTCGTCATGGCCTGGAACGTGTGGATGACGGTGCGCGGCGCGCAGCCGGTCAACCCCGCCATTCCGCAAGACGATCCCCATGCCGCACGCCAGCCGGTCCCCGTGACCGTCGCGCCGGCCACTGTTTGACGAGGACATCATGGCCAACAAGAAATCTGGTTTCTTTTCCCACCAGACGCTCGAGAAGAACATCGGCTGGATGATCATCGCCAGCATCCTGGTGGTGTCCTTCGCGGGCCTGGTCCAGATCGTGCCGCTGTTCTTCCAGCACAGCACGACCCAGCCCGTCGCGGGCGTCGAACCCTACAGCGCGCTGCGCCTGATGGGCCGCGACGTCTACATCCGCGAAGGCTGCGTCGGCTGCCACTCGCAGCAGGTGCGGGTGCTGGCTGCCGAAGTGCAGCGCTACGGCTCGTATTCGATCGCCGCCGAATCGGTGTTCGACCATCCGTTCCTGTGGGGCTCCAAGCGCACCGGTCCCGATCTGGCGCGCGTGGGCGAACGCTACTCCGATGACTGGCACCGCATCCACCTGCGCGACCCGCGCAAGGTGGTGCCGGAGTCCAACATGCCGGCCTATCCCTGGCTGGAAAAGACCGTCATCACCGGCGAGAACGTGAGCGACCGCATGCGCGCCCTGCGCAAGCTGGGCGTGCCTTACTCGGACGAGGAAATCGCCGCGGCGCCCCAGGCCATCGAAGGCAAGACCGAGGAAGACGCGCTGGTCGCCTACCTGCAGGGGCTGGGCGTGGGCGTGCGCAAGGCCAAGCAGGCCGAGCAGGCCAAGGCGGAAGCGGCCAAGAAGGCCGCCCAATCCGCCGCGCAACCGGCCGCACAATCCGCCGCACCCGCGGCCGCCGGAGGCTGATCATGCTGGGCTACCTGAGCGCGATCGTCACCGCCGTCTCGATGGGAACTTTTTTCGGCATCGTCTGGTGGGCCTGCTCGCGCGGCCGCCAGAGCGCCAACCGCGAATCGGCCATGCTGCCGTTCGCACTGCCCGATGAGTTCGGGCAGGGACAACAAGATGGAGCGAATCGGTCATGAGCGATTTCGTTAATGGCTTCTGGGGATATTTCATCTCTATCGTCGCCGTGGGCGGCGTGGTCTGGTGCGTGTGGCTGCTGTACACG
>NZ_DATCUY010000055.1:0-2763 GCF_036567245.1 Achromobacter sp. | reverse complement strand
ATCGCGGCCTCCGCGGGCAACCATGCCCAGGGCGTGGCGCTGGCGGCCAGCCGGCTGGGCTGCCGCGCCGTCATCGTCATGCCCACCACCAGCCCGCAGGTCAAGATCGACGCGGTGCGCCGCCTGGGCGGCGAAGTCGTGCTGGCGGGCGAGAGCTTTTCCGACGCTTACGCGCATGCGCAGATCCTGGAAAAGAAAGAGAAGCTCACTTTCGTCCACCCCTTTGACGATCCTGACGTGATCGCCGGCCAGGGCACCGTGGGCATGGAGATCCTGCGCCAGCATCCCGGCCCGATCGACGCCATCTTCGTCGCCATCGGCGGCGGCGGGCTGATCGCGGGCGTGGCTACCTACATCAAGCAGCTGCGCCCGGAAATCAAGATCATCGGCGTGCAAACAGAGGACTCCGACGCCATGCTGCGCAGCGTGCGCGCGGGCCGCCGCGTGCAGTTGAACGACGTGGGTCTGTTCTCGGACGGCACGGCGGTCAAGATGGTGGGTGCCGAAACCTTCAAGCTCACGCGCCAGTATGTGGACGACTTCGTGGTGGTCAACACCGACGCAATCTGCGCGGCCATCAAGGACGTGTTCCAGGACACGCGCAGCGTGCTGGAGCCGGCCGGCGCGATGGCGGTGGCGGGCGCCAAGCAGTACGCGGCCGAGCACAATCTGAAGGGCAAGACACTGGTGGCGATCGCCTGCGGCGCCAACATGAATTTCGACCGCCTGCGCTTCGTGGCCGAACGCGCGGAGGTCGGCGAAATGCGCGAAGCCGTTTTCGCCGTCACCATGCCGGAACAGCGCGGCAGCTTCCGCCGGTTCTGTGAACTGGTGGGCGAACGCAGCGTCACCGAGTTCAACTACCGCATTTCCGACGCGGACCGCGCGCACGTCTTCGTCGGCATCCAGGTGTCGTCGGCGTCCGAGCCCGACAAGATCGCGGCCAACTTCCGCCGCCATGGCTTTGACACGCTGGACCTGACCCACGACGAAATGGCCAAGACCCACCTGCGCCACATGGTGGGCGGGCGTTCGGCGCTGGCGCGCAACGAACTGCTGTACCGCTTCGAATTTCCAGAGCGTCCGGGCGCGCTGATGCGCTTTCTGAACGCCATGAATCCGGACTGGAACATCAGCCTGTTCCACTACCGCAACCAGGGCGCCGACTACGGCCGCATCCTGATCGGCATTCAGGTTCCGCCCGCCGACAAGAAGCAGTTCCGCAGCTTCGTGGCGGAACTCGGCTATCCCCACTGGAACGAGACCGAGAACCCGGCCTACAAGTTGTTCCTGTAGCGCTGCCATAGCGCGGCCGCCGCAAAACGAGAGGGCCTCCTTGCGGAGGCCCTTCCCTTCCCTGCTTTAGATACGTCCGGCGGCAACCAGTCGCGGGGGTTCGCTGTCACTCGGCGGCCCACGGAGATGAGCCGCGCATTCAGCAAGGTCTGCCGGACGTCCTATCGCTTAGAAACGGTGACGCACGCCCACGGCAACAGCCGTGTCGGTCGCATCGCGCTGGAACGCGTAGTTGTCGCCGTAGGAGGCGTACGCGTACAGGTTGGTGCGCTTGGTGAAGTCGTAGGTGTAGCCCAGGCTGTAGACATTGAACGTCGCATCGTCGCCCGTCAGCTTGTCGTTGCTGGCGGTGGCGCGCTGCCACGAACCGAAGACCGCGTGGCGGCCCAGCGGCACGGTGGCGCCGATCATGTACGAATTGGCGCGGAAGCCGTCAGCCAGCTTGAACGAGCCGAGGTTCTGCATGCCGGCGGGCGTGGTGCCCATGTTCTGGCCGATGAACCAGCCGTCGCGGGTCTGGCCGAACGCAGCCGCTACCTTCACGACTTCGAAGTCATACGAGCCGCCAAGGATGTATTCCTGGATGCGGGCTTCAGACTTGCCGCCGGTTTGACCGTTGGACGGATTGAAGCGGTCATACGCCGCGGCCAGATTCAGCGGACCGTTGACGTACTGCACGCCAGCGGTCAGCACGCGGTTGTTGTCGCCAGTCCGGAAGCCGGTCTGCGAGGAGTCGCTGACCGCATCATCGGCGCTGAACGAGTAGCCCACGCCAACCTTGAAACCGCCCATGCTGGGGGTCTGGTACAGGACCATATTGTCCAGGCGCATCGTGTTGGCGCTGCCGAACGTGGTACCCATGTTGGCGGTGTTGTAGCTGATCGAGAACGGGTCGATCGAGCCGAAGTACTTGGAAGCCAGGTTGGTCTGGCGGCCGAATTCCAGGCGGCCCCAGGTATCGCTGTCCAGGCCCACAGTGGCCTGACGGCCGAACAGGCGGCCGTTTTGCGCCGACTTGCCGTTCATGGGGCCGAAACCGCCTTCCAGGGTGAACACGGCGCGCAGGCCATCGCCCAAGTCTTCCGTGCCGCGCAGGCCGAAGCGCGAGCCGCTGCTCACGCCCTGCACGCCGCCGAAACGGCTTTGCGAATTGCCGTTGAACTTCACTTTCTCGTAGCCGACACCGGCGTCGATCAAGCCGTACAACGTCACGGAGTCTGCGGCTTGCGCGACGCCGGCGAAACCAGCCAGCAGCGCGACAGCCAATAGTGTCTTCTTCATATAAGTCCCCAAAATGGCGAGATGAAAGGCAAACCGCAAACCCACCGCGCACAGGGCCGGGAATCTGCGTGCCGCTGCGAACAAGTTAGCGGCGCATGCACTGAAACCAGTGTCCAGCCTGCGCCCATTCGAAGTAACCCGGATTTCGAAGAACTACTTTCCATGGTTGGGATAATGACGGCCTTC
>NZ_DATCUY010000054.1:0-2361 GCF_036567245.1 Achromobacter sp. | reverse complement strand
CGGCCGAGGCCTCCACCGCCTCTCCGGGGCCATCGTCGTCAGAGACTGCGGCAGTACCGGCCGCTGCGGCATCGCCCGTCATTGCCGCGGCATCCGCCGCAGCATCAGCAGCCACAGCCGCAGCGTCGGCCGCCATATCCGCGGCGCGCGGCGCCAGCGAAGCCGTCACCCAGGCCTGTCCGTTGCTGATCTGCACCCGGCCGTGGCGCGCGTCTATCTTGCGGAACTTTCCGGCGGGATCGATCAGCAGCACCGCCTCGTCATCGATCATGACGCGCCAGCCATCGCGTTCATCCAGGCCGATGTAATTGCCCTTGAAGGCGTGCTGGACGCCGAGCTTGCTGTTCAGCAGCAGTGCCTTGCCCGCGCCTTTCTGCTTGACCAGCCACAGCCCGGGGCCCGCCAACTGCACATGCTCATAGCGCTGCGCATGGATGCTTTTGCCGTGCACATCCACGAATTCCCAGCCTTCCTCGCGGTTCACTGCCAGCACATCGCCATCGCGCAGCGCAGGCTCGCGGGCGCGCAGCACGTCCGGCGCGATCGCCCAGCGTGCCTGTTCGTCCAGGAGCCCCCACCAGCCGCCGTAGCGCGAATCGCGCAACTGGGCGGGCAGGTAGCCGCCGCTCGGTGCGGCCAGCGCCATCACGCCGGCGGGCAGCGTCGCCGCCTTGCCGGTCGCAGTGTTGAACAGGCGCGGCGGCATGGGCATTTCCATCGATGCCAGCTTCTGCCCCCGTTGGAAGCCCCAGGAACGCGTACCCAGCTCGAAGGTCTTGACGACCTTGCCCTGGCGGTCGATCAGCACGTCGTGCCCTTGCTCTTCGGCCAGCGCGGTGCCTTCGGCATTGAAACCCGTCGCTTCGGCAAAGCGCGGCTTGATGGCCCATTGCCCCTGCTTGTCGATGTAGCCCCAGAGCCCGTCCTGGCTGGCGGCAGCCAGGCCGTTCTGGAAGGACTTGGCCTCCCGGAAGGCCGGCGCGATGGCCATGCGGCCTTGCTTGTCGAGGTAGCCCCAGCGTCCGGCGTCATCGTCGGCCGATCCGGCCAGCACGGCGGCCAGGCCTTCGTGGAAGGCCAATTGGCATTCCAGGTCGGCGCCGTTGTATTCGTTGTAGCCAGGGCCGCACCGGTCCATCCAACTGGCCAGCGCCACGCCGGGGACGGCGGGCAGGGCGGCCAGCGCCAGGGCCAGCGCCAGGGGTTTGAGGGCGAGCGGGGTCTTCATCGTGCAACGGCGCGGATTGCAACCGCGCAAGCGTAAAGGCCGGGCTGGGCGTGCCACATGGTCGTATGCCTGCCAAGAAAGATGGGAAGGCAGCACTGTAACCAGCGTCAGCAGGCAAATACGTGGCAAATGTAACTGTCGAAAACAAACCGTTAATAACGCCGATGCCCGGACTCACGCAGCGCCGATTCCGGTCCCGCGCTGACATTCCCGCAAAGCATGCAGCGGACAAAAAATAATCGGTTGATGCGTGCACGCGCCGGCCCTGTAATGGATGCCGGTGCCCGCCTGTCTGGGGGCGACGATCCATTGCCGAGGTCCGCCATGCCTGTCCTGCGCAAGTCTTCCCTGGATGCCTCCCAACTATTGCTGCTGGTCCTGGCCGGCGGCGTCATCATGGGCCTGGCGCTGGGCGTGCGCCACGTGCAGGGGCTGTTCCTGCTGCCGGTCACGATGGACCGGGGCTGGAGCCGCGAGACCTTCGCCATGGCGCTGGCGGTGCAGAACCTGACCTGGGGCGTGGTCCAGCCCTTTACCGGAATGATTGCCGACCGCTACGGCTCGGCCAAGGTGATCGCGGGCGGACTGGTGTTCTATGCGCTGGGGCTGGCCGGCATGGCGCATGCCGCCACGCCGGCGGGGTTCCTGTGGACGGCGGGCGTGTGCATAGGCATCGCATTGTCCGGCACGGCATTCGCCGCGATCTACGGCGCGCTCAGCCGGCTGGTGGCGCCCGAGCGTCGCAGCTGGGCGCTGGGCGTGGCGGGCGCGGTGGGCGGACTGGGCCAGTTCACCATGGTGCCGGCCGCGCAATGGCTGATCGGCGGCTGGGGCTGGGTCGCAGCCCTGCTGTCGTTCGCGCTGGTGCTGATCATGCTGCTGCCCCTGGCGTTGCCCCTGAGAGAGTCCGCCGGCCGGGAGCAGGGCGGGTCCGCCGGAGAGACTGGGTTGTCCATGTCCGCCGCCATCCGCGAAGCCTTCGCCCAACCCGGTTTCTGGCTGCTGAACCTGGGCTTCCTGGCCTGCGGCTTCCAACTGGCCTTCATCGGCACGCACTTGCCGGCGTACCTGATGGACAAGGGTTTGCGCGCGTCCGACGCGGTGGCGGCGCTGGCCATCATCGCGCTGACCAA
>NZ_DATCUY010000053.1:0-3347 GCF_036567245.1 Achromobacter sp. | reverse complement strand
GCCTGCGCGCCCTCTATGGCGATCCGCTCTTCACGCGCACGGGCCGGGGGCTGACGCCCAGCCTGCGGGCGCGCGAGCTGCGGCCTGTCATCGGCGAGGCGCTGGACAAATGCCGGCAGAGCCTGTCGCTGGCGCGTCCGGGGGCGGCGGGCTTTGCCGGCAGGTCGGTCACGCTGGGCCTGTCGGATGATTTCGAGATCGCCCTGGGGCGGGACGCGATCCGTGCGTTGGCCCAAAGCGCGCCGGGCCTGCGCATCATCTTCCGGCAAACCCACAGCCGACTGGCTGCCGACATGCTGATGGCGCGCGAAGCGGACTTGGTGATCGCCTCGGGCGGACTGGCCGCGCATGCCTTGCAGCGCGTGACGGTCGGCCAGGGCGGCTATGCCTGCCTGCTGGATCCCGCCAGCCTGGCGCCGGGGCAGACCACCCTGTCGCTGGAGGAATTCGTCCGCCGCCAGCACGTGCTGGTGTCGTCCGGCGGATTCATCGGCGTGGTGGATGAAGTGCTGCACGGGCTGGGGCTGACGCGCCGGGTGCAGGCCTCGACCACGCATTTCTCGGCGTTGGCCTTCCTGCTGCCGGGCAGCGATGCCCTGTCGACCTTGCCCGCCCACGCGGCGCGCGGTCTGGCTGCCGCTTCTGGCTTGCGCATGCTGCCTTGTCCGGTGGCAATGCCTGGGTATGCCATCGAAATGGGCTGGCGCCCCGACGCCTTGCGCGACGAGGCGGTGGCCGCGGCCAGGCGCGGCTTGCTGGGTTTGTTGAACGGCTATGAATGGGAGCGCGCCGCCTAGGCGCGCGGCCTACTTGCGCCCGAACAGCCGGCCCAGCAGGCCGCGCGGCGCGGCAGCGGCCTGTTCCGCGGCCAGGGCGTTGTTCAAGGACAGCTCCTGGTACTGCGGTTTGCCGTTCTGTTGATAGGCGGCGGCAGCCTGGCGATAGGCCAAGGCGGACTCCGCGTGGCGCTTCATTTCGCCATAAGCCTGGCCGCGCGAAAACAGCGCCCAGCTGCGGTACTCCGGATCCATCGCGATCAGGCGGTCGCAGGCCGTCAGCGCTTCGTCGTGGCGCTTGGCCGCGATCAGCGCGTTGATGCGTTCGGCGTGCAAGGCGCCCTCATCGGGCCAGCGCGCCATCGCGCGGTCGGCGTCGGCCACCGCCTCGTCCGCCCGGCCCAAATGAGTCAGCGCTTCGATGCGGGCGCGGCGCCACTTCAACCAGTCTGGATCCAGCGAGATCGCCACCTCGGACAACGGCAGGGCTTCGTCGTGGCGTTCCAGCCGGTTCAGCATGTCAGCGGCGTTGCCGGGCAGGAAGTCGTTGTCCGGCGCCAGCTCGTAACCCCGCAAGTAGTACGCCAGCGCCTCATCCCAGTTGCGCTGGTCGCGCTGGGCGTTGCCGGCCACGAACAGCAGTTGGGCATCGCCGCTGTCCAGCGGGTCCAGCCCTTGCAGCGCCTGCTCGGCCAGTTCCGGATCGCGGCTGCGCACGTACTCGCGGGCCTGTTCCCTGCGGCCTTCCCAGCCGCTGTCCGAGAGCGCATCCAGACGCCGCCATAGCGGCACGGCCTCATCGGCGCGACCCAGCCGGTGCAGGGAGCGCGCCTTGCCTTCCAGGGGCCAGTCCCAGTCGGGCTGGCGGCGCAGCAGACTGGTCCATTCCTCGACCGCGTCTTCATGGCGTTCCAGCGCTTGCAGGCACGAGGCGCGGTTGTGCTGGATGGCGTTCTGCTCGCCCAGGATGGCGCGCGCACGGTCGAACATCGCGATGGCGTTGCGCAGGTCGCCCAGGCTGCGATAGGTGTTGCCGGCGTCATACAGGAACATGCCGTTGCCCGGCGCCAGCGTGGTCGCGCGCCGGAAATGGGGCTCGGCCTCGGCGTGGCGTCCGGCATTGGCCAGGTTGGACGCGATATAGCAATGCGGCGCGCCGGCGGACGGACGCAGTTGCGCGGCGCGGGTCCAGCATTCGATGGCCTGGTCCAGGCGGCGGTCGTTGATCAGCAGATAGGCCTGCGCCATCAGCAGCCCGAAGTGCGAGGGCGCACGCTGCTGGGCGTCGCGCAGGATGCGCCAGGCTTCCTGCCGTTCGCCCGCGTTATAGAGCGCGGTGGCCTGGACGCGAATGGCGTCGCCGCAATTCGGGTCCAGCGCCAGCGCCCGGTCCAGGTCGGCCTGGCGCGCCGCGTGGGCGTTGCGCTTGTCGTGATAGCGGGCCCGCAGCGCCCACATGAGGGCCGAGGCGGGCTGCTCGCGCAGCCCCTGTTCGCACAGCGCCAGCATTTGCGCGTGCTCGTCGCCGTCGTCGGCGCGATGGATGGATTCGATCAGGCTGGACATGCGCGGGATTCCGTGTCGGGGCGCGTCAGGGCGCGGAAGCGCCGGCTTCGTGGCGGCAGCTATAGGGACGGTCGGCGCGCGGGATGTCGTCGCTGCCGCACTGCCAGCGGCGCACGCCGCCGCCTTTCTTTTCCGAGCGCAGTTCGGGCAGGTAGACCAGGTGCTTGCCGCCAAGCGCGGGTGCGTCGGCGGTGCCGGGCTCTCCGGCGATGGTGAAACGCAGCACGCCGTTGACTGGATTCAGGCTCAGCGCGCTGAAGCCGCTGCTTTTCAGCGACTCCGGGGTGACGCCGAGCGCCGCCATGTCCGGGGCGTAGGCCCCGGTGCGGCGGTAGTGGTTTTCGGCCAGCATGCGCACCGGTTGCGACACCAGGTCCAGGCGGATCACCTCGGCGCGCAAGGGGTTGTCTTCCTGCTTCGAGTCCATGACGATGGCGCCGATGATCATGCCGCCCGCCACCAGCGCCAGCACGCCCAGCACGGTGAAGATGAATTTGCCCGCGCCCGTGATGGAGCGGGTCTTGGCGATGGCGGGCCGGATGGCCCGCGGATCCGCCCGGCTGGACACCACGTAGCTGCCCGAGATCCAGTTATGCATGGCGCGTTCACCGAAGATGGTCCGCTGGATGCGATAGAAGATGCCGGGCAGGGCAAGGTTGAGTACGTACTTCATCAAGTGCCGCCAGCTGGCGCGCAGGACGCCGGGGTTGTCGCCGTTGCGGTTCACGACGCGCAGCTTCAGCAGCCGCTTGCCCGGAGACCCGCCGCCCCAGGCGTCCATCAGCGCCGGCAGCATCAGGCCGAGGAAGCCGGCGGCCATGGCCAACAGGACAGGGCGCGGATCGCCGGCCAGCGATTCATAGGTCAGGTTGGCGGCCGTGCTGAATCCGATCATCGCCGCCACCATCACGGCGGCGTCGATCGCGGTGGCGCCCAACCGCGGCCAGATGCCGGGGAAGACCGGCGCATTGCCGGCGCGGGCCGGGGCGGGCTTGGCGGCTTTCG
>NZ_DATCUY010000052.1:0-34155 GCF_036567245.1 Achromobacter sp. | reverse complement strand
GGTCGGCCAGGCCGCGCCCGCGGGCAGCCAGCCAGCGCGCAGGATTCAGGCCGCGCCAATGCTGCCACAACAGGTCGTCGTGCGTAATCAACAGGACAGGAACGGGTTTCATAAGGCCTTGCAGCCCTCCTTTAACGTTCGGTAAAGGCATTCGCCTTGGCGCGCAGTATGGGCTTGAGCAGGTACTGCAGCACCGTGCGCTTGCCAGTCAGGATATGAACCTCCGCCACCATCCCGGGGATGATGGGCAACAGTTTGTCGCCTACCGTGCTGCGGTCCGTGCGGACCCGCACTACATAGTAGGAATTGCCTTTCTCGTCGGTCACGGTGTCCGCGCCGATCTGTTCCACCTTGCCTTCCAGGCCGCCGTAGATGGCGAAGTCGTAGGCGGTGAACTTCACTTCCGCCTTCTGGTCGGCGTGCAGGAAGCCGATGTCGCGCGGCTGGATGCGGACCTCGAGCAGCAGCGTGTCGTCCTTGGGCACGATCTCGATGATGTCCTTGCCGGGCTGGACCACGCCGCCGACCGTGTTGTTGAACAGGGTCTTGACGGTGCCGCGCACCGGCGCACGGACTTCGGCCAGCTTCACACGGTCAACCAGCGCCAGCTTGCCCTGGCGCAGCGTGGCCAGCTTGGTGTTGGTTTCAGACAGTTCGCTACGGGCCTGATTGCGGATGTTCAGCTCGGATTCTTCGAGCTTGCTCTGGGCTTCCTTGATGGAGGCCTGGAAGCGGTCGATCTGCGCCTCGGCGCCTTTCTGTTCGCCACAGTAGCGGGCGACGTCGCGCTGCAGGCGCAGCAGGTCGACCTCGGATACGGCGCCACTCTTGAGAAGGGGACGGGTCACCTGCAGTTCACGTGAGGTCAGGCTGCAACTGGCCGCGGCCTGGTCGCGCTTGGCGATGGTTTCGCGCAGGTCTTCCTGGCGTTGCTTGAGCTGTTCGCGGGCGACGTTGACCGTGGCGTTCAGCTCGGTGTTGCGGGCCTGCCACGCATTGCGCTCCATTTCCACCAGTCCGGGCGCCTGCGTCAGCACTTCTTCGGGTGCGACGAAGGGTTCGCCGGTGGCCAAGGCTTGCAACCGGGCCGCCTTGGCAAGCAGAGACATGTATTCGGCGTTGTTTTCGCCCAGGGACGATGCGAATCGGGTGGAGTCGATCTTCAGCAGGACTTCCCCAGCCTCGACTTCCTGTCCTGGACGCACCAGGATTTCCTCGACGATACCGCCGTCCAGGCTTTGGATGATCTGTACTTGGCGCGACGGCACGACCTTGCCTTCGCCTCGGACGACTTCGTCGATGCTCCCGGTGCCGGCCCACAGCAGCAGTCCGCCGGTGGCCAGCAGGCTGACCCACAGCAGGATGCGCGAACCGCGTGCTTGCGATTCATGGATAACCCATTCCGCGTTGCCGACGTAGTCGGAGCGTTGCTGGGGTTTGCCCTTTTCGGTGCCGTCCAGCAGACGGTCGAAGAAGAATACGAAGACGCCGCGCAGCATGCGCCACAAGCTTCCAAACAGGCCGTGCCGGGTTTCGCCGGGATTGTTCAGCATGGTTTCCTCAGCTTCCGCGTCCGACGCGTCCTTGACGCAGTGCTTCGACAACCTGTTCCTTGGGACCATCGGCGACGATGTGGCCGTTGTCGATCACGATCAGGCGATCGACCAGATCCAGCAGAGCGGTGCGGTGCGTGACCAGCAGAATCGTCTTGGTGGCGCTGGCCTCGCCCAGGCGTTTGCGCAGTTGCGCTTCGCTCTGGTGGTCCATGTTGCTGCTGGGTTCGTCCAGCAGCAGAATGGGAGGATCGTTGATCAGGGCGCGGGCCACCGCCACCGACTGGCGCTGGCCGCCGGACAGGGACTCGCCGCGTTCGCCGATGACCATGTCGAAGCCGTCGGGGTGCAGGTTGGCGAAATCGGTGACGCCTGCCATGTTGGCGGCAGCCAGGATGCTGGCGTCGTCCGCGTAGGGCGCGCCCATCGCGAGGTTGTGTTTCAGGCTGCCATAGAACAGCAGCGGGTCTTGCGGCACGTGGCCGATGGCGCGGCGCACGTCGGCCGGATCGATCTGGCGCACGTCGACCCCGTCCAGCAGCACGGCGCCCTCGGTGGGTTGGTACAGCGCCAACGCCAGTTTTTCCAGCGTGGTCTTGCCGGAACCGATGCGGCCGATGATGCCGACCTTTTCACCCGGCTGCAGTTTGAAGGAGACTTTCTTCAGCACCGGCTGTTTGCTGCCGGGATAGCTGAAGGTCACGTCGCGAAATTCGATGCCGCCATGGAAGACCGGGCGATGCAGGAATTCGGCCTCTGCCGGCCGTTCGATCGGCAGCTTCATGTAGTTGTCGATCGAACCCAGCGAGGTGCGCGCGTTCTGGTATTGCATCAGCAGGCCGGCAACCTGGCCGAGCGGGGCCAGGCAGCGCCCTGCGATCATGGACGCGGCGATGATGCCGCCCATGGAAATGGCGGATTCCTGGGCCTGGTACACACCGATGATCACGACGGAGATCGACACCAGCTGTTGGATGGCCTGCACGAAGCCGACCGTCGACGAGGAAATCAGCTTCAGCTTGCCGCCGGTCAGGGCGATGTATTCGGTGGCGCGTTCCCAGTTGCGCTGGATCGAACCCTGGGCATTGAGCGTCTTGACCGACTCCAGGCCGGTCAGCGCCTCGACCAGGGTTGCATTGCGTTGCGACGAGGCCTGGAACGACGCCATGGTCAGCGATTCCATGCGGGCCTGCGCGGCCAGCGATACCAGCAGGATCAGCACGATCGCGACCAGCGGCGGGAGGATCATCCAGGGCGAGATCCAGGCCAGCGCCAGCAGGAACAGGAGAATGAAGGGCAGGTCCACCAGGGTGGTGATGGTGGCCGACGCGATGAAGTCGCGGATGGATTCGAATGAACGCAGGTTGGCGGCGAAGGAGCCCACCGAAACCGGCCGGCCTTCCATACGCAGGTCCAGCACCCGTTCCATGATCTGCGCGGACAGGCGCACGTCGACCCGTTTGCTGGCGCTGTCCACCACATGGGAGCGCGCGGTACTCAGGATCATGTTGAAGATCACGACCAGCGTGATGCCGATGGCCAGCACCCAGAGCGTCTCGACAGCGTTGTTCGGCACCACGCGGTCATATACGTTCATGGTGAACAGGGGCATCGCCATCGCGAAGATGTTGATCAGCAGGGCAGCGATCAGCGCATCGCGGTACATGCGCCGGTTTTCCATGATGGCGGCCCAGAACCAATGGCGCTCGCGCACCTTGGCGACCTCGGGCGCGCGCGCGTCGAAGCGGAACTGCGGGCGTACGAAGCACACCAGCCCGGTGTACTGCGCCGACAGCTCCGCGGCGCTCATTTCCATCGAGCTGCCACCCAATTCGGGGTGGCTGACGACATACTTATCGCCGTCCCTTTTCAGCAACAGGCAGGCGCGCTCGCCATTGAGCAGCAGGATCGCGGGCAACAGGTCCTGCGAGATGCTGTCCAGCGTGCGTTTGACCACGCGGGCCGAGAGCTGAGCGCGCGCGGCGGCGCGCGGCAGCAATGCGGGAGTGAGCTTGTGTTCTTCCAGCGGCAGGCCCGCTGACAAGGCCTGGCCCGTCGCCGTCACGCCATGCAGTCGGGTTATTTCCACCAGGCAGTCCAGCAGCGGGTCGTCATGCGCCGCGCGCGCGTCAGCGCGCCACTCCCGGGCCGCCGTTTCAGATAACTTGTCCATCTTCGTCATCCAGCAGGTCGAGGTGTTCGGAGAGGCGCGCGCGCTGTTGCTTGCGCTGGGTCAGCTTTTGTTGGGCCTGCACAGGCAGGTCGGTCATACGCAAGGTGCCATTGGCTATCAGCGCGTCGATCAGGTCTTCGAGGACGCGGACAAAATCCGCGTCCAGTTGTGAGAAGTCGTTGCCCTGTTTCTGCATATGGTCTCCTTGCGCTTGCGTCGCCTAGGGTTTGGCCTTGGGCGAGTTTACCGGGATGAACGTGGGCGGCAGATTGCCCTCGTTGTATTGCACGCGCACGGGCGCCAGGCGGGCGGAGTCGGGAACCGTCGAGTTGCAGAGCTTGATCACTTCGTCGGAGACTTCCAGCTTGCCGTTCTCCTCGGGCATTTCGTTGCGCGCGGGTTGCAGCGACAGCGCCGGCAGCAGCGCGTGCGACAGCGCCAACCAGCGGTACTGGGCGAGCTGGAGGTCATACAGGCCGTTGGTCAAGGCGCGGCGCGACTCGAACAATTCGTTTTCGGTGTCCAGCAAGTCCAGCAGCGAACGCTGGCCGATCTGGAACTGCTGGCGGTAGGCTTCGCGCACCTTCGTGGTGGCCACTTCGTGGTCGCGCAGGAACGGCAGTTTCTGGCTCAGGCTGGCGACGTTGTTCCAGGCCACCGCCAGATCCTGCTGCACGTTGCGGCAGGTGTAGTCGCGGATGTCGCGCGCGGCATAGGACTGCGCGGAGGTCTGGCGCACGCGGGCGGAATCAGCGCCGCCGCGATACAGGTTGTAGCTCATGACGACCTGGACGCTGGAACTTTGGATGTCGCGGTTCTGGGGCGTGGGATCGTTCTGGTCGCGGCCGGTGGAGGCCACGAACTCGAACTTGGGCGAGAAAGCACCCTTGGACGAGGCGACGCCGGCCTGCGCGGCCTGCAGCCCGGCCTGCTTGGACAGGAAGCTGGGGTTGCGGCGCAGCGACTCGTTGAAGTCGGCCGGCTTGACCGGCAGCTTGCTGGCGATATCGGGCGTCGGCTGCATCGACTCAGGGGGCAGGGCGCCGGTGACACGCTGGAAGCGTTGCTGCACGTCCAGCAGGTTGGCGGTTTCGGTCATCAGGTTGGTCTGAGCCAGCGCCAGGCGCCCGCCGGCCTGTTCCAGGTCGACGCGGCGGCCCACGCCGGAGTCAGCGCGTTCGCCGATCTGCTTGAGCGTTTCTTCGTGCAGGGTGTAGTTCTGGCGGGCCAGCAGCTCCATGTCGCGATAGCGCTGCAGGTCGATGTAGGCCTGCACGGCGCCGAACGCGGTGTTGTCGCTGGTGGCCAGCAGGTCATAAAAGCGCGCCAGCTTGTCGAAACCGGCTTGCTTGACGTCGTTGCTCGTGCGGAAACCGTCGAAAATCAATTGACGCAATTCCACGCTGTAGCCGGGGCGGTTCCAATTCTGCGACCCCACTCCGGGCACGTTACTGCGGTACTCGCGACCCACATAGCCTTGCGCATTGATCTGTGGGAAGAAGGCGCCGCGAGCAACGGCCTGACCTTCCAGCGAAGCCTGGAAATCGTGGTACTTGGCCTGGATCTCCGGGTTGCTGAGCAGGGTCTGCTCGACGATCTGATTCAGGGTGACGCCAGCTTGTCCGGAGGCGGGAGCCGCCGACTGTGCAAATGCCGCAGGAACGAATGCCAGGGCAAGGACCGAAGTCGTGCTTTTGAGCAAAAACGAAGCCATAGTGATTATTCGCGAGTCGAGTTAGGAATTAATGGCCGCCATATTGTGTGGAAATGTCAGTTTTGACGAGTCAATATTTGTTAATTCTTGACGAAGTTTTCCAGACGGCAGTTTGAGTTTCTTCGCGCATCATCTCTTAATTAGCTTGAATTTGCACTAATTTCGCTATATTCCAGATTTGTGATCCAGTTTAATGCGGGATAAATGCGGTTTATTGCGCTTTATTTCGCAATTTGGTCGGCTGTGCCGAACAACGATTATATCGGTTTGATAATTTTGTATCTATTTTAAATACTCGAATTTGTATCTGTAACTGTTTGGCTGCAGCATGGTTGAGGCATGAATGTGGGACGAATTCACACCTGGCATTTCCTAGCATGGTAGTTTTGGTACTGGTATATATGGTGTGGTTGTACTAGGTTGAGACCCTGTGCATAATTCGTTCATGCCGCAGTGGCCGGCGCACGGAGACCGTTTTCAACCGTGCGCGGCACGAGCCGGATTGTCTACTTGCAGAGCGCATCCATGGCCCAAACTCTTTACGACAAACTCTGGGACGCCCACGTCGTCCACCAGGAATCAGACGGCACCTGTCTGCTCTATATCGACCGCCACCTGGTGCATGAAGTCACCAGCCCCCAGGCGTTCGAAGGCCTGGCGATGGCCGGCCGCAAGCCGTGGCGCACGGGCGCCAATCTGGCGGTCGCCGACCACAACGTGCCGACCTTGAACCGGGCCCAGGGCATCGACGACCCGATTTCCCGCCTGCAGGTGGATACGCTGGATGCCAACTGCGACAAGTACGGCATCACCGAATTCCGCATGAATGACTTGCGGCAGGGCATCGTGCACGTGATCGGCCCGGAGCAGGGCGCGACCCTGCCTGGCATGACCGTGGTCTGCGGCGATTCGCACACCAGCACGCACGGTGCGGTGGGCGCGCTGGCCTTCGGCATCGGTACCTCCGAAGTCGAGCACGTGCTGGCGACCCAGACGCTGCTCATGAAGAAAGCCAAGAGCATGCTGATCAAGGTCGATGGCGAATTGCCCTTCGGCTGTACCGCCAAGGACGTAGTCCTGCATATTATTGGCATCATCGGCACGGCCGGCGGTACGGGTTACGCCATCGAGTTCGCTGGCAGCACGATCCGCGCCCTGTCCGTGGAAGGCCGCATGACCGTCTGCAATATGGCCATCGAAGCCGGCGCCCGCTCCGGCATGGTGGCGGTGGACGACAAAACCGTCGAATATTTCCGCGGCCGTCCCTTCGCGCCCACGGGCGTGCTCTGGGACCAGGCGGCGGGCTACTGGCGCACCCTGCATACCGATGAGGGCGCCAAGTTCGATGCCGTGGTGGAGATCAACGCCCGCGACATCAAGCCGCAAGTCACCTGGGGCACGTCTCCCGAAATGGTGTTGCCGGTGGATTCCCGCGTGCCGGACCCTGATCGTGAAAAGGATGACGTGCGCCGCAGCGGCATGGAGCGCGCCCTGCAATACATGGGGTTGAAGCCGAATACGCCGCTTATCGATATCCGCGTGGATCGCGTGTTCATCGGCTCGTGCACCAACTCCCGCATCGAAGACCTGCGCGCCGCCGCCGCCGTAGCGCGCGGCAAGCATGTGGCGTCCAATGTGCGCCAGGCCATGGTGGTGCCGGGCTCTGGCCTGGTCAAGCAACAGGCCGAGCGCGAAGGGCTGGACAAGATCTTCATCGAAGCCGGTTTTGAATGGCGCGAGCCGGGCTGCTCCATGTGCCTGGCCATGAACGCCGACCGCCTCGAACCTGGCGAGCGCTGCGCTTCCACCTCGAATCGCAACTTCGAGGGCCGGCAAGGGCAGGGTGGGCGCACCCATCTGGTCAGCCCGGCCATGGCCGCCGCCGCGGCGGTCGCCGGCCACTTCGTCGACGTCCGCACTTTCCGTTAAGCGTCAAGCACCGAGTACCGACATCATGCAAGCATTTACCACTCACGAAGGCCTGGTGGCTCCGCTCGATCGCGAAAACGTCGACACGGACCTCATCATCCCCAAGCAGTTCCTCAAGTCCATCAAGCGCACCGGCTTCGGCCCGAACCTGTTCGACGAGCTGCGTTATCTGGACCACGGCGAGCCCGGCATGGACAACAGCAAGCGTCCGCTGAATCCGGATTTCGTGCTGAACCAGCCGCGCTACCAGGGCGCCTCGGTGCTGCTGGCGCGCAAGAACTTCGGCTGCGGCTCCAGCCGCGAGCACGCGCCTTGGGCGCTGACGCAGTTCGGTTTCCGCGCCATCATCGCGCCGTCCTATGCCGATATTTTCTTCAACAACAGCTTCAAGAACGGCTTGCTGCCGATCATCCTGTCCGAACTGGAAGTCGCGCGCCTGTTCGACGAAGTGAAGGCTTTCCCAGGCTACAAGCTGCGCGTCGATCTGGAGCGCCAAGTCGTGGTGGCGGCGGACGGGCGCGAGATGGGCTTCGACATCGAACCCTTCCGCAAGTACTGTCTGTTCAATGGCTTCGACGATATCGGGTTGACCCTGCGCCAGTCGGACAAGATCCGCGCCTTCGAGGCCGAGCGCCTGGCCCGTCATCCGTGGCTGGAAAGCCGTCCCATCGCCTGACGCCATCATTATTCTGATTACAGGATTGTTTTCGTATGACTCACAACATCGCAGTCTTGCCGGGTGACGGCATCGGCCCGGAAATCGTGGAACAGGCCGTGCGCGTCCTGAAGGCGCTGGACGTTTCCTTTGAGATCAAGCAAGCGCCGGTGGGCGGCGCGGCATTCGATGCGTTCGAGCATCCGCTGCCGCCGGCCACGCTGAACCTGGCCAAGGAATCGGACGCCGTGCTGTTCGGCGCCGTGGGTGACTGGAAGTACGACAGCTTGCCGCGCGAGTTCCGCCCCGAGCAGGCCATCCTGGGCCTGCGCAAGGCGCTGGGCCTGTTCGCCAACCTGCGTCCGGCTATCCTGTATCCGGAGTTGGCCAGCGCCTCGTCGCTCAAGCCCGAGATCGTGTCCGGCCTGGACATCCTGATCATCCGCGAACTGACCGGTGATATCTATTTCGGTACGCCGCGCGGCGTGCGTTCGTCGCCCGACGGCGCCTTCACAGGCGAGCGAGAAGGCTACGACACCATGCGCTACGCCGAATCCGAAGTGCGCCGCATCGCGCGCATCGGCTTCGAATCGGCGCGCAAGCGCGGCAAGAAGCTGTGCAGCGTGGACAAGGCCAACGTGCTGGAGACCTCGCAGTTCTGGCGCGACATCGTCATCGAAGTCGCGCGCGAGTATCCCGACGTGGAGCTGTCGCACATGTATGTCGACAACGCCGCCATGCAGCTGGTGCGCAACCCGCGCCAGTTCGACGTCATCGTGACCGGCAACCTGTTCGGCGACATCCTGTCGGACGAAGCGGCCATGCTGACCGGCTCGATCGGCATGCTGCCCTCGGCTTCGCTGAATGCGGGCGGCCAGGGCTTGTACGAACCCAGCCATGGCTCCGCGCCCGATATCGCCGGCCAGGGCATCGCCAATCCGCTGGCGACCATCCTGTCCGCCGCCATGCTGCTGCGCTACTCGCTGAACCTGGCGCCGCAGGCCGACCGCATCGAGGCCGCCGTGCGCCGCGTGCTGGCCGAGGGCCTGCGCACTGCCGACATCTTCGAACCGGGCACGACCAAGGTCGGCACGGCGCAGATGGGGGACGCAGTGCTGAAGGCGCTGGCCTGATCCTGCCCCGGATCCGGTCGCCGGACGTCCGAGTCTGGCGGCCGAGTCAGCACAAGACAAGGGGCGGCCCCGTCAGGCCGCCTTTTGTTTTGCTGTTGTGGCGCCGCCTCGAATGCATCTTGCATCCATTGCGGCCCCTATTTTTTATGGTTGCGCCGCAACATCCGGCCGTGCATTCTGATAAATTGTTGAATTGCACGGCTTTTCCCCCTGGCCCCTAGTCTCCACACCTTTAAAGAGCGATTGAAATGAATCAAGCAGTAGGCCTTGTCGGCTGGCGCGGTATGGTCGGCTCGGTGCTCATGCAACGCATGCGCGACGAGAACGACTTCGCACTGATCGAACCGGTGTTTTTCTCCACCAGCAACGCTGGCGGCGCCGCGCCCACTTGGGCCACTGGCGCAGGTCCGCTGCAAGACGCCTACAACATTGACGCTCTGAAAAAACTGCCGATCATCGTGACGGCGCAAGGCGGCGACTACACCTCCGAGGTCTACCCGAGGCTGCGCGGCGCGGGTTGGAACGGTATCTGGATCGATGCCGCCAGCACCCTGCGCATGGCTGACGATGCCATTATCGTGCTGGATCCGGTCAACCGTCCGGTCATCGACGCGGCGCTCAAGCGCGGCGTGCGCAACTTCATCGGCGGCAACTGCACCGTCAGCTGCATGCTGATGGGCCTGGCCGGCCTGTTCAACAACGACCTGGTCGAATGGATGACTTCCATGACCTACCAGGCCGCTTCCGGCGGCGGCGCGCAGCACATGCGCGAACTGCTGACCCAGTTCGGCGAGATCAACCAGTCGGTCAAGTCGCTGCTGGACGACCCCGCGTCGGCCATCCTGGAAATCGACCGTGGCGTGCTGGCCAAGCAAAAGGATCCGGCGCTGCCCCACGAGCACTTCGGCGTGCCGCTGGGCGGCAACCTGATTCCCTGGATCGACAAGGATCTGGGCGACGGCATGTCCAAGGAAGAGTGGAAGGGCGAGGTCGAGACCAACAAGATCCTGGGCCGCGGCGCCGCCTTCGGCACGCCCGCCACGCCGATCGACGGCCTGTGCGTGCGCATCGGCGCGATGCGCTGCCATAGCCAGGCGCTGACCATCAAGCTCAAGCGCGACGTGCCGCTGGACGAGATCGAGGCGCTGATCGCCGAAGGCACGCAATGGGCCAAGGTCGTGCCCAACACCAAGGAAGCCACGGTTTCCGCACTGACCCCGGTCGCCGTTACCGGCACGCTGGACATTCCGGTGGGCCGTCTGCGCAAGTTGTCGATGGGTTCGCAGTACCTGGGGGCCTTCACCGTGGGCGACCAGCTGTTGTGGGGCGCCGCCGAGCCGCTGCGCCGCATGCTGCGTATCGCGCTGGCCGAAGCCTGATGCCGCTACGGGCGGCGTTTGGCGCCGCCTGATCAAGCGCGCCAGGCACTCAAGGGCACCTCACGGTGCCCTTGTCGTTTGCACGGGGTCTGCGTTGTGGCGGCAGACAGGCTCGCCAACAAACGCAGTCGGGCCTTTCAGGTTTGTGAAATGCGCATGATCCATTACACTTTTCCCGTGAATTGATGCCTGTTCTCACCTATATGGCGTGAGCCGGCTCCAGCCCGCAAGTCGACTACAAGAACGGAATTCCAGCTTATGACCCAGCGTTCGCGCCAAGTGAAGCATGCCCGCCGTTTAAAAGCCCTGCAGTGGGCGATTGCGCTGGCGATTGGCTCAAGCGTGTGCAGTACCGCCATGGCCATGCGCGTGGGGCATTCGCGGGTCGTTTCCGTGTCGGGCGCGCCGCTGCAGGCAGTGGTGGGATTGCAGGAACTGACGCCCGACGAGATCGCCTCGCTGAAAGTGTCGGTGGCGGACGAGGCCGCCTGGCAGCGTGCAGGCTTGAAGCCACCGGTTCCGTTGGCAAGCATGGTGGTCCGGATCGAAGACGGCCTGGACGCGACGCGCAAGAATCTGCGAGTGCGGGCCTCGCAGCCGCCGGCCAGCGGCGCGGTCGACCTGTTGCTGGACATCAGTTCCAGTTCGGGGCAGCGGCAGGTGCAGGTCAGCATCCTGGTGCCGCTGCGCGGCACCAGCGCGGACGTGACGCCGGCTGAGGTAGGCACGGCGACCCGTCCGGCTGGGTCGCGTACGGTCAACGTGAAGTCCGGCGACAACCTCTTCGCCATCGCCCAACGCAATGCCGTGCCCAACGCATCGGTCTACCAGATGCTGGTGGCCTTGTGGCGCGCCAATCCCGAGGCGTTCATCCAGAGCAATATGAATCTGGTGAAGGCTGGGAAGAGGCTGACGATTCCCGATGCGGCGACTGTGCGCGCCGTGGATCCGGCCGAGGCGCGCCGCATCTTCAACGAACATGCCGAGGCGTTCGCGAAGTATCGCGCGCGCATCGGCGCGGCGGCGGGCGCGAACCCGTCCGTGGTCCAAGGCCAGGGCGCAGCTTCGGGCAGCGTCGCCCTGCCCGCGGATGCCGGGGGGGCAAGCGCCTCGCAGCCGCAGGATCGCGTGCGCCTCTCTTCCGGGCAGGCGCAAGACACCGTGTCGTCGCAAGCCGAGGCGCAGGCTGATGCCCGGACGTCGACCGAGCGCGCCATGGCCGATGCCCAGGGGCGCGTGAGTCAGCTTCAAAGTAACGTCGACGATCTGAACAAGGCGGTGGCACAACAGGGCGCTGCTGGCGGAACTCCTGGCGCTGCGGGATCCCCGGGCGCGGCTGGTCCTGCGGGCGCTTCGGGGCCGGCAGGTACGCCGGGTGCCGCAGGCGCTTCGGGCGCGGCAGGTACTTCGGGCGCGGCAGGTACTTCGGGCGCGGCAGGCACGTCGGGTGCAACAGGTGCTTCGGGTGCAACAGGTGCTTCGGGTGCAACAGGTACTTCGGGTGAGACAGGCGCTTCGGGTGCGGCAGGAACTCCGGGTGCGGCAGGAACTCCGGGTGCCGCAGGTGCCCCGGGCACGACAGGCGCTTCGGGCACGGCAGGTACTCCAGGCGCTACTGGCGCCGCCGGCACGCCTTCCGCCCCAGGCGCGTCGGGCACGCCCTCGTCGGAGCAGACCACTGGCAAGCCGGCAGACAAGGGCCTCACTTCGGACATGCCCGCGTGGCTGGCCGATAATCTGCTCGTCATTGTCACGGCGGTGCTGGCGCTGATTGCATTCGCCATCGCATGGCTCCTGCGCCGGGCCGGCGCGCGGCGCGGCGACGATGACGAGGAAACCTATGAATTCAACGAGCCAGCGCTGGATACGGCGGCGCTGAACCGCAAGCTCGGCAGCATCAATCTCGACCTGGACGAACCGCCCACGGACGAAACGCATCGTGTCGGCGGGCCACGGGTTTGATACATGTCTAGAGTTGCATTGGGGCTGGCGTATGACGGCTCCGCCTGGCAGGGTTGGCAGACACAGCCGCACCGGCAAACGGTGCAGGACACGCTGGAGGCCGCCCTCGGCAGTTTTTGTGGTGTGAAAGGGCCGGTGGCGACGATCTGTGCCGGCCGCACGGATACCGGGGTGCACGGCGCGATGCAGGTGGTCCATCTGGACACCGAACTCGACCGGCGGATGGAATCCTGGGTGCGGGGGGTGAACGCCTTCCTGCCGCCCAGCATTTCTGTGCAGTGGGCGCAGCCGGTGTCGGACGAATTTCATGCGCGTTTTTCCGCGCGCGCCCGCACCTACGTGTACTTGCTGTGGCGCGGCCGGGTGCGGCCCGCGTTGTGGGCGGGGCGGGCGGGCTGGTGTTTCCAGCCGCTGGACGTCGATGCCATGCGGACCGCGGCGAGTGCATTGCTGGGCGAGCATGACTTTTCCAGCTTCCGTTCTTCGCAGTGTCAGGCCAAGCATCCGGTGCGCCATCTCTACCGACTGGACATCGATGAACGCGGGCCGTTCCTGGTGTTCACCCTGAAGGCGAACGCGTTTCTGCATCACATGGTGCGCAACATCATGGGCGCGCTATTGCAGATCGGGCAGGGGCGTGAGTCGGTGGATTGGATGGCGCAGTTGCTGTCCTGGCGCGATCGCAAGCTTGGCGCGCCGACGTTCGCGCCCGATGGGTTGTATCTGTCCGCCATCGATTATCCAGACGAGTTCGGGCTGGATGAACTTGACGGCGGCTCGCTGTTGCTGTCGCCGTTTACTCAAACCTATTAGGGATGCCGCCGGCAACGGCGACGCTTGCCCAAATCCTATGGAGGCCTTTGCCATGCAACGCCGCGCGTTTTTGAAGCAGACCGCCCTGGGCGGCGCCGCTCTGGTCGCTCCGGCGTTCGCGCAGGAAGTCCCGCTGGCCGAGGAAAACGCCAGCCCAAACCCGCCAGTAACGCCAGCGGAAGAGCAAGATGCTCCGGTCACCGCGCCGCAAGTCCCGGCCGCCGCGCCCGAAGCGCCGGCGGTGGTGGCCGCCCCTCCCAAAGTTGCATGGCGGCTGGCCTCCAGCTTTCCCAATGAATCGCCGACCCTGTTCGCCGGCGCCGAGGACGTGGCGCGTTATGTGAGCGAGGTCACGGACGGACGCTTCACCATCGAGATTTTTCCGGCAGGCGACCTGGTGCAGCCCGGCCAGGTGCTGGAAGCCGTGCAGCACCGCGTCGTCGATTGCGGCCATACCGCGTCGACCCGTTACTTCGATATCGACCCGGCGCTGTGCTTTGACGCCGGCGTGCCGTTCGGCCTGAATACGCGGCAGATGAACGCCTGGATGACGCAGGGCGAAGGACTGGCGCTTACGCGCGTGCTGTTCGACAAGTACAACATCCTGAACTTTCCCTGCGGCTACACCGGCGCGCAGATGGGCGGCTGGTTTCGCGGGGAAATCAAGACCGTGGACGATTTGCGCGGCCTGAAGGTGAAGGCCGGCGGCTTCGCCCGCCATGTGCTGGCGCGCATGGGCGCCACGCCCGTCGAGGTGCCGGTGGCCGAGACCTATGCGGCGCTGGAGCAGGGCGTCGTGGACGCCGTTGCCTGGATCGGTCCTTATGATGATGAAAGCCTGGCGCTTTACAAGGTGGCCCGGAACTACTATTTCCCGGGTTGGTGGGCAGGCACGCTGCAATTGTCCCTGTATGTGAACCAGGACGCCTACGATGAACTGCCCAAGCAGTATCAGTCCGCCCTGGCGCTGGCATGCCGCATGGCGACTGCCAACATGATCGCCAAGTACGATGCCGGCAATCCCGATGCGCTGCGTCGCCTGGTGTCGCGCGGCGCGCAGTTGAAGGCATTTCCCAAACCGGTCCTGCAGGCGAGCTACGAGGCGTCGCTTGCGGCCTATCAGGAAATGAGCGCCAAGGACGCCATGTTCAAGAAGTTGTACGAAAGCATGGCGGCGTTCCGTGACAAGGAGACCCCGTGGTTCCGCCTGGCCGAGGGCAGCTTCGACAACCTTGTGGCCACCTTGGGCCAGCCCGCCGTGTAGGCCGGTCTGCACGCCGGATATACTGATTGATCGGCCGCGCAGGGCGGCCAGGCAAGCGAAGAGTTTCATGCGCACACGCATCAAGATCTGTGGATTGACCCGTGAACAGGACATCGACGCCGCCGTCGCGGCGGGCGTCGATGCGATCGGCTTTGTGTTCTACGCCAAGAGCAAGCGTTGCCTGACGCCGGCCCGCGCGGCCCAGTTGCGGCGCACGGTGCCGGCCTTTGTCGACGTGGTGGCTTTGTTCGTGAATCCGGAAGCGGCCGAGGTGCAGGCCGTGCTGGACCAGGTCAAGCCGGAGCTGCTGCAATTCCACGGCGATGAAACGCCGCAGGACTGCGCCCGCTATGGCCACCGTTTTCTACGTGCATTCCGCGCCGGCGCGCCCGGGCTGGATACCGCGGAAAACCTGGCTTCCACGTGCCGCGCTTATGGCGAAGCCGCGGGCTGGCTGTTCGACAGCTACAGCGCGGGCTACGGCGGCAGCGGCCACGGCTTTGACTACGGCTTGCTAGATGAGGTGAGGGCCGATCCGGTGTCGCGGCCGCTGATCCTGTCCGGCGGTTTGAACCCGGAAAACGTCGGCCAGGCGGTGGAATTGATCCGGCCTTGGGCGGTCGATGTGAGCAGCGGCGTGGAGCTTGAGCAAGGGATTAAAAGTTCTGATAGAATCTCGTTCTTCGTTGCTGCAGCGCAAGCCGCAGACGCGAAGCTGAAGGGAAATTAGTAGTGCAGTGCAGGCGGTTTGAAGCAGTGCGGCAAAGCTGGAAGGCTGGCCATGGGGCTCTTCAAAATGCGTTGCGAGAGAAGTCTGAAGGTCTATGCAAAAGCAAACACCGCAAACTTCGAGACGCAATAAATAGTGCGAAAAATCTTCCAAGACGATTTGCATGGTTTAAAAAAGCACTATATAATTCTTCTTCTTTGCAGGCGGTTAGCTCAGCTGGTTAGAGCGCCACGTTGACATCGTGGAGGTCGTTGGTTCGATTCCAATACCGCCTACCAAATTCCTGCAAAGTGCTGTCAAGCACGGCAAAAGAAAAAGCCGCCAAGTCGATGACTTGGCGGCTTTTTTGTTTTCTTGTTCCCAAGCATGGCTTGCGACAAGCAACTTATCGTGTATCGCTTGTTCACTGTTCCGGAGGCAGGAAAAAACCACTGCTGCCTTGGTGCGAACTGTCATCGGATGATGAGAAAGGGTGCCGGGCGGTACCCGCGCTTGGCGGCTGCGAAAGCAGGGGGCGGCAAAATCCGTGCGTCAAGCGGATGGACCTATGTTGAAATAGGCGGCGCAGAATGGAAAGATAGCGGTTCACTCGGCGTGGCTGGCATTTGTTCAGCCACCTTCCGTTAACCAGCCCGACCGCCTCAAAAAGATAATTGACCGGGCTGATAATCGCCAAAGGAAGCTGATTTGGATCAGGTGAAGGCGTGAGCGCAGAATCGCCATGGCAATATGGACGCGGACGACAAGGGCGCTCCATGGTGCGCCGCGTGACGCTTGGGTTCGTTGTGGCGTGGGTTGCGTCGGTGGCGGTTCTCGCGCGCTGGATGTCTCAGGAGATCGAGACATCGCGGCTCGATAGCCTGACCGCCAGCGCTGAGTACGAGTCCAGAATTACCGCGCGCGTCATGGGCCGGTTGTTCACTGAGATGGTAAGCGTGGCCAATATGGTTGCGCGCCAGGGCCAAGTGATCGAGTTGGCTATTCGATACCGCACGGATCCTCCTGGCGTGGCCGAGTTGACCCGAGAGCAGCGAGCCGCCGTGTTTACGCGCGATCCGCTGGTGCGCAGAGTGGGTGACTTCATGAATGCGCTGGCTGGCGATCTGCAATACGCGCGCATTTACATGAACAATATGTCGGACGATACGGTGACCGCGAGCAACTGGGCGGAACCGGACAGCATTGTCGGCATGATTTACGGGGGCCGGGCTTATCTTGCCGATGCATTACGCGATGGCACCGGCAGTTATTTCGGTATTGCGCGACTGAACAAGAGTCCATCCTACTTCGTCGCGAGCCGTATCGAGGACACGAATGACGTGCCACAGGGCTCGGTGACCGTAAAGTTCGACGCGCCCGACGTAGCGCTTTACCTGGCTGGCCGGCATATTGCGCTGATCGTGAATCGCCAGGGCCGGGTAACCACGGCTTCGTCCACGCCATTCATGCTGCGTAACGTTGCCGCGCTATTGCCCCCCGGTTTGGTATTGCCTTCCGACGGTGATGAAGACCTGGGCGAACCCATGGAGATACAGGCAATTGCCGGTTCGCGCCATGCAGACCAATGGCTCATCGATGGCAGGCCGTACCTGGCGCGGTTTCAGCCGTTGCCGAATACCCAATACCAGTTGATTACGCTGGCATCGCTCGATTATTTGGCGCCCATGCGTAAACAGCACATATGGGCGGCGGTGGCGGTGGCAGCGCTCGGCCTGACCCTGATTCTTCTGTTTGGCCGGGTGGTCGGGCAAATGGTGAGACGACGCCAGGATGAACGGCATGCCGCCAACCATGACGCGCTGACCGGCTTGCGGAACCGGCGGGCCGTCATGGCCGAACTGGAGCGGTATTTCTCTCTGGCAAAACGGACGCAGCAGTCCGTGCTGGTGGCATTTATCGATCTGGATGGATTCAAGACGATCAACGACACTTACGGCCACGACGTTGGCGACAAATTCCTGGTCGAGGTCGGTCGACGCCTGTCGGCAGGTCTGCTTGCGGGAGACACGCTAGGTCGCTGGGGAGGCGATGAGTTCGTCGTGGTCGGATTGGGCGCGAGGCCGGGATCCGATGCGGACAACATCGTTGAATCGATGCGGACGCGGCTCGCCCCGCTGCTCAGCGGCTCCTATACCTTCGAGGGATGCAGTTTCCACTATACAGGCGCCAGCTTTGGCATCGTGAGCGCGGATCCATCGGTCAGCGTTCTACAAGCCGTACTCAAGGAAGCAGACCAATTAATGTACGCGGACAAACAGGTGCGGCGCGAGATGCAGATGGCAAGCGCCCTGTCGGCCTGAGCGCGTGGCCCTATTTTTGCGGGCCAGTAGCGCCGCAATGGTCTTGTCACGGAACTGGCCTGATTCGCGAATGCGTCGCGACCTATTGCGGCGCCATCTACCAGCGCAATCTGGTTGATGCCGTGCCGGTTGTGTTCAAAGTCCGCTTTTGGGCGCATTTAGAATGAGCCGTAAGCCCAGCGCCGCAATCACGCCCGCCGCGGCCCGGTCTATCCATTTCTTCGCCCGCAAATAGATCTCGCGGGGGCCCTTGGTGGAAAAACAGAGCGCCACGATCGCATACCAGCCGAATTCGATCAGAAATACCAGGGGCGGCAGCGTGAAATAGGTCCATGCCGGCGGATGTTGGGGCAGCAGGGCGGCGAAGATGCTGCCATACCAGATGGCCGTCTTGGGGTTGCTCAACTGGGTCGTGAGACCGATCCAGAAGGAACGGCGTCCATTGCGCGCCGCTGGCGCGCCGCTGCCGGGCATGGCAAAAGGCTGTCTGGCGTTGCGCCAGATACCGGCAGCCACGTACAGCAGATAGGCGCCGCCGGCGATTTTCAGCGCGATGTACAGCCATTCCACGCTTTGCAGCACCGAATACAAACCCGCCAGCGCCAGGCCGGCGAACAGCATGCCGCCCACACCCATGCCGAAGGCCGAGGCCAGGCCGTCCCAGCGGGACTGGCCGATGGCCTTGCGCGCGACGATGATGAAACTTGGCCCCGGCAACATGGCGCCGAGCCACAGCGCACCGAGGATTGCGAGCAGGGAGGCAAACGGAGTCATGGTGGTGGCTGGGGGCAGCGGGCCGCAGAAGGCTCTGATTCTTCCATGAAAACCGGGGTCTGCAAAGGCCGGTGAAACACCCGCCGGGAGTCGGCGAATCGCGCAATCCTTGCGTCAACAGCCCGTCAGTGTCAACCGTGCAGTGTGTCCTTGCGGTGCCGGCGGCTGCCGCTCATCTTGCAGGCGGAACACCCCCACGGCTTGCAATAACTGGGCCGCTTGCGTTTGCAAGGCCGTCGACGCGCCCGCGGCTTGCGCTACCCGGGCCGCATTCTGGCGGGTCAATTCGTCCATCTGGGTCACCGCCTGGTTGACCTCGTCGATGTCCGTGGCCTGTGCCCGCCCCGCATCGCCGATCTGGCTGACGAGGCCGGCCACGCGTTCGATGCTGGCCACCACGTCGCGGATCACGTTGGCAGCATGGTCGGCCTGGCGGAAGCCGTCGTCGGTTTTTTCCAGCGAACCGTCGATCAGGCCGCGGATCTCGCGCGCGGCGCTAGCGCTGCGTTGCGCCAGCGCGCGGACCTCGGTGGCCACGACCGCGAAGCCGCGTCCGCTTTCGCCGGCGCGGGCCGCTTCCACTGCGGCGTTCAATGCCAGGATGTTGGTCTGGAAGGCGATGCTGTCGATCAAGCCGGTGATCTCGGAAATCTTCCTGGCCTCTTGTTGGATCTCTCCCATCACGGCGGCGACGCCTGCCACCGCCGTACTGCCTGTATCCACGATGCGTCGCGTTTCGTCGGTCAGTTCCTGGGCGCGCAGCGCGTTGGTGGCGTTGTCGTGGACGTTTACCGCCAGGTCGCGCATCGATGTGACCGTCCGTTCCAGTGAATCGGCCTGAGTCTGGGTGCGCGCCTCCAGCTGCTGATTGTCCTGCATGATGTCGCGTGTTGCGGCCGACAGGGCGGTTGCGGTGGTCCGGACCCCGCTCATGGTCCGGTGCACGGCGTCCATGGTGGCCTTGAAGCTGCGTCCCAGGCTGCTGTCCAGGTCCAGGCCGGCAAAGCGCAGGTCGAACACGCCGGCCTCGCGGCCGATGTGGGCGCTGAGCTGGGCCAGTTCCTCGGCCGCCACCGCGGCCCTTTCCATTTTCCAGGCCAGCCAGCCCAAGGCGGCGGCCTGCACCACGACATAGGCCGCATGCAGCAGCACCATGGACAAGCTGGGCTCCGTGAAGCAAATCGTGCCGTAGCCCCATTGCTGCAGGAAATTGAAGGACAGGTGATGCAGCGCGATGACCACGGCCGCGCACAGGATGGTGCGCCAGTCCCGATAAGCCAGCAGCAGCGAGAGCAGCACGAAGATGCCGAAATGGATTTCGGCCATGCCGGACATCAGGTGGATATGGAGCGCGGCCAGCACCATCAGGCCACAGGCCACGGTCAGGCGGGTGCTCAGCCGGCCGGGCCGCCAGAGTATCAGCAGCGACGGTATGCCTGCGCCGGCGAGGCCGACTCCGATGGCGGCGCTCCATCGGCCATACTGAGGCGCCATGCATAGACCGACAGCGAACAGGAGCCAGAGCAGGGGCAGCATGGCCCGGTCGGTCCGGCGGTAAGAGTCTTCCAGCAAATCGCTTGCGTTGCGCATGGCATGTCCTCGCGACGGGAAGCGCGGAGCCCCGCGCACGCTCGATTTTTATTCAATAATTCCAATTTGTGAATATATATTCCAAATTATTCTTGCGTGTTGCCACGATGCTACCAAGGCGGTCCGTTCGGCCGCTGTATGCCGCGGAAGGCGGCGCCCAACGCGAAATTGCACGGCGCGTTTGAAGCGACCGGAACACCTGGGATATCCTGCTGCCCATCATGATGAGAGTACTGTGGCTCTGCCTGGGTTGCCTGATGCTGGCGTTGGGTGTGATTGGCGCGTTTCTGCCCGTCATGCCGACGACCATATTCCTGATCCTGGCGGTGGCCTGCTTTTCCCGGTCGTCGCCGCGGTTGGAGAAATGGCTGCTGGATAGCCCGACCTACGGCCCCGCGCTGCGCGCCTGGCGGGACCAGGGGGCCGTGTCGCGCAAGGGCAAGACCTACGCCTGCCTGGGCATGGGCGTCGGCTACGTGCTGTTCTGGTGGGGGGCGCACCCGTCGTGGATGCTGGCCGCCGCCGTCGCCGTGTTTTTCCTGGCCAGCGCCGCCTATGTCGTCACGCGGCCGGCGCCGCAGGAGCCGGCCGCAGGGCGTGCTCGGCAATAGGCGCCGGCGCGGGAATCAATGCGAATGCCGGGGATCGCCCCGTGTTTCGACGACCTTCAGGTACAAGGTGGCGGGCTCCAGGCAGCCGCCGGTTGAAAGCTGGCCGACCAATTGCCGGTACAGCTCTTGCCAGGGCGTCTGCGATTCCGGGGCCTGGTAAGGAGGTTCCAGCCTGCGACGCTCCATTTCGGTTTCGTCCACCAGGGCGATGACCGAGCGCTGGTTCAGGTCGACGCGGATACGGTCACCGGTGCGCAGCAGCGCGAGGCCGCCGCCCACCGCGGCCTCCGGCGACATGTTCAGGATGGAAGGGCTGGCCGAGGTGCCGCTTTGACGGCCGTCGCCCAGGCAGGGCAGCGAATCTATGCCGCGTTTGAGCAGGTGCGAGGGCGGCGCCATGTTGACCACTTCCGCACTGCCCGGGTAGCCCACGGTGCCGGCGCCGCGGATCACCAGGATGCAATGCTCGTCGATATTCAGGGCGGGGTCTTCGATGCGCGCGTGATAGTCCTCCGGACCTTCGAAAACGATGGCGCGCGCCTCGAAGGCGTTCTCCGAGCCGGGCTCCGACAGATAGGCGCGGCGGAAGGCTTCGCCCACCACCGACATCTTGATGATCGCGCTGTCGAAGAAATTACCCGAAAGAACGATGAATCCTGCGCGGTGCTTGAGCGGCGCATCGCAACTGCGGATGACGTCGGCATTGTTGGTCTTGGCCGCGGCCGCGATCTCGCCGATGGTTTTGCCGGAGACGGTGGCGCAGTCCGTGTGCAGGCGGCCCGCTGCCGCCAGCTCATGCAGCACGGCCGGGACGCCGCCTGCGCGGTGGAAGCCTTCACCCAGATGCTCGCCCGCGGGCACGCAGTTGACCAGCAACGGCACGTCTTCTCCCAGCCGCTGCCAGTCGTCCAGGCTCAGGTCGATGCCCGTATGGCGCGCGATGGCGATGAGGTGCGGCGGACAGTTGCTGGAAGCGCCCAGCGCCGAGGCCACGACGATGGCGTTTTCGAAGGCCTGTCGGGTCAGGATGTGTGACGGCCGCAAGTCTTCGCGCACCATGTCGCAGATGCGCAGGCCGGTGGCATAGGCCATTTGGCCGCGCTCGCGGTAGGGCGCGGGGATGCTGGCGCAGGTGGGCAGCGACATGCCCAGCGCCTCGGCCAGCGAGTTCATCGACAGCGCCGTGCCCATGGTGTTGCAGTGACCGATGGATGGCGACGATGCCGTGGCCAGCGTCATGAAGCCTTCGTAGTCCAGCTTGCCCGCGGCCATCAGATTGCGCGCATGCCAGATGACGGTTCCCGAGCCGACGCGCTGGCCGTCGTGCCAGCCGTCCAGCATCGGCCCGCCGGACAGCACGATGGCGGGGATGTCGACGGTGGCCGCCGCCATGAGGCAGGCGGGCGTCGTCTTGTCGCAACCGGTGGTCAGGACCACGCCGTCCAGCGGATAGCCATGCAGGATCTCGACCAGACCGAGGTAGGCCAGGTTGCGGTCCAGCGCCGCGGTGGGACGCCGGCCCTGTTCGGCCAGCGGGTGCACGGGAAACTCCATGGGGATGCCGCCCGCATCGCGGATGCCAGCCTTGATGCGTTCGGCCAGCGCCAGGTGATGGCGGTTGCAGGGCGCCAGGTCGCTGCCGGTCTGGGCGATGCCGATGATGGGCCGCCCCGATTGCAGTTCCTGGCGCGTCAGGCCGTAGTTGAGATAGCGCTCGACGTAGATGGCCGTCATATCGGCGTGCGCCGGGTCGTCGAACCATTTCTGGCTGCGCAGCTTGCGGGGAGTTTGTGGCATGGGATTCTCGATTACAACGGTTGCGTGGCGGCCCGGCTCGTGTCCGGGCCGCGAAGGCTAGTTGCGCGCCTTCTGGATTTCGTCATTCAGTTGCTTGACCAGCTCGGGGCCGAGTTCCTGCGTGTATTTGTCGACCACCGGCTGCACCTTCTGGCGCATGCGCGCAACTTCTTCCGGCGAGACGGTGTTGATCTTCATGCCAGCCTGCTCCAGCGTGGTCATGGCCTTCTGGGAATCGGCCCGGCTGTCCAGGCGTTCAAAATCGCGCGATGACGCGGCCGCCTGCCGGATGAGTTTTTGTTCTTCGGGCGACAGGGTGTCCCACCATTTCTTGGACGCCAGCACTACCCATGGCGTATAGACGTGGCGGGTGATGGTCAGGTAGGGCTGGACCTCGTAGAACTTGCTGCTCTGGATGGTGGTGATGGGGTTCTCCTGCCCGTCCACGGTGCGCGTTTCCAGGGCGGTGAACAGTTCCGAGAACGGCATGGGCACGGCATTCGCGCCCAGCGTGTTGAAGACGCCCAGCGCGATCTGGTTCTGCATCACGCGCAGCTTGATGCCTTGCAGGTCTTCCGCGCGCGCGATGGGGCGCTTGGAATTGGTCATGTTGCGAAAGCCGTTTTCCCAGTAGACCAGGCCGACGATGCCCTTGGCCTCCAGCTTCTTCAGCATGTCCTGGCCCAGCGGGCCGTCCAGCACGGCATCCGCTTCCTTTTCGCTGTTGAAGAGGAAGGGCAGGTCGAACACGCCGAACTCCTTGACCATACCGGCCAGCGGCGCGGTGGAGCCCACCATCATTTCCTGTACGCCGCCCGCCAGGGCGCTTTGCATCTGCTCGTCCGAGCCCAGGTTGGCCGAACCGAAGGTCTTCATCTTGAGCTTGCCGCCGCTGATCTTTTCCAGCTCCTGTGCCAGGTGGCGCGCGGCGCGTCCCTGGACGCTTTCTTCGTTCAGGCCGTAGCCGAAGCGGATCAGTCGCGGTTTGACGTCGGCGGCGGACGCGACGCCGGCGATGGCGCAGGACAGCGCCGTCGCCAGGACAACAATGCGGGTCTTGAAACGGTTCATCATGGTGCTCCTCCTTGGGGTTTTTCTAATGCATCCAGCGTGCGGGTACGGTGATCAGCTCGGGGAAGATCACCAGCAGGACCAGCAGCAGGGTGTAGGCGACGACGTAGCGCCACACGCCTCTGCAGATGGTTTCCATATTGATGCGGGCGACGCCGCAGACCACATTGAGGACGGTTCCCACCGGCGGCGTGAGCAGGCCGACGCAGCCCACCATGACGAACATCACGCCGAAGTAGACGGGGTCGATGCCGGCCTTGGTGACCACCGGCATCAGCACCGGCGCCAAGATCAGGATGGTGGGGGTCAGGTCCATCACCGTGCCCACCAGCGTGAGCAGCACCAGCAGGGCGAACATCAGCAGCTTGGGCTGGTCCAGGACCGGCTCAAGCAGCGCGATCAGGTCCTGCGGCATGTCGGCCAGCGTGATCATGTAGGACGAGACCATGGCGGCGGCCACCAGGAACATGACGATGGCGGTGGTGCTGGCGGCATTGATGAAGAGCGGCGCCAGGTCGCGTATGCCGATTTCGCGGTAGACGAACAGGCTGACCAGCAGCGCGTAGACCGCGGCGACGACGGCCGCCTCGGTCGGCGTGAAGATGCCGCCGCGCAAGCCGCCGATGATGATGACCGGCAGCATCAGGGCCCACAGCGATTCGCGCAGCGCTTTCCAGCGCTTGCTCCAGGGTACGCGCGGTGCAGGCTTGATGCTGCCATGCTTGCGCGCCACCCAGGTCCATACCGCGACCAGCGTCAGGCCCATCATCAGCCCGGGCGCGATGCCGGCGAAGAACAGTTTGGTGATCGACACGTTGGTGGCGACGCCGAAGATGATGAACGAGATCGAGGGCGGGATGATGGGGGCGATGATGCCGCCGGCCGCGATCAGCCCGGAGGCCTGGCCCGCGTCATAGCCTTTTTCGCGCAGCATGGGGATCAGCAGCGAGCCCAGCGCCGCGGCGTCGGCCACGGCCGACCCGGATAGCGCCGCCAGCAGCACGCTGGCGAAAATGGCCACATAACCCAGGCCGCCCTGGATGTGGCCCACGAAGGTGCTGGCCAGGTTGACGATGCGGCGCGAGATGCCGCCGGCGTTCATTAGTTCGCCGGCCAGCATGAACAGGGGCACCGCCATGAGGGTGAAGCTGTTGGCGCCCGACAGCATGTTCTGCGCCAGGATCTGGGTATCGAAGAAGTCCAGCTGGAACATCATGGCGATCGCGCTGAGCAGCAGCGCGAAGGCGATAGGCATGCCCAGGGCGATCAGCCCCAGCAGCACGAGCAGGAAGACGGTCAGGATCATTGCGGACGTCCGGGCGGGGAGTTGGGAGCGGAGCCGTCAGACCAGCGGGTCTTCGGGGCTGGATTCCGCCGGCAAGGGCCCGCCCGCAAGGACGCGCACCAGATCGATCAGGGTCAGGATGCCCATGGCGACAGCCGCATAGAGCGCCGCGGCATTGAACACCGCCAGCGACATGCCGGTGACGGGCAGCACGGTGTCCAGGCCGATGACGGTCTGCGTCCAGCTACCTTTGGCCATCAGCCACAGCACCCACAAAACCAGCAACTGGCAGAACACGTGCGAGACGCGGCGGGCGGCGGGGCCGAAGCGTTCGACCAGCATGGTGACGCCGATGTGCTGGTGCGTACGCAGCGCAATCACCGAACCCAGGAAGATCATCCAGACGAACGCCAGCCGGGAGATCTCGTCGGAGACGTTGATGCCGGAATTGAACAGGTAGCGCAGCGCGACGTTGCCGAACAACAGCACCACCATGACGGCCAGACAGGTCACCATCAGCCAGGTCTGCAGCGCGAAGCACCAATCGGCGGCGCGGGCCAGCGGCGTACCGCCGGGCCGCCCCGGTGGGGAAGCTTGCATGCTTGTCTCCTATCCGTTTCCCGGAATTTTTTAGGGTTATGCTGTGCGGAATGTTAGCGCTAACATTTTGCGTTTGGCAAGCCCCAGTTTTTTGCGTCAGACTACGCGCTCACCAACCCATCCCGAGGACCGATGTCCATCCGTAAACCCCGCAGTTCACGCGCCGGCCGCGTCACCATGCAGGAGGTCGCGCGCCGAGTGGGCGTCAGCGCGATCACGGTATCGCGCGCGTTGCGCACGCCGGACAAGGTGGCGGAGGAATTGCGCCAGCGCATCGCGCGGGTCTGCCAGGAGCTGGGTTACGTGCCCAACCATGCGGCCAGCGCCCTGGCGTCTGCTCGCTCGCAGACCATCGTGGCGCTGATCCCGTCGCTGAGCAACGTGGTGTTCGTGGACATCATCGCGGGAATCAAGGAAGAGCTGGACCGTCACGGCTACCACATGCTGATCGGCGTGACCGGCTATTCGCCGGACGAGGAAGAAGCCTTGCTGCGCAAGTACCTGCAGCATGCGCCCGACGGCCTGATCCTGACGGGCGTCGATCACAACCCGGGCGTATGGGATTTGCTGGACACGCAGCGCATTCCGACCGTGCACACGATCGAGACGCTGGATGGCGGCGAGCATATGAGCGTGGGGTTTTCGCAATTCGATTCTGGCTATGCCGCCGGCCGCCATTTGGTGGAGCGGGGCTACCGCCGCATCGGCATCGTGGGCGCGCAGCTGGATCCGCGTTCGCTGCGCCGCTGCGAAGGCTGCCGCCAGGCTTTGCGGGACGCGGGCCTGTACGACCCAGCCCTGGAAATCATGACGCCGGAGAAATCATCCATCGGCCTGGGGGCGTCCCTGCTGGAGCAGTTGCGCGCACTCCACCCCGACTGCGAGGCGCTTTTTTTCTGCAACGATGACCTGGCTCAAGGCGCCGTGTTCCAGTGTGGACGCCTGGGCGTTCCGGTGCCAGAGCGCATGGCCATCATCGGTTTCCACGACGTGGCCGGCACGGCCTGGACCACGCCGCCGCTGTCCACCATTGCCACGCCGCGCTACCAGATCGGCGTATCGGCCGCGGGCCTGCTGATGCGGCATCTGGCGGGCGAGTCCGTCGCTGAACGTCACGTGGACCTGGGCTTCAAGCTGGTGCAGCGCGAGACCAGTTGAAGACCGGGTTCAGCCTCGGCGCAGCGACGCGTTGAAAGGCGGATATCAGGAAGCTCTGCGCCAGTCCGCCGATGCGCCCAAGCCGCATGAATTGCCATGGCGTATGCAGCACTTTCTCTTCCGGGAAAACGCCTTCATGGCTGCCCTCGCTGGCGTCAGGCGCGCTTGAGTTCGATTTCGACGAACACGAACTCGGTGTCGTTGGGGTTGATGACGTTGTGTTCCACGCCCACGGGCCGGTAGTAGGCCACGCCGGTGGTGAGCTGGCTGGTGATCTCGCCGTCAGGCGTAGCCAGCAGGAGCGGGCCGGTGGTCTGCGGGACCACCACGTAATTCATGCCGTGGCGGTGCCATCCCGTTTCGCCGCCGGGCGGAAAGCGCCATTCGGTGACGGTGACCATGTCATTGTCGATCTGCACTGTCGGTATCGCGGCGGGGCGTTGCATGGGGTGTTCTCCTTTGGGGGTATGAATATACTTGCGCGCTTCAGGCCGCTTGCGCCTTGGTCGGGTCCCAATGCTGGCCGGGGACCGCGGCGATCAACTGCCGCGTGTAGGCGTGTTGCGGGTTGTCGAAGATCTGCGCGGGCGAACCGTACTCGACCACCTTGCCGCGATGCATGACCAGCACGGAATTGCAGATCTGGGCAGCCACGCGCAAGTCATGCGTGATGAAGACCAGCGCAATCTTCAAGCGTTGCTGCAGATCATGCAAGAGCTGCAGTACCTGCGCCTGGACGGACACGTCCAGGGCCGACACCGATTCATCGGCGACCAGCACTTTGGGCTCCAGCGCCAGCGCGCGCGCGATGCCGATGCGCTGGCGCTGGCCGCCCGAGAACTGGTTGGGGTAGCGGTCGAAGGCGGATGGGTCCAGCCCGACCAGCGACAGCAGTTCCCGCACCCGTGCCTCGGCCTGGGCGCGCGGCACGCCGTTGGCGACGGGGCCGTCGCTGATGATGCGGCCCACGGTGTGGCGCGGGTTGAGCGAGGCGAAAGGGTCCTGGAAGATCATCTGGATGTCGTGTCGCAGCGGCCGGAAGCGCGATTCCGGCATGGCGGCGATGTCCTGGCCGTTGAAGATCAACTGGCCGCCATTGATGCCCACCAGCTTGAGCAGGCATTTGCCGATGGTGGACTTGCCCGAGCCTGATTCGCCGACGATACCCAGCGTTTCGCCGCGCCGCACGCTGAAGCTGACGCCATCCACGGCGTGAACCTCGCGCTTGCCGCCCAGCCAGCCGCGCCCCACCACATAGGTCTTCTTCAAGTCCCGCACGTCCAGCACCGGCAGGTCGTCCGCGGCGGCCGTGCGCTCTTCGCCGCGGCGGTGCGGCACGGCCGCGATCAGGCGTTGCGTGTAGGGGTGGCGGGGGCGGTTCAGCACCTCTTCGGCCGGCCCCTGTTCCACCAGGATGCCTTTTTCCATGACGGCGACCCGGTGCGCGATCTCGGCCACCACGCCGAAGTCATGGGTGACGAACATGACGCCCATGCCTTTCTCTTTCTGGATGCGGGCGATCAGCGCCAGGATCTGCGCCTGGGTGGTGACGTCCAGCGCGGTGGTGGGCTCATCGGCGATCAGCAGCGCGGGCTCCAGCGCCAGGGCCATGGCGATCATCACACGCTGGCGCTGGCCGCCGGACAGGCGGAAAGGATAGACGTGGTAGAGCGTGGCGGGGTCGGGCAGGCCCACGAAGGCCAGCAGCTCCAGCGTGCGGGCCATGCGCTGCGCGCCTGGATACGCGTTGTGCACGCGCATGACTTCGCTGATCTGTTCGCCGACCGTCATCAGCGGGTTGAGCGCCGACAGGGGCTCCTGGAAGATCATCGCCATGTCCTTGCCGCGCATGGCTTGCAGGGTGGCTTCGTCCTGCCGCAGCAGGTCCTGGCCACGGAACAGGATGCGGCCCTGTTGCGGCGTCAGGTAGTCGGGCAGCAGGCCCATGATGGCGTTGGCGCTCATGGACTTGCCCGAACCCGATTCGCCGACGATGCACAGGATTTCGCCGGCGCGGATGTCGTAGGACACGTCCTGCACGGCATAGGGGCGGTCGCCGCCCTTGGGCAGGGCGATGCTCAGGTTCTGGATGGACAGCAAAGGAGCGGAAGCGTTCATGCCGTCCTCCTATTCGCCGCGCTTGCGCAGCTGCGGGTTGAGGGCGTCGTTCAGGCCTTCGCCGATCAGGTTGATGGCCAGCACGGTCAGCAGGATCGCCACCCCGGGCCAGACGCTCATCCACCAGGCCTCGCGGATCATGGTGCGCGCGGCGCCGATCATGAAGCCCCAGCTCATCAGGTTGCGGTCGCCCAGCCCCAGGAAGGACAGCGACGATTCCGTCAGGATCGCGGTGGCGACCATGAAGGACGCCGACACGATGATGGGCGACATGGCATTGGGCAGGATCTGGGTGCTGACGATGCGGGCTGGCGTCTGCCCGATGACGATGGCGGCCTGTACGAATTCGCGTTGTTTGAGCGTCATGAACTCCGAACGCACCAGGCGCGCGGCCGGCGGCCACGATACGACCGCGATGGCGCCCATGATCGAATAGACCGAGGGGCTCAGGATCGCCACCAGCACCACGGCCATGGCCAGTTGCGGGATGGTCTGGAAGAACTCGGTGAAGCGCATCAGCGCGTCGTCCGCTCGGCCGCCGCAATAACCCGCCACCGAGCCGACCACGATGCCGAAGACCAGCGCCACGGCGGTGGACAGGAGGCCCACCATCAGCGAAACCCGGGCGCCCCAGACCAGTCCGGCCGTGATGTCGCGGCCCAGCATGTCGGTGCCGAAGGGGTAGTCGGCATTGGTGAAGGGCGGAATCAGCGGGTCGGCCACCATCATCCAGGGCGATTCTTCGTACAGCAGCGGCGCGGCCAGGGCCACCAGGACCACGATCAGCATGATGGCCAGTCCGGCCACCGCTCCGTAATTGCGCATGTAGCGCCGGGCAAAAGACTTCATGCGGCGGCTCCTTGTTGCGCGCCCGCGCCGATGCGCGGATCGATGAGTCGGTACAGCACGTCGGTCAGCAGGTTGAACACCACCACCATGATGGAGGTGACCAGGAAGATGCCCAGCAGCAGCTGGTAGTCGCGCTGCAGCAGCGCGTCGAACATCAGCCGGCCTATGCCGGGCCAGGCGAACACGGTTTCGGTCAGCACCGCGCCGCCCGCCATCTGCCCCAGCTGGATGCCGGCGAAGGTGATGACCGGCAGCAGCGCGTTGCGCAGCACGTGGGCGCGGATCACGCGGCCGGGGCTGACCCCCTTGGCGCGCGCCGTCTTGACGAAATCCATGCCTATCACTTCCAGCATGGAGGCGCGCGTCAGCCGCACGTACACCGCCATGAAAAAGCAGCCCAGCGTCACGGTGGGCAGGATCAGATGCTGGGCAATGTCGCCCGCGCGCGCCCAGCCGCTCAGGTTGGCGCCCACGGTCTCCATGCCGAAGGCCGGCAGCCAGCCCAGCACCACCGAGAACAGCAGGATGCCCATCAGCGACAGCCAGAACAGCGGCGTGGCATACAGCACCAGGGCGCCCGTCATGACCGAGCTGTCGATCCAGCGGCGTTTGTTGCGGTAGCGGGCCTTGGCCGCCACCACGCCCAGGAAGACGCCCAGCACGATGGAAAACACGAAGGCGCAGGACATCAGCAGAAAGGTGGCCGGCAGGCGTTCGAGGATCAGGTCCAGCACCGGCACATGGTTGCGGTACGAGAATCCCAGGTCCAGCTGCACCACGCCTTTCAGGTACAGCAGCAGCTGGGTCAGGATGGGCTTGTCCAGGCCGAACGCCACGCGCAGCTGTTCGACGTAGGCGGCATCGCCCGCGCCGGCCTGGCCCGCCAGCACGGCGGCGGGGTCGCCAGGGGCCAGGCGGATCAGGAAGAAATTGATGATCACCACGCCCAGCACGACCACCAGGGCCTTGCCGATGCGTGAAACGAGAAAAGACAGGAATTTCATGCTCTGGGTCCTTTCAGGTCGGGCGCGGGCTGCCACGCGCAGCCGTCGTCCGGCCGGGATCCGCCGCTGCGCAATGGCTTGCGCGGCGGCGTCCCGCGCCTTACTTCTCGATGTAGACGTCGTCGAAGCTCTCGTTCAGGCCGATGGCGGTCTTGACCAGGTTCTTCACGTTGCCGCGATAGAGCGTGGGGAATTCCATGTCCACCAGGAAGCCGTTGGCGATTTCATTGACCAGCGTGGTTTGCAGCTTGGTGTAGATCTCCTGACGCTTGGCGGGATCCACCTCGGAAGCGGCGACTTCCCATTGCTTGTCAGTCTCGGGGTTGCTGTAGCCCTGCACGTTGGCGAACGGCGATCCCTTGACGATGTTCGACGAGACATAGAGCCGCTGCACGCCCAGGGCGGGGTCGCCGTACTGGTAGGTGAAGGTGGTCGTCATGTCGAAGTCCCAGTTGCCCGTGCGGCTGGCCCAGCCGCCCGCGTCGGTGGCTTCCAGGTTGACCTTGAATCCCAGTTGCTCCAGCGCCTGCTTGGTGTATTCGCCCAGGCGGTCCCAGGTGGAGCCATAGGGGAAGCTCAGTTGGCGGATCGTGTAGTCCTCGGGCTTGATGCCGGATTCCTTGATCAGCGCGCGCGCCTTCTTCATGTCGAACGCCAGCGGCGGCATGTTCTTGTCGTAGAACATCTCGGTGGTGACGAAGGGGCTGGTGGAGACCTTGCCCAGGCCGAAGAAAATGTTGTTGACCACCATGTTGCGGTTGATCGCCGCCATCACCGCCTGGCGCACCTTCAGATTGTCGAAGGGCGGCTTGCGCATGTTGAAGATCAGGTAGGCCTGGGGCGAGAACATCTCCCAGCCGGCGGTGGTGTATTCGACCTTGGGCAGGGCGCGCAGGCGCTTGATGTCGACGTTGTCCACATCGCCGCCGCGCAGCACGTCCACGCTGCCGCGCTCGAAGGCCACCGCGCGCGAGGCCGAGTCGGGGATGACGTTGAACACCAGCTCATCCAGATAGGGCTTGCCCGGCTTCCAGTAGTCGGGGTTGCGGGTCAGCTTGATGTATTCGCCGCGCTTCCATTCCTTGAACATGAACGGGCCGGTGCCGACCGGCTTCTGGTTGGCCGGGTTGGTCATGTAGTCGGTGCCCGCGTAAATGTGCTTGGGCATCATGGGCGCAAAGCCCGGCTCGAACATCAGCATGAAGGCGGGGAAGGGGGTCTTCAGCTTGACGACGACCGTCTTCGCGTCCGGCGCTTGCACCGATTCCACGAACTTGTTCAGGATCACGCGGGCGCGCGCATGGGTCTTGGGCAGCATGTCCGCCAGCGAGAACACCACGTCTTCGGACGTGAAGGGTTTGCCGTCATGCCATTTGACGTTGTCCTGCAGGTGGAAGGTGTAGGTCAGGCCGTCGGCCGAGGCCTCCCACGACTTGGCCAGGCCGGGTTGCGGCTTCAGGTCGGTGGAGTAGGTCAGCAGGCTCTCGTAGATCTTGCCGGCGACGAATTGCGTGGGGCCCTGCTGGTTGATGGCCGTGACGATTACTGGCGGTTCGGGCTGGACGATCATGTTCAGCGTGCCGCCCTTGGTCTGGGCCAGGGCTTGCGTGGCGGGCAGCGCGGCCGCTAGGACCAGTGCGCCGATGCTTAGGGAGAACCATTTTTTCGATTTCACTGCGAGCCTCCGGGCTGGAAAGGATCTGACAGGTGTCCGCGTCGCGGATGCCGTGCTCTGGCAAGCAAACCTCATGCCACCTGTGTTTTCAGGGGTACTACGGGTGGAGCCGCTACAACAATGCTTCGTATGGGTGCTGTTCAGCGTGCCGCGCACCATTGCGGCGCGCCGTTGTCGTCGCCAAAGTCCTCTCGCAAGCGCGCCAGGATGCCCAGCAGATGCGCATGCATGGCGTGCCGCGCGCGGATCGGGTCGCGCGCCTGGATGGCGGTCAGGATGCGCTGGTGCTCGGCATGGGCGATCGCCCAGACCTTGGTGTCGACGAAGTAATCCTCCATGCGGCTGTACACCGGGCTGGTCTGCGTCAATTCCCACAGATGAGCCACCGAGGCCGCGACCGCGGCGTTGCCGCAAGCCGCGGCGATGGCGTTGTGGAATTCGCGGTCATGTTTGCCGGGCGAATTGCCGAGCGACATGCCCTCGTGGGCGTCGCGGATGGCGGCGATCTGGGCGGGCGATCCATGCTGCGCGGCCATGCCGGCGCATTCGGGTTCGATCAGCATGCGCGCTTCCAGCAGGTCGAAGGGGCCGATGCCGTCCTGTCCTGGCGCGGAGTAGCCCGCGGTGGGTGTGGCCGCTTCCCGGGCGGCGGTGACGAATACCCCGGTACCCACGCGCACCTCGACATAGCCTTCGATTTCCAACGCGATCAGGGCCTCGCGGATCGACGCGCGGCTGACTTGCAGCTGTTCGGCCAGTTCTCGTTCAGAGGGCAGGCGCCCGCCGCGAGGGAATTCGCCGGCCCGGATCCGGCCGGCAATCTGGTCGGCGATGACGCGGTACAGGCGGGTGACGGTGGCAGCTTGGAAGGTGTTCATCGGCGGCTGAGGCAGGAACCTTGGACCAGGTGGTCAGGCCACCAAATATAGGCATCTCATCCTTGAATAAGAAGGGGAATTTTGCGTTTCAAGGGAAAACGATCACAGGGATTCCACCTCTTTCTTTAAGGTGGTCAGGCCAGTTAGACGGCCTTGCGCGCTTTACAGTTTTCCGACAAATCCCGAACAGAATCGCCTCTGTTGCGAGCAGGGGCCATCCCATACTCCGTCCCGCCCGATGTAGGGCATGAAGCAGTGCGCTGCGCCGGCAGGAAGGAGGGGGGATTGAAGAAACTTGTGGAGCGGGCGTTCCGGCCCGAGGGCTGGCGGATCGGCGCGGGTATGGCGGTGTTCGCGCTGGCGTGGCTGACGCTGCTGGACAGGGCGGCCCTGGCGCCTCCCACCGACAACATCGAGCAGCTCACCTGGGTGCGCAGCCTGGAATGGGGGTATTACAAGCATCCGCCGTTGCCGACCTGGCTGTTGTGGCCCGCGGTGCAATTGCTGGGCTGGTCGGCATGGACGAGCTACATCGTCGGCACGCTCTGCACCCTGGGTGCTTTCGCGCTGCTGTGGCGCTGGTTGCGGGACATGCGTGGCAGCGGCTACGCGCGGGCGGCGTTGCTGGCCGGCCTCTGCATCACCTTCTACAACGGCCGCCTGCATTTCTACAACCACGAGATCGTGCTGATCCCGCTGGCGGTGGGCTGCGCCGTCGCGTGCTGGAAGGCCTGGACCACACGCCGGATCGGGTGGTGGATCGCGCTGGGCGTCTGCCTGGGCCTGGGAGCCTTGTCCAAGTACCAGAGCGCGGTGGCGGGCGCCGCCGTGCTGGTGTTCTGGTTGAGCCAGGGGGGCTGGCGCGACCCCATGCACCGCTACGGTCTGCAGGTGGCGGCGTTGACGGCGCTGGCGGTCTTTGCCCCGCATCTGTGCTGGCTGGCCTACAACGACTTCGAACCCCTGAATTACGCGATGGCCTCATCGCTGGCCGCGGGTCTGCCCTGGAGCACCCGATTGGCGGAAGTGGTCCGATGGTGGGGCGACCAGCTGCTGAACCGGGCGATGCCGGCGTGGGTGCTGCTGGGCGCCTGGTGGTGGCTGGCTCGCCGCCGTGGGGGCGCTTGCGCGGCGCAGTCG
>NZ_DATCUY010000051.1:0-27051 GCF_036567245.1 Achromobacter sp. | reverse complement strand
CGAACGCACGGCCGGCGCCGCCCGCGGCGCGGCCACCAGCGTGAACGAATGCGTGCTGGCATAGCGGATGGCCAAGGGCGACCCCGCCAGCAGTTTGCGCAAGGCATCCCCAGGCGCGTAGGTACCCACCACGGCGGGCGCTTGCCGCCCGGCGGTCAAGGCGCTGTCGACCAGCACCGTGAGACCACTGGCAAGGCTGTACTGCGCCAACGCCTGGTCCAGCGGTTGCGCGGCAATGGCGAATGCCATTTCGCGCGGCGGCGTTTCGGCGCCGCACGCGCCGGCCAGCGCCCATGCCCCCAACGCCAGGCAGGCGTGCCGCAACCAGCCCCTGCCCGACGGACAGGCGTAGGTCATCATCGCCAACATGTAGGAAGAATGCCAGGCATGGCCACTGTCACGGGGTGCCGGCGCACCCGCCTCTACGGAAAGGCGCCATGCTAGGACGTGTGAATGACGCAATCGTGACACGCCGCATACGCGCCGCGCCGGGCCGCCATGCAATCGTCACCTGCGCGGCGTCATCCGTCCCTACACTAATGGCATGGCGGCCAATGGCGGCCAGGCTTTTTCAAAGGAACCCGCATGCGCACATACCGCCCCTCTCCGCGCCGCGCCTGCCTGCTGTTGCTGGCGGCGCTGGCGGCAACGCCCCTGATGGCGGCCGCCCAGACGACGGCCGCTCCTAAGTCCCAGGACATGCAACAGGCAGCCAGGCCCGCCCCGGGAGACGCCTGCATAGACACCGAAGTCAACGGCTACCGCGCTTTGTCGTACGACTGCCTGAACCAGAAGATCGCGCCCGACGCCGCGCCCAAGCCGCCCGCCACGCTGGGTTCGGAGGCCATCACGCAGAAGCCGCCCAACCAGATGGGCCTGCCCACGCCCGCCACCATCGGCAACCGCATGGGCAATACCTTCGGCACTTCGGCCTATCCGCAGCGGCCGACGCCGCCATAGGGCTGGTGTCCAGCCCCGCGGATACGCCTGCGAGGTCACGTCGTGCGGCTGATGAAATAGATCTTCTTGACGAACGAATCGACTTCCCAGCGGCCGGTATAGCCTTCCGGCATCACGAAGGCCTCGCCCACGCTCAACTCATGCACCGTGCCGTCCGGGTCGACCAGGCGCGCCGCGCCTTCGACGATGTAGCCGAACTCGATATAGCCGGTGGTGTTGGACTGGAAACTGCCGGCCGTGCTTTCCCACACGCCGGCCTCGGCGCGGCCGCCGTTGCCTTCGAACGCGGTCACGGTGCGGAACGCGGCGTCGCCCGAGATCGGGCGGCGGGGCTTGCCGGGCACCGGATTCTTCATCGGGCCGGCATCGATGCGGACGAGCCGCGATTGATCGTTCTTCATGGCAATTCCTGTATTCGGATAGGTTGATGAGCCTGGCGGCCCGCTCAGTGCGCGGCCACCACCAGCACTTCGGCCATGGCCCGGCTGACGGTGCGCATGCGGTGCGGCAGTTCGGAATCGAAATAGACGGAATCCCCGGTCTCCAGGCGGAACTGGCGTTCGCCCACGTAGACTTCGATGGCGCCCTTGAGCACCAGCAGGAATTCCTCGCCGGGGTGCGGAAACACCGCGGTCGCATCGGGGAAATCGCGGGGCGGATGCACCACGAAAGGCTCCATCGCCTTGACTTTGCGGCGGCCGGCCAGCGACTCATAGTGGTATTCGCTGCCCAGCCCCCGGCGTTGCAGCGCCTCGCGGTCCGCCACCCGGACCACGCTGACCACTTCCTCCTGCGCGGCGTCGTCCGTGCCCACCAGCTCCGACACGCCCAGGCCATAGGCTTCCGCCAGCCGCAGCACGGTGGAAATGGAGGGCTCGCTCAAGCCCCGCTCCAGTTTGGAGAGGTAGCTCTTGGTCAATCCGGTGCGCTGCGCCAGCTGTTCCAGGGACAGGGTTTGCTGGCGACGCAGGGCGCGCAGGCGGTGCGGCAGGTCTATCATGGGCGAAGTTGCGGGCGTAAATGCGAAATACGGTCGCGGAATGCGACCGTCAAGCATGCCCTAATCCGGGCCGGCCGTCGAGCCGGCCCCGCCCGCAGCCGCCATCAGGCCAGCACGTCGGGATGCGCCCGCAACGCGCGCCGCGCGTAGTAAGAGAACCCGACCTGCGAACGCTTGGGCGTCAGGATCCAGTCATGCGCCTCACGCCCCAGCGCCGGCGGAATGGGCTGGATCTTGCCGGCGGCCATGGCCAGCAGCTGCATGCGGGCAGCGCGCTCGAACTGCAGGGCCAGCACACAAGCCTCTTCCACCGACCCCGCCGCGATCAGCATGCCATGGTGCGACAACAAAATGGCGCGCTTGGAACCCAATGCCGCCGAAATGATCTCGCCTTCCTCATTGCCCACCGGCACGCCGGGCCAATCCTTCAGGAAGGCCACGTCGTCATACAGCGTGCAGTTGTCCATGTGCGAGATTTCCAACGGCACCTCCAGCATCGACAGCGACGCCACATGCAGCGGATGCGTGTGGATGATGCAGTTCACGTCCGGACGCGCACGGTAGACCCAGGAATGGAAGCGGTTGGCCGGATTCGGCATGCCGCCGCCTTCCTGCACGCGCAGGTCCTCGTCGACCAGCAGCAGGTTGCTGGCGGTGATCTCGTCAAAGCCCAGGCCCAGGCGCTGGGTGAAGTATCGGTTCGGTTCCGGCGCGCGCGCCGTGATCTGCCCGGCCAGGCCGGAATCATGCCCGCCATCGAACAGGATGCGGCAGGTCAGCGCCAGGCGCTCGCGCAGGCTCCAATCAGGCGTCTCGAACTGGCGCTGCATTTCGGCTTTCGCCCGCGCGATCAGTTCGTCTTTCCCCAGATGCATCGTATCGGCCATGGTCGTCACTCCCAAGATTGTGTCTGTGTCATGCCGCGTCGAACAGCGGCGTAAAACCGGGCAAGGCGCGCATGCGCGCCAGCCAGGCGTTGATATGGGCGAAGCCGGACAGGTCGTAACCGCCCTCGGCCGCCATGCTCGTATAAGGAAACAGCGCGATGTCGGCGAGGGTCGGCGCGGTTCCCACCAGATAATCGCGGCACGCCAGATGTGCGTCCATCAGCGCGGCCGCCTTCATGCCAATCTCGCGCCATGCCTGCATGGCCGGATCGTCCACCTGAGCCGTGCGGCGCAAGTGGATCAGCAAGCGTGGCTGCGCAAAGGCGTGCATGTGCTGGGTCTGCTCGAAACTGAGCCAGCTGCTGACCTGCGACTGCTCCAGCCGGCCGGCAGGCAGCCAGGGCGTACCCAGCCCCAGATACCAGAGTATGGCCTGCGACTCGGCCAGCCACTCGCCTTCCGGCGTCAGCAGGGCCGGCACCTGGCGCCATGGATTGATGCGCGCGAACGCATCCGTTTCCAGGTCGCCCAGCACGATGTCGAAGGTGCGCCGCGTAAGCGGCAGCCCCATATAACCGCAGGCCAGCCGGATCTTCCAGGCATTGCCCGAACGCAGCGTATCGGCCAGCTCCAGCGGCTTGCCCGCCAGCGGATGCGGAGTCTGGTTCATCATCAATCCATCTTGATGTTGGCGCGCTTCACGATCTCGGTCCACTTGGCTTTCTCGCCGGCGATGAAGCGCTGGTACTCATCCGGCGTGCCCGTGTACAGCTGCGTCCCCTGGGACGCGAGCCGCTCCTTCAGTTCTGGCGACGCCAAGGTCTTTTGCAGCGCCGCGTTCAGCTTTTCCAGGACTTCAGGCGGTGTGCCCGCAGGCGCGAAGAACGCGTTCCACGAGCTGATCTGCAGGGCCGCGTCGCCCACCTCGTTGCTGGCGGGTACGTCCGGCGCGGAAGGCAACCGCTTGTCGGCGGCCACCGCCAGCGGGCGCAGCTTGCCGGATGCAGCGTGCGGCATGATCACCGGACTGGCGTCCATCACCACGTCCACCTGCGCGCCGATGGCGGCATTCACCGCTTCGCTGCCGCTCTTGAACGGCACATGCACGATATCCACGCCCGCCGTCAGCTTCAACAGCTCCAGGCCCAAGTGCGGCGAACTCGCGTTGCCCGCCGAGCCGAAATTCAGCTTGGCCGGATTGGCCTTGGCATAGGCCACGAACTCGCTGAAGGTCTTCGCCGGCACGCCTTCCCGGATCGCCAGCAGGTACGGGGATCCCGACACCATGCCTACCGGCGCAAACTTGTCCGCGTCATAGCTGAGCTTGCTGTAGATGAGCGGGTTGACCACCTGCGTGCCCACCGTGCCCATGAAGATCGTGTAGCCGTCGGCCGGCGCGGTCGCCGCCACCTGCGCCGCGATCACCCCGCCCGCTCCCGGCCGGTTCTCGATCACGATGCCCTGCCCCAGCACGTCGCCCATGCCCTTGCCGACCTGGCGCGCCACGATGTCCGTGATCCCGCCCGCGCCGAAAGGCACCACCAGCCGGATCGGGCGGTCCGGATACGCCGCCTGGGCGCCATTGCCCGCCATGGCCGCAACCAACGCCAGCGCGCCGGCAATTCCCGAAATCTTCATGTCATCCCCCCATCGGGTGCCGCCCATCGGCACCATCATGACACGAAGTGTCCTATAGGATATTGATTTTCCGCAAGAAAAATAGACCTAGGGAAAACCTTTAGTAGCAGGAATAAAGTTCGCCTTTTTTGTTGAAGTTCGCCTTTCGGTTTTGGCCGGCAACACCTGCTATTGCACAGGCATCTTCTCTTATTCTGTGCAGATGGACGGCCTGCAGGCTGAAGAAAGGCGAACTTTGCAATAAACGCTATTGAATTAGCGCGACAGTGCAAGCCGGCAGATTTGGGATATGCCCATACGGGATTAGGTAGGAGACATGGACGTCTCGAGGCACTCGGCTATTGGAAAATATCGGCGCGGAAGCGCAGTGCTTCGTATGGAAGGCCCCTTTGGCAAGTGGCCGTTTTCGGCCAAGAGCGGAAGTTCGCTGAGCTGATTGAAATGTCCGATGAAGATTGAATGCTGACGGTTAGGGGCACGAATGCCTGAGGATGGGTCAAAAGCTGCTATTCGATCGTCGATCGAGTGGATGGCCACAATTCTGGGGTTCTCCACCGAGTGCGTTGTGCACTCTCAAAAAAAATCCACGCGCGCCGCTGTGGTCTGCATGGATCTTGTCGGGACGTTGCTGCTTGTCCCGAAACGCTGTCATCTTGGCGGTGTCAGTCCGAATGAGTTCGAGGCTGCACATCACAAGTGGAAATCAGGTGTCTACTAAATCCTGGTAACTCCAAGTTCTCATCGAAAGAAATCGAGGGCGTTCATGCATTCGTGGCTCCCTCTTCAGGTGGACCTCAGCCGGTAGAATTTCGAAGCCTGCCTGAATCGGAGATTCCCTTGGAGACCGCAGATTTAGAACCTGATGCCGAAATTGACCTTGACGCCATGTTGCTGGGCTTCGTTGGCGATCTGGCCCTGATAGAAGAGGCCAAGCGTCGCCAACGGCGAGAGTTTGACGTCGAGGCCAGTCTCGATGATGGCACTGTCCTTGGCGATCGGAACGCCGGCGATGGTGAAGGAGTCGGAGCCGGCGAAGGACTGCGTCGAGACGGGAACGGTGTCCCCAAAGGCATGCCGCCAGCCGAGCGTGCCGCGCGCGGTGGCGCTGACACCGCCAAGATTGAAGCTAGTCGAGGCGCGCAGGCCGAGCGTCGAGAAGGTGGTGTCGGTCGACTGGCTGCCTGCGGACAAGGCGGCCGCGCCGCCTGTCTCTTGGAAGCTGCCGGTGTTCAGGCTGACATGGGCGAGGTTCGCGAATGGCTCGAACGCGGCCATCGCCGTGTCGATGCGATAGCCCAATTCGCCGAACGCCTGGAAGCTGCCGGCATCGTAGCCGCCCTTCAGTTGGTCGGAGAAGCCGGGCAAGGTGACGCTGCGGCTGGTGTCGACATCGTGCCACGTATAGGCGAGCCCCGAGCGGAAGCCGAGATTGCCGCCGCCGACATTCCGGCTCGTGCCGCCATAGAGGCCCAGATGATAGTTGTCGCTTGAGCCCGACGAACTGCGATCCTTGCTGTCGAAACGGGTCTGGCTGTAGCCGGCCAGCACGCCAAGGCGCCAGTTGTCGAAGATCTCGGCGTCGCCTCCCATCAGGAAGCCGCCGGTCGACGTGCCAAGACGGGAAGCGTTGCCGTCGCTGGCATTGTGGCCCCAGCCGCCAAAGCCCTGGCCCCAGAGAGCAATACGATCGGTGGTGGCGGGCATCAGGGTCGGCCCGCCTTCGCCATAGCTCATGACAGGCGTGCCAGCGGCGGCGACATCGCCAAACGCTGCGCGGATGCGGTCATTGGCGGCGTCGCGGACAAAGTGGCTGTCCTCAAGGAAGGCCGTCTTTGCCGAGCCATGGATCTCGCCGGAGAGCTGGTCGAAGCTTGCCCGAATAACGTCGCTGTTATCGGGCAGGAGCGCGATCGCGTCATAGACGGCATGACCGGCGTCTATTCCGATGCTGTCGATGCCACTGGCCGTGGCCGCCTGATTGCGGGTCGCCGCAAGAGTGGCAAAGTTGACATCGTTGCGGGTCAGATTGAGAGCCACCGTGCCTGCGCCATAGTCATAGCCGAGATCAGGTCGCAGGAAGGCGAAATCGGAGGTGACAGTGTCGAAGCGCCCCGACAGCGCGCCGTCAGCCGCCAGGATCGTATAGGTCGAGCGCAGCTTGTAGTCACCACCGACCCCGATATGGGCAACCGAACCACCGTTGAGGGTGGTGTTGCCAGTGACGCGTACGAGATCCGAAGCGGAACCGGTAGGATCGACCTCGACAGCAAAGTGCGATCCGGTCTCAAGGGTGAGATCGCCATTGATGGTGAGCGTTCCGATAGAGTTGCCGGCCGAAAGCGTGCCGCCAGACGTGACCGTAACCCTGGAGCCAACGCCGGAGCCGACCGTGCCATGACCGCGGAGGGTCGCATCGCCTTCAACGTTGACGGATCCGCCGAGCACCGCATCGTGCCGGCTAGTGTCGGAGCCGACGATCAGAGCCCCCGCCGCCACATCGGTGACACCAGCAAAGGCCGCGCTGTTGCCGTCATGGATGAGCGAACCCGCGCCGGTCTTGATAAATCGGCCCGTGCCGGCGAGCACGCCGCCGTATGAGGCGTTGTTTTGCTGGTTGAAGATGAGAGTTGCGTTTGTAGAAATGTTTGCATTGCCGCCAAAGCGTTCAGCGGAAGCGACCAGGCCGCCGGCTTCGATCGACCAGTCAAGCGTGGAGACGCCGGCAAGAGTGAGATTGCCAACGCCACGCTTGATCATCGCGCCGCTTGTACCGTTCAGATCAAGAATGTCTCCACCGAAGCTGGCATCGACCGCCTGATCGAACACGACCGTGCCGGCATTGCCGATACGGCCCGAAATCGAGCCCACCCTGCCGATCAGTGTGCCCGCCTGGACTAACGTATTGCCGTAGTCGTTTCCGGCGTTGTCAAGCCGCAGCGTACCAGCCCCGGACTTCATAAGATCGGCCCCGCCCAACACCGCGCCGCTCAACCCAAGTTCGGTGCCTGCGGTTGTGTTGAAGATCCCGGTCTCGACAAGCGTCACCGCGCGACTGCTGTCAAAGCTCGCCGAGGTAGAAAGCGCGCCACCGGTGAAAAACAGAGTACTGGCATTCGCGCCCAGATTGCTGTCCGCCGAGACCTCAAGCGTGCCAGCCTGAATGTTGGTGCCGCCGAGGTAAGAGTTGTTGCCGGTCAGGATCAGCGTTCCGCTGCCGATCTGGCTGACGAAGCCGCTGCCTGAGATATCACCGGCGAAAGCCAGCGTGTCGCTGCGGTTGAAGGTGAGAGCACCATTGTTTTTCACATCGCCAGAGATTGAGCCCGTCGTGCCACCATTGCCGACCTGAAGCATGCCGCCCGAGACCGTCGTACCGCCGCTGTAAGAGTTGTTGCCAGTCAGGATCAGCGTGCCGCTGCCGATCTGACTGACGGAACCACTGCCCGAGACCAGACCGGCGAAAGTCTGAGTGTTGATGTGGCTGAAGGTAAGAGCACCATTGTTTATTACGTCGCCAGAGATCGAGCCCGTGGTGCCACCATTGCCGATCTGAAGCGTGCCGCCGGAAATGGTCGTGCCCCCGCTATAGCTGTTGGCACCGGTCAGGATCAGTGTTCCCGCACCGGCCTTGGTCAGCGCCGTACCGTTCCAGCCCGTAGCGGCATTGGCGGCCTGGTCACCGAGCGCCGCGCCCACTTGGAATCTGTCTGTCGCGTTGGCCAGCGTGAACGTGCCATGAGCCAGATTGTTGCCCGCCGTCCAGCCGAGGCCGTAGCTGGCAATGTATTGCTTATTGTCGTCAGTTTTACGGGTGTTGACAGTGAGATAGTCCACAACCCCGGTAAAGCCACCAACACTGACGGCGCCAAAGTCACCGCTGATGCCGGAGGTCGTATTGATCAGGATGTGATCAAGCTGGCTGCTATGGTTGATGCCACTGATGTTGAAGGTAACGTTATTTCCGAGTGCAAGACTGGCCGCTTGAAAGGATGGGCCGCTCGCCGAGGCGGCGATCGAGAGCGCTGTGTTATTGGCGAAAGTTACATCGCCAGCGACAGTGAACGTCGGCAACGTCATGATGCCAAGCCCACCGCCAATGACGCTGACGTCGCCGGCCAGACGGCTTGCGCCGTTTGAAACGCCATCACCAAACTGCAGTGCGCCGCCGACGACGGTCGTATCTCCGCTGTAAGAATTTGTGCCGGTGAGCCTAAGTGTGCCGGCTCCGGATTTGGTCAGCCCGCCTGTACCGGAAATCGAACCTGCGTAAGTCGTTGACGCAGCCTGATTGATGGCGAGTGCCGCGCTGCCCAGCGTGATTGCGCCCCCAGTACCGCTTAGCGACGACATGGTGAGGGCGTGGTTATTCAGATCGAGGGTTCCGCCATTGACCGAATAGGCCGTATTCGCTGCAAATGCGCCAACGCTGCCAGCCAGCAACATGCCCGCATTCACCGTCGTCCCGCCGCTATAGGAATTTGCGCCTGTCAGCATCAATGTGCCGGCGCCAGATTTGGTCAGCCCGCCTGTGCCGGAGATCGAACCCGCATAGAACGTTGTCGCAGCCTGATTGATGGCAAGTGCCGCGCTGCCCAGGGCGATCGCACCGCCTGTCCCGCTGAGCGAGGACATCGTGAGGGCGTGGTTATTGAGATCGAGCGTGCCGCCATTGACAATATAGGCGGCATTCGCGGTCAAGCCACCCGCTGCGCCCGCTCGCAATGTGCCCGCATTCACCGCCGTACGGCCGCCATAGGTGTTTGCGCCGGTGAGCGTCAGCGTCCCGGCGCCAGATTTGGTCAGCCCGCCTGCGCCGGAGATCGAACCCGCATAGGACGTTGTCGCAGCCTGATTGATGGCAAGTGCCGCACTGCCCAGGGTGATCGCACCGCCTGTCCCGCTGAGCGAGGACATCGTGAGGGCGTGGTTATTGAGATCGAGCGTGCCGCCATTGACGGAATAGGCGGCATTCGCGGTCAAGCCACCCGCGCCCCCCGCTCGCAATGTGCCCGCATTCACCGTTGTGCCGCCGGCATAGGTGTTTGCGCCGGAGAGCGTCAGTGTGCCGGCGCCAGATTTGGTCAGCCCGCCTGTGCCGGAGATCGAACCCGCATAGGACGTTGTCGCAGCCTGATTGACGGCAAGTGCCGCACTGCCCAGGGTGATCGCACCGCCTGTCCCGCTGAGCGAGGACATCGTGAGGGCGTGGTTATTGAGATCGAGCGTGCCGCCATTGACGGAATAGGCGGTATTCGCCGTAAACGCGCCATTCCTGCCAGCTCGCAATGTGCCCGCGTTCACCGTGGTGCTGCCGCTATAGGTATTGCTTCCCGACAACAACAGCGTATGCGAACCGGATTTCACCAGATTGAGTACACCGGTTGCGCCATTCGTCGAGTCTCTGATATCGCCACCATAGACCCATGGATCCTGTGGATTCGGATTGTAGTCTGCCAGTAATGTCAGGGTCGAATCGGCATTTCCGTTATTCGCAATTGTCGCGGAATAGTTCGGCGTCACATAGCTGATAGCAGCAATTCTAAGGTCGTTTCCATTCAGGAACATATTCCCGCCGGAGGTGCCGAAACTGTCAGAGAATCGGACAGTCGCCGTTTCAATCAGTGCATTGTCGGCAAGAATGTTCAGCGTTCCACCACCTTGGAAATAAAGACTCCCACCCATGGCCCCGGCAACACGGGCATTCAACGTCCCACCCGAAATTCCCAGCCCTGAGCCTGTGTAAGAGTTGACTGCGTACATATTCGTGACGGAATTTCCGCCCAACGTCAGCCAACTGTTTTCCATTCCGTTGGCGGCATTAATATTCAACGTGCCACCCAGCATTGTAATTTGGCCGCCAACCACACCTCTCGTCGCGTTTACGTTTACCGTTACTCCCGCACTTTGAATATTCTGCAGGCCTCCACTTATAGCGCCTTCCGCGTTCACATTGAGCGTGCTGTTTCCACGGAAATATGTGTAATTTGGGTAGACTCCAACAGGGTTCGGCGTATAGGTTAGCGCATCGCGGGCCGTCAGATTTACGACAACATTGTCTTGGAAATTCCAGGTTCTTTCACCAAAATAATCGGCACTGCCCGCTTCGATCGTTGCGTTTCCTGTGCATGTATTGGCTGGGCACGACTGAGCATGGGCCTTCGCTGACAAAGCCAGCGGTTCCATAAGCACCAGAGAGCTGATCAGGGCGCTAGAGCAGAGCAGTCGAGTGCTGCGGCAGCCATCGCGGCAGGACTTCATGGAAAAGGACTGGTGATGTCTCCTGGATCCTGGCAGCACGGTATCGTTATTCATCTTCTACGGTATTGTTTGACGGATCTTTCAATTCGCCATCTTGCCATCTGGATCGATACTTTATAAAAATGCGCGATCACCGCATATCACTGAAACTAGGTATTTTTGGTCTCACTGTTGATTTGCAGGCAGAGTTGACCCACTTTTACGTTTGATTTGCATCTAATTCTGCCCTGACCATCTGAATCCACACGGACTAATTCGGGGCTAGGGTCAATCCTGACGATTGGAGAAGAACAAAGTGAGAGCATCACTGGGCCAATAGGCGTGGCTGTAGCTTTGAGCGGCTGCGCCAACAACGGCGGGAAGCCGGACATCCCTAGTGGACCGCCAGTCACTTGTGCAGAGTTGTTGAAATGGGAAACTCCTACGCTTCGTGGGGCCAACGAAACGGTGGCAATTCTCGCCGCCGGATATTCTGATGGCACGTTCGTACCTATCAGGCCATTAGCCGAGGCGAACGGTGAGCGCCTCAGCCAGGATGAAAAGCTGCAGGATTTCGCTGTGCGGGCAGTTTGGCTAACGTGGTGCCAACCGGGACGTCCGCGAACAGACCGGACTTTTGTGTCGCAAGTGGTCATTCCCTTTAGCTTTTCAAAGTCTCGACGTCCTGCGACGAATCTGTCTGACCTGGCTAACGGCCAAATGCATTGGTTTTTCTGGCCGAAGGGTCACATTGAGCACTGGACGTGGCGGCGCAGCGCCAATTGGCACTGCCAGCTCGAAGCGAAGCAATAGCATGGAGGCGAGCACCGTCATTTCAGCCATTGCCAGGTGCTGTCCAAGACATACACGTGGTCCCACTCCAAAAGGTATGTACGCACCTCGTGGCAGATCTGGGGCGTCGTGGGCAAACCGCTCGGGCCTGAATGTTTGCGGGTCGGGAAACCACCGAGGGTCATGATGCAGCGAATGCACCGGAATCATGAAAAGCGTACGTGCAGGAAACAGCCAGTCGCCCAGTTGAATAGCGCGTGTCGCGCGGCGGCTCATCAGCATTGGCGCCACGGGGTAAAGCCTCATCGCTTCCTTAAGCGTTTGAACAAGATAGCTGGCTTGTTGACACGCCTCGAAGCTGGGCGTATTGCCTTGCAGCACACGCCGTAGCTCATCCCGCGCCAAGCGCTGCGCCTCGGGATTGGATGCCATGCACCATGCCCACCACACCAAAGTCGCTGCTGTCGTTTCGTGGCCAGCAAGAAACGTGGTCATGCATTCATCGCGTACGCACTGAAGAGATTCCTCTGATTCATCTTCACGAGATTGCAGCAGGCGAGTCAGCAGATCATCGGGCCAAGCTGCGGGCGCTATCATCAAGCGACTCTTTATGTGTCGATTGATCATGTCCTTCAATGTCCTCAGCGCACGTCGTTTCTTGCGTTTCCAAGGCATCCAGTCTGGCATGCTGGCCGCCCAGAAGAACTCGGCATTGGTAGCTTCGCTCGTCACACGTATTGCGTGCTCGACTGCACGCACGTCTTCGCCAACGCTGCTTGAAAATACCAACTGGAGAATCACGTCCATGGTCAACGTCGTAAGTTCTCTCTCAATAGGCCAATTGGGGTTCTCTCTTGGCCACTGCTCGAATGCACTTGCGGCAGCATTGGCAATGATCGGGGAAAAGCGCTGCACAGCCTTGGGAGAGAAACTGGGAAGCAGCGCGTGGCGGCGGCTTCGCCAAGCCTCCCCTTCCGCAGTCAGCACACTATGACCGTGCACCTGCGAAAACACACGAATGCCGCGCTCCCAGCGGATCAATGCATCATGATGACTGACCAGAAGTTCTCGCGCCATTTGAGGATCGGCCACAACTACGTCGTGCTCCGGCCAAATACGAAGGTGCACGACGTCACCGTATGCATTCCGCCACGCCGCTAATGCGCCCGGCAAGTCACGTGACATGGCTCTCAGCAGCTTCCAGCCGGTTAGACCGGCCTCCGGACCAGGAGGCCATGCCCCCGCAGAGCCGATTGCGGGAGCAATCGTTGGCGAGTCGCGATGGATCGGGCATTGAGGTTCTGGTGACGCACTCATTGTGTCAAGATTCCTAGTGATTGCTGACCCGATTCTCGGACAAACGTCACGGTTTCTCTTGAACGCAAACGACATCGACAGTGGCACCCCACATACCTATACTGCGCGTTTATGGATCTGACCCCCGCCTGCTTTTCTTGCCCCGACTCGCTGAGCCGAGCGCCCTTGGCGACGCACGGCGCCCATCGCCCGCGCAGCCGCCTTCATGTTGCCCCGCCAGGCTTGCAAGGAGCAATTGCCGCGATTCTGTGGCGCGATACACGCGGGTCCAATCTGAGCGACGCGCAACGTCTAACGCACCTTCCCGCCTCTCCGATGGTAAGCCTGACGTGGTTTCAAGACGTCGATGCGGGGCGGATCGAACAAACAGAGACTGGACCGAAGTGGCGGCCCTTGAGATCCCCGATCGTATTGTCTGGCAGTCATTCGAATCCCTCAGTTTGCTGGGCACCGGCCGGCGGCCGCACGGGAATGATCTGCTTCGACGCGGGCGCCGCGCAAGCGTTGTTCCAAATCGACCTCTCCGCGATTCAGGACATGATCGTCGATGCGCGCGATCTGCTTGATGGCTCATGGCATGCGCTATTCGAATCTATCCTCGCGGCAGACAGTGAAGCCGCCTCGCTCGCTGCCATTGAGCGTCATATCCTGCCGCGCTGGCGCTCGTCCGGCCATTCAGGCTCAGCATTTGCGTCGCTATGCGGCGCAGGGCGTCAGTGGGTCAAGGGGCTCACCTGGCTCGCTTACGACTGGCGGCGGTCGAACAGCGCACGTCACGTGGAGCGGCGTATCAAGGCATATAGCGGCCGATCCTTGCGAGAATGGCAATCCCTCGTCAAGACCGAAGGCTTGTTCTTCAATGCCCGCGCACAGTTCGAGGCCGGAGGGTCTCTGGATTGGGCGGCAATCGCTTACGACGAAGGCTTTGCCGACCAGGCCCATCTGAGCCGAGCGGTAAAGCGCATCACCGGCTTTTCACCCTGCGAATTCGCGCGACGATTCGCAGAGGACGAATCGTTCTGGGTATATCGATTATGGGTGTGATAAGGCCGCACTGAAGCACCTTCGACATTCCAGATACCGAGGCGCACCGCACTTTTTAGGCTTCATGATCATTAGCGGGCGAAGATTGAGCAACGGCAACGGGGCTCGACAACGGCCGATCACCAACGGCAGCTCGCGGCCACTTTGAGTCATTCTCCAGTTTCCGCTTCGGACGAGAGCGGCGGTCGAATGGCAGCGGGGTCGACTAGAACTTATCAAACACGACGACCATCCTATGCCCCAGGACTTTTCCCAGTTCTAGAGCCAATGCGTCATCTACGCCGGGTCCGTCAAACCCAAATGCGAGGTTTCCCAATCCCCATGCAAGCGGTAAAAATCGCCATTGATTGATACTGTCCGATTGTCGACAGCTTGGGCATTCGAGCTCGCCACGTTCTCCCGAATACCACGCGGAAATCATCTCATGCCACGGGAGAGAGGCGGAATCATGCGCTGCGGAGCAGCACGGGCAGCGCAGCGTCTCGACCTCCTGCGAACCAGCGTTGTAGACACGCCGCCCCACGATTGCGCCTATCCCGTTATTGCTCTGCTCGTTTACCCATTTGGCCCAACGAGCAATACCGGGCGCAGGCGCGTGGCTGACAGGAGAAAAGGCGACCTCGGCCCCAGGGGAACGAACAGCAATGCACATTGCTTCCAGCCAACGCATGCCGCTCTCGGCGAATGCGGGCGCGTCTTCCAAGGTGACATCGAGATCGACGATGTAGATGGGTGAGTCGCTCATTGGATACCGAAATTCGATACGTGGTTCTGTGGACACGACGTACCAGTATATTCATTAGGTTGGCAGGGTACGAATCACCTTCGGTGTCGGCCACTGCGTGCATGAGTTCCTCTACGTCAATTTTCTATTGTCCGCTTCGGGTTGTGCATTCAACCGGTCGTTCGTAGCAGTCAGTGGGAAGATCCTCGAAGCGAATCTTGAGCCGGCCTATTTTGCTGGCACGACTGCCGGAGGGTTCCATTGTCCGCTGGTCGTCGCCGCCTTCGGCCAGTAGGCCCGGATATACAGCGAGAACTCCCCTTCCTTCGGGGCAGGTAACCAATTGGCTCGGTGGGTCGGATCTGACGGTGGGTCGGTTTGAACGTAGATCGTCAAGGTGCCATCCTCGTTTAGCTTGAGGTCTTTGTTCTTTGTGCCCACCGAATAACGCTTGATGTCATTCGCAACGAAGAAATGTTTGTCGTTGTACAGAGTGATCGACCAAAACCCATGAACCGGCGGTGTCTGGCCCTTCGCAAAGGTCAGGGAGTACCTGTTGGCACCGTTCAGGCGTGAGCCTGCCTCGTCAAGATCCTGGTAAAAGTACTTTGTCTCGTTGGGCGCGTTCACGAAGATATTCGACTTTGCCACTGCGGTTCGCGTGAAATAGTCCACGCCAAAGGCGGCTGTATTCGTCGTCGTTGTCCAGTGGTGGCGTAATTCCAATCCGAAATTTCGGAACTGGAACAGCGGTGCAATAAGTTCGGTGTCCGCCTTTCTGGCTTCATCCACCGCCGCCTTGCGTAGCTCCGGGTTGGACTTCACTGCGTCCAGCACCGACAGGACCTGTGCATACCGGGCCTCTTCGCCAGGCAGCGGCGGGGCGTCGGCCAATGCCGCGGGCAGCAGATCTAGGAAATTATCTGGGGTTACCCACTGGGTTTCCGCCTCCCCCGCGTCATTTTGCGGCACATGCTTAAGGCTCTTCCAGTCCACAGACTTCATGGTGCCGTCGAACTGTGCGGCCGGGTACATGACGATGCCCTTGAGAACCTCTTGGACTGCGGCCCTATCTTTGGGCGTGTCGTCCATGAACACTCTAGGAACGATGTTGCCAGTGTTCGTAGTTGATCTGAAAACCCGTGTGATGCCTTTGGGTATTTCACCCGACCAGTTGGGGCCGACAAGCAGATAGAAACCCGGCTGTGTGCCGTACATCTTGCCGAGTTGCGCAAAGCCATCTGTGCGCGAATCAACTGCCTGATACACCCAGAAGCGGTCACCGAAGTCCGGCACCTGAATGACAACCGGAGATTGATCCAATGCGACCAATCCCCCGCCGTAGACCACATCCTGGTTTGGGCTCGCAACAAGCCGCACTTCGGGAGGGAAATAATCGGTCAACATAGCCAGGTGGTTCAAGGGCGCTGTCGGCGCAGCGCCCAGGTACATCATCTCGGGGACTTTGGCATAAGAGGCCCGACGTGCCGCCATGTTCACGAGAGGCCATGCCCAGAAGTATGCATCCCTCACAACGAGTCGCGCGTACGACTCAGTGATCTTCGAACCCTTGATTGGACCCGCGGGCATGGTCCGTGAAAATGCCGGAGAAATCTCGACGGGTTGGGCGGAGGCAACCGCGGCACATGCCGCACTCAAGATCAGAAGGGTGACATTTCTGGCTAACGGCATCGTCGTTCCTCTACGCTGTGTATTTCGAGTCAGAGCTTGGTGACAGGCGGCGGCGTCCATGCTCCGGTTTTCACCGCTTCTTTTGGAACATAAGTGCGGAACGTCAGCGAGAACGGTTTGCCGTCAGGCGCAGGCAGCCAGTTCGTTTCACTCATACCGGCGACCGGTTTTGGACCGATGGCGATCTTCAGAGAGCCATCTTGTTCGAGCTTGAGGTTCGAGTGGTTGTTGAAGTTGTAGCGCTTCACATCGTTAGGCACCACGCGATAGTCCGGCACGCTCACAAGAATGACCGACCAATAGCCATCGACCACGGACTGCGGCAGCTTGTCGGCGGGGAAATGCAGGACATAGCTGTTCGAGCCGTTGAAAGGGGCCTCGTTGGCATCGCGCGTCGCCACGAAATAGATCACCTCATCGCGCGTGTTGGCCCAGATGCCCGCGTAGTTGACCACGGTACGGAGCAAATAGTCGCTGCCGTAATTGCCGGTAGGAGATCCGCCCACCCAGTGGTTGCGATATGGGGCGCTCTTTGTGAAAGCATATTCGATGAACTGCGGGACCACCTGTTCACGCAACTGCTTGTCAACCGCGGAACGCGCCTCGACTGACGAGGACGCATACTTGGCCACCGCGCGCACCCGTTGCTGCATTTGTGCGGCCACTGGAGACACGTCAAACGCGCTGCCAATCCGAGCATCGACATCGTCGAATATTTCCACGCCCAACAAGTCCTTGTTGATGAACGGGGGTACGACTGGCGGCGGAAGAATGACAGGGATGCCCAGCGTCTTCAGTTCGAAGGCCCGTTGCAGCTTTACTGCACCCTCAGGGTCGTCCTTCAACTCTACGCGGCCAAGCAACTTGGCTTTGCGGGAATGCAGCTCTATCCGGGCGGTGCCGGCAGGCAGGTCGCCTTGCCAGCCAGGTGCCACCAGCGCATAGGTTCCGAACGGTTGAGAGGGAAACGTACGCTCGTTGATGTTGGCAATGACCTCGCCCCATTCGTCCAGGATCTGGGCGGTGTAATAACGGCCCTCGATCCGCGGCACAGTCAGCAGAACGGGCGTCCGGTCATCCACTGCTACCCAGGCTTCCAGATACGCCACGTCGAAATTGGGATTGACGAAATCCGCCGAGCCTAGCGGGTTGTATTTGATCTGGTTATACGAAAATGAAGCCCCGGCGCGGTCGGTGTGCTCTTGCCGCAGTACCAGCAGCCGGCCGAGCAGATACAGATATGCCTGTTCGATTTGTTCAGCGTTGGGGCTGAATTGCGACGCTGCTGTCCAATTGGGAGTGCAAGCGGCGAACGATGTCAAAAACGCCAGGAAACCGCGTCGATTTAGATGCATAGCAGCCACTCTCCAAAATACAGCCAAGAAACATACTAGCGTTTTCGTCTGGCGTGGGCCGATTCGAGCCCCTTGCACACAGGAGGGATAAAGCACATGCGTCGACTTGCGCCGTATGGTTGCAGCGCAACGAAAATGAGTTTCCTGAATAAGCTCCAGATTGTCAACGAAGAAGCTTCAATCGACCAGTGACACCCCACTACGACGGCAGGCGGATCCGGCCATGCGTCGATTAAGAAGGCGAGCCTTGAGATAAAAATCAGCGGCCCGAAAATGTTGCGCCCCGAAAAGGCGAACTTTATTCCTGCCACTCAAACCTGGATGGAGCCAACGAAGTTCGCCTCTGATCACTACGTTCCACGGCCAGGTTTTCAACCGCAAGGGATGGCGCAGCAGAGCCTTGGGCTGGAGTGTGACGCGGTCGATCTGGAAGACCGATGTCGCCGCGAATGCGCTAGATGCTGTGGAATGGACGGTCAAACGCCGCCTGTCGGTTGTGGCGCCAGCGACCGTTGCCGCGGATTCCGATTGATTGAAACGTAAAAGGACAGCGGAGGTAAGTCTTCAAACCCCGCCGTGCGCGGCGATGTTGCGATACTGTCCTTTGAAATACAGCAACGGCTGCGTAGAAGCAGCTTTCTGCAGATTCAAGGCTTTCACTTCACCGATCACAATCAGGTGATCACCCGCCGCGTGTTCGGCGTAAATCTCGCAATCAAGCCAGTGCAGGCTGCCGGCAATGACCGGATTACCGAGCGGCGATTCCTGCCACGCTACGTCGCGCCACTTGTCCGCGCCTCGCTGAGCGAATTGGTTGGAGATCCTGACTTGCTCATCTGACAGGATATTGACTACGAATCGACCTGCCTGGCGGATTTTTGGATAGCTGGCCGAACTGGACATCACGCTGAACGACACCAGCGGCGGACTCATGGACACGCTATGGAACGACTGGCAAGTGAAGCCTATCGGCTCGCCTTCGATGTGCGATGTAATCACCGTGATGCCGGACGCGTAGTGCCCGAGAGCTTCGCGAAAGCGCAATGGCTCGATCGCGGTACTGGAAAGTGACATGGTAGGGTCTAGATACTGGGTGCAGCTCGAAGTGCTGAGGAAGACCTGGAGTAGTCCGGTACTGCAGGCGGCCGTCGCGAGCAGCTCACGACGGCCACTTTTGCCTCGGAATCAGTTCGAGAGTTCCCTGCGGACGATTTCCGCGCCCGCACTCAAGGCACTCAGCTTGCCTCTTGCGACTCCACGAGACAAGGGAGCCATGCCGCAGTTGGTGCAAGGATAGAGCTTGTCGGCATCGACAAACTGAAGAGCCTTGCGCAGGGTGTTGGCGACTTCCTCGGGTGTTTCGATGACATCGGTCGCCACGTCAATGGCGCCCACCATCACTTTCTTGCCCCGGATGAGTTCGATAAGGTCCATGGGAACGCGAGAGTTCTGGCATTCCAGCGAGACGATATCGATACTGGATTTCTGCAGCTTGGGGAAAGCCTCTTCGTATTGCCGCCATTCCGATCCCAGCGTCTTTTTCCAATCCGTATTGGCTTTAATGCCATAGCCATAGCAAATATGGACAGCAGTTTCACACTTGAGTCCTTCAATGGCTCTTTCCAGCGTGGCAACGCCCCAGTCATTCACCTCGTCAAAGAACACATTGAATGCGGGCTCATCGAACTGGATGATATCGACACCAGCAGCCTCCAGCTCCCTGGCTTCCTGATTGAGGATCTTGGCGAATTCCCAAGCCAGCTTTTCGCGGCTTTGATAGTGGCTGTCATAGAGCGTATCGATCATCGTCATGGGACCCGGCAAAGCCCATTTGATCGGCTGCTTGGTCTGCTGACGCAAGAACTTGGCATCTTCGACAAACACGGGCTTGCGGCGAGCCACAGCGCCTACGACGGTCGGAACGCTCGCATCATAGCGATCGCGAATCCTGACGGTCTTGCGGTTCTCGAAATCAACGCCGTCCAGGTGCTCGATAAACGTCGTCACGAAATGCTGGCGCGTTTGCTCGCCATCGCTGACGATATCGATACCCGCATGCTGCTGTTCTTGCAGAGACAAGCGCAAAGCATCCTGCTTGCCCTCGGCCAAGCCCTCATCCTGCAATTTCCAGGGGGACCAGAGTTTCTCGGGTTCCGCGAGCCAGGAGGGTTTGGGCAAGCTGCCGGCGGTCGAGGTGGGGAGCAATTTTTTCACAATAGATGCCTTGGTTTTTTTGATTGATCAAAGAGGGTAGTTGGCGGACCACTGCTCAAGAATCGACTGGTATGGTTTGATGAAGTGTTCCTCGACAAACCGGCCCTGCTCGATAGCCAGCTGGCTACGTTCCTCTCGATCGTAAACAATCCGGGTCAACGAATAATCCTGGTGCTTCAAGCTGGGCTGATAGGCTCTTCCCGCCGCGGAATTCGCGTTGTAAATCTCTGGCCGGTAGATCTTCTGGAAGGTGTCCATCGTGCTGATGGTGCTGATGAGCTCGAGATTGGTGTAATCGCTCAGCAGATCGCCGGAAAAATAGAAGGCCAAAGGCGCAGCGCTATTCGGAGGCATGAAGTAGCGAACCTTCATCCCCATTTTCTTGAAATACTCGTCGGTCAGCGAATACTCATCCTGCTGGTACTCAACGCCCAATACGGGATGCTGGTTTTCAGTCCGATGATAGGTCTTGCTGCTCGATACGCTCAGGCATATGACGGGCGGCTTGCTGAAGTGTTCCTTGTAAGTGCTTGAATTCACGAAGCACTTGAACAGCTTGCCGTGCAGGTCTCCGAAATTGTCTGGAGTGCTGAATCCGGTCTGGTTCCTGGTGTGTTCCAGCAGCAGCACGCTGAAGTCGTAATCCCGCACGTAAGAGGAAAAATTATTCCCTACGATGCCTTCGATGCGTTCGTTGGTTTTGCGGTCGACAATGCTGGTCTTCAATATTTCGATCAAAGGGAGGGCATTGTCGCGGCTCGCGCCATCAATGCTCATCTCGACAGAAATGATTTCAAGGTCGACGGAATAGCGATCGCTTTTGGGATTATCCCAATGCGCCAAGGCATTGAAACGGTTGTCTATCATCCTGAGGGTGTTGCGCAGGTTTTCCTGGCGACTCGTTCCTCGGGCAAGATTGGCAAAGTTGGTTGTGATCCGCGTATTGTCCGAAGGACGATAGTCCTCATCGAAACAAATGCTCTTGATGGCAAATGTGAACTCTGTACTCATTGTGATCCGCTGCCTGCTTCCTGAAATAAAACCCGCGCCTGTCGCTTGCTTCGTCAGCGCTGCCTGATTCTGTTTTTTATTCAGCAGTCTGGACACTGACGATATAGGGGGCGTAGTTTATGTCGGGCTATCCATGAAAAAAAGTGAATTGATTTCATGAAACCATTAGCTGTATTCATGGTTCGGCGGGCGGGTCGATCTGCTCGCACGTCATTCGACCCTCTGCGCTTGCCGTCCTTCCATTGGGACGGCCTTGCTGTGGGGAATGCGAAGAATCAAGCTGCGGCCGGCCGTTTCGCTTGCTCGATAAAGGCACGCAGGTAATCGATACCCACGTCCGCCTCGCGGGCGCCCAGATAGATGTGCTTGGCGATGCCTTTCTTGCCCAGCCGGACTGGCGCCACATCCATCGTGTCCGCGTATTCCAGCACCAGCCAGCGTGGCAACGCCGCCACCCCGCGGCCGCTGGCAACCATTTGCAGCATGATGTCCGTGGTCTCGATGGCCTTGTGGCGCTTGGGCGTGATGCCGGCCGGCGTCAGGAACATGTTGTAGATGTCGAGCCTGTCGACCGGCACGGGGTAGGCCACCAGCACTTCGTTGGTGAGCTGTTTGGGGGTGACGTACTCTTCCTTGGCGAGAGGGTGGCTGCCAGCCACGACCAGCACTTGCTCGTAGTCGAATACAGGCTCGAACACGAGCCCGGGCTTGTTCAATGGGTCGGGAGTGACCAGCAGGTCGATTTCGTAGCCGAACAGCGCCCCGATGCCCCCGAACTGGAATTTCTGCTTCACATCCACGTCCACGTCCGGCCAGGCTGCCAGATACGGGGAGACAATCTTCAGCAGCCATTGGTAGCAGGGATGGCATTCCATGCCGATGCGCAGTGACCCGCGCTCTCCCTGGGCGAACTGACGCAGACGCTCTTCGGCCAGGGCCAGTTGCGGCAACACCCGGTTGGCCACCGCCAACAGGTATTGGCCAGCCTGCGTGAGCCTCAGGCTGCGGCCTTCGCGTAGCCAGATGTCGGTGCCCAGCTGCAGCTCCAGCTTCTTCATGCTGTGGCTCAAGGCCGACTGCGTCACGTGCAGGACGCCTGCGGCTGCGGTCAGCGAGCCTTGCTTTTCTACCTCTTGCACGATGGATAAATGGGTACGATCAAGCATGGTCGATGAATAAAATTCATAGTTTGTTGAGATAAAACCATTTTACTTCATCGTTTCGCACCCCTACGATTCGCCAGTTCAAGAATTTTTTTGAGAGCGGATCATGACCACCATTCACAATCTCGGCTTTCCGCGCATCGGCGCCAAGCGCGAACTCAAGTTCGCCCTCGAATCCTATTGGAAGGGCGAATCCTCGCGCGACGCGCTCAAGGCGCTGGGCGCCGAACTGCGCCAGCGCCACTGGCAGAACCAGGCCGGCCTGGACCTGGTGCCTGTGGGGGACTTTGCCTTCTACGACCAGGTCCTGGACATGAGCTTTACCCTGGGCAACCTGCCCGAGCGGGTACAAGGCTTCCACGGCGACCAACTGGACAACTATTTCCGTGTGGCGCGCGGCCGTTCCGCCCTGGGCGCCGAAGAACACGCCGGCTGCTGCGGCGGCGTGGCCGCCGGTGAAATGACCAAGTGGTTCGATACGAACTACCACTACATCGTCCCCGAGTTCACCGCCGCCACCGAGTTCAAGCTGGACGCTACGCGCCTGCTGGAGCAATTGGCCGAAGCCCGGGCCCAGGGTGTCCGGGCCAAGCCGGTGATTGTTGGCCCGGTGACCTACCTGGCGCTGGGCAAGGCCAAGGATGAGTCCGACAAGCTGGCTCTGCTGGGCCGTCTCTTGCCGGTCTACGCCCAACTGCTGGATACCCTGGCCGCGCAAGGCGTGGAGTGGGTGCAGATCGACGAACCGATCCTGGTCACCGAGCTGGATGCGGCTTGGCAAGATGCCCTGGCGACCGCCTACAACGTGCTCAAAGCCAGCCGCGTCAAGTTGCTGCTGGCTTCGTACTTCGGCCAACTGAAGGACAACGTGGCATTGCTGGCCAAGCTGCCTGTCGCCGGCATTCACGTCGATGCCATCAACGGCCGCGACGACGTGCAAGCCGTCATCGCTGCCTTGGCGCCCGACCAAGTGCTATCGCTGGGGGTGATCAACGGTCGCAACATCTGGAAGACCGACCTGACTGCCGTGCTGGACTGGGTTGAGCCCATAGCCGCCAAGCTCGGCGCGCGCCTGTGGATCGGGCCCTCGTGCTCGCTGCTGCACGTGCCGGTGGACCTGAACAATGAGCAGAAGCTCGATGCCGAGATCAAATCCTGGCTGGCCTATGCTCTGCAAAAACTGGATGAACTGCGCCTCCTGGGCCGCGCCCTGCGCGACGGTCGCGAGGCCGTCAAGGCGGAATTGGCTGCCAATGCCGCCGCCCTGGCCGCTCGCCGTGCCTCGCCGCGCGTCAACAACCCGGCCGTGCAAGCCGCCGTGGCCAAGATCGACGCCAAGCTCGGCCAGCGCAAGCACGCCTATACCGTGCGCGCCGGCAAGCAGGCCGCGCTGCTCAAGCTGCCGGCATACCCCACCACCACTATCGGCTCCTTTCCGCAGACTGCCGAGATCCGCCATGCCCGCAGCGAATTCAAGGCCGGCCGCCTGGATGTCGCTGGCTACAGGGCCGCCATGCAGGCCGAAATTGCCCGCAGCGTGCGCGAGCAGGAAGCGCTGGAACTGGACGTACTGGTCCACGGCGAAGCCGAACGCAACGACATGGTCGAATACTTCGGAGAACAACTGCAAGGCTATGCCTTCAGCCAATTCGGCTGGGTGCAGTCCTACGGTTCACGCTGCGTGAAGCCGCCCATCCTGTTCGGCGACATCAGCCGCCCCAAGGCCATGACGGTGGAATGGATCACCTACGCCCAATCGCTGACCCAGAAGCCGATGAAGGGCATGCTGACCGGCCCGGTCACCATCCTGAACTGGTCCTTCGTGCGTGACGACCAGCCGCGCTCGGTGTCGTGCAAGCAGTTGGCGCTGGCCATACGCGAAGAAGTGCTGGACCTGGAGAAGGCCGGCGTGCGCGTGATCCAGATCGACGAAGCTGCCCTGCGCGAGGGTTTGCCGCTACGCCGCGCACAATGGCAGGAATACCTCGACTGGGCTGTGGAGTCCTTCCGCATCACCGCCAACGGCGTGGACGACCAGACCCAGATTCACACCCATATGTGCTATTCGGAGTTCAACGACATCATCGCCTCGATCGCCGATATGGATGCCGACGTCATTACCATCGAGACCTCGCGCTCCGACATGGAACTGCTCGACGCTTTCGACAACTTCAACTATCCCAACGAGATCGGCCCCGGCGTGTATGACATACATTCGCCCAACATTCCGAGCCAGGAGCATATCGTGCAACTGATGAAGAAAGCCGCCGAGCGCGTTCCGGCCGAACGCCTGTGGGTCAACCCGGACTGCGGCCTGAAAACCCGCCAATGGGCAGAGGTGATTCCGGCGCTGACCAACATGGTCGCCGCGGCCAAGACGCTGCGCGCTTCGTAAGAAGAAAGGCCGTGCCGGCATGGGTCTGCCCGGCACGATTTGAAGATTCGCCCCGGGGGTTTCCTCCGGGGCTTTTTTTGCGCGCTATGCACTCGCTTCTTTTGTAGTCCAACGCAATACCGAAGCGGGGACGCGCGCCCAGAAATGATCGGAATTGTTGTTCAGGCGATCACGGGAAAAGGCCTTTGAACGCCGCCGCACAGCGCCGAACCTTGTTCCGGAAGGCCTGCGCCGTGGGTGCCGCAGCTCTTGCCCGCGGCATTCAACGATCAAATGCGGCCTGCAGCGCTTCCTTGCCGTGCTGCCCCTGATGCAACAGCAGCATCAGCAGCAGCCGGGCCTTCTGCGGGCTGAGGTCGCCTGCCATGACGGCGCCTGCGTCGAAAGTAGTTTTCCCGCCCCCAGGGAAGCCGTAGACCGGCATCGTCCGGCCATTGGGCACGCGCGTCGATATGACCACCGGCACGTCCTTGCCCAGCGCATACTTCACGGCCTCGAACATCGATACGTTCATGTTGCCCATGCCCACGGCCTGGACCACGATGCCCTTCGCCCCCTGGTCCACGGCATAGCGCAGCAGATCGCCATCAGCGCCGCCGAACATCGGCAGGATTTCCACGCACGGCATTTCGCCCGCGCCTATGTCGATGTGCTGCCGCCGCAAGGGCGTGCGCGAGAATTGCACGCGGTCCGACCAGACCTCCCCGAGAAAGCCGAAATCGCCGGATTTGAACGTCTCGACATCCGCGGTATGGGTCTTGGTCGCCGTGCGCGCGGCGTTGATCTGGTTGTTCATGGCGATCATCACCCCCTTGCCCTTGGCATCCGGTGCGGTGGCGATCCGGATCGCATTGAGCAGATTGCGCGGCCCGTCGAAATCCGGGGAGGATGCATTGCGTTGCGCGCCAATCAGGATCACCGGCTTGTCGGACTTCACGGTCAGATCCAGCCAGTACGCGGTCTCCTCCATCGTGTCCGTGCCATGGGCGATCACCACGCCCGCCACCTCAGGCCGGGCCAAGGCGTCATCCACCGACTTGGTCAAGCGCGTCCACCACTTGGGCTCGACATAGTTGGCCGACATGGCCGAGAAGTTGTTGACTTCTATGCGGGCGTACTTGGCGGCGTCGGGCACCGTCTGCATCAGGTCATCACCCGAGATGGCGGGAACCACCCCCTTGGTGACTGGATCCACCTTCATCGCAATCGTGCCCCCCGTGGCAATGAACTGGACCACCGGCAGCGTTTCAGCCGCAGCGCCGGCCGACATCACACACATGGCAAAAAGCGAGAGAAATCGTAGTTGCAAGTTCATGGGACGACTCCAGAATGGTGAACGCGAAGCCCATTCTATTCAGGAAGGCGACGTTCAGAGCATTTTTCCGCAGGCCTCCAGATCCTCCGGATCCAGCCAACCCTCCAGCGCTCCGGCGTCCGGCGGCTGCGGCGCCGTCGGCCTGGCGTTGGGCGTCCTGCTGAAGCGCGGCGCCGGCGCGGGCTGTGTAATTCCGTCCACTTCCAGCAGCGTGCCGCGCGCCTTGACCTGGGGATGCCCGGCGGCATCTCCCAACGTTTGCACGGGCGCCACGCACACGTCCAACTGCGCCAGCTGTTCGCACCATTCCTCCCGGGGGCGCTGGGCGAAGGCGGTGGCCAGCGCCGTCCGCAGGCGAGGCCAGGTGGCCCTGTCCTGATGGTCTCCCAGTTCGCGGATGGCATCGTCGTCCAGGCCCAGCTGCCGCAGCAGCAGTTCATGGAAGCGGCGTTCTATCGGGCCGACCGACAGCCACAGGCCGTCCGCGCATCGGTAAACGTCATAGAACGGCGCGCCCGAATCGAGGATGTTGGTCCCCCGCTGGGGCAGCCACGCCCCCGACGCGGCCAGTCCGTAGAAGGCCGTGGCCATCGAGGCCACGCCGTCCATCACGGCGGCGTCCACTACCTGGCCTTGCCCGGACTGGCGCGCTTCGATGATGGCGGCCAGCATGCCCAATGCCAGATAGGGACCGCCGCCGCCGAAATCGCCCACCAATGCGAGCGGAGGCGTAGGCGGCTGGCCGGCCCGGCCGATGGCGTCCAGCACGCCGGTGACGGCGATGTAGTTGATGTCATGCCCGGCCACTTGCGCCAGCGGCCCGTCCTGGCCCCAGCCTGTGATGCGGCCATAGACCAGCCGGGGATTCTCCGCCAGGCAGGCTTGCGGTCCCAGGCCCAGCCGCTCGGTCACGCCCGGACGGAATCCTTCGATCAGCCCGTCGGCCTTGCGCAGCAGCCGCAACACCAGCGCGACGGCGCGCGGATCCTTCAGGTCCAGGGCTATCGAGCGCCGGCTGCGCAGCAGCAGGTTGTACTTCAGCTCGCGCTTGACGCCCAGGTCGGCGGGTTCTTTGCGCTCGATCCGCAGGACCGTCGCGCCCATGTCGGCCAGCAGCATGGCCGCCATCGGCCCCGGACCGATGCCGGCCAATTCGATGATCCTGATTCCAGCCAGAGGTCCCATGTGTTCGTCTTCCTGTGTCTAGGCGGCGGACGCGCCGCCGGATCAAAGCAATTCGATGGCGATGGCCGTGGCCTCGCCGCCGCCCAAGCACAAGCAGGCCACCCCGCGACGCAGGCCGCGAC
>NZ_DATCUY010000050.1:0-3982 GCF_036567245.1 Achromobacter sp. | reverse complement strand
GCGGCCGACGCCTTGCGCGACGGCCGGGTGGTCGAAGTGCTGCCGCAATTGGCTACCGAGGGATCGCCTCTGTATTTGGTGTGGCCGTTGAGCAAGCAACTGCTGCCCAAGGTGGATGCGGTGGTGGAGATGCTGGGGGATGCGCTGAGTATCGCCTAGCGGGCAGCCGCAACATCGCTCGGTCTGAGAAAGAGCCAGTCGAGCCCCGCCTTATGCCGCTCCCTTCTACGCTCATGGGCGGGAGGATAGCGGCTCGGGTAAACACTTCTGTTTATTTATTCAACATCTTTGTTTATGCTCGATCAGGCCGTGACCATTGGTCATGAAATACAGCGAATTCAAGAGATGGCTGGAACGGCAAGGGGCGGTGTTCGTGCCGCACAAATCAGGCAGCAGCCACTATCGGGTTACCTTGAACGGCGTGACAACGATCTTTCCACATCACGGGTCCAGGGAAATGGGCAAGCATCTGGAAAGCGAAATCAAGAAGCAGCTCGGTTTGAAATGACGTTGCGCATCCAGCACACCGGATGCGCGTCACGCGGACAGTCCTGCCTGGCACATTCATCAAACGGGAAACCTGAATGCTGACCTATCCCTACACCCTGACTCGCGACACTAACGATACGTGGCTGGTCCGGTTTCCTGATATTCCAGAAGCGCTCTCCGTGGGCCAGGACGTCGATGAGGCGGCGATCAATGCCGAAGAGGCGCTCGAGGCGGCGCTGGAGATCTATTTCGAGGCGCGCCGCCCCATTCCCATGCCCTCCAAGCCAGCCAAGGGGCAGGCGTCGGTAACCTTGCCTGCCTTGATTACCAGCAAGATCTTTCTGTCGAACGAGATGATTCTGCAGGGAGTGCGCAAGGCCGAGTTGGCGAGGCGCATGGGGGTGCACATGCCGCAGGTGGACCGCTTGCTGAACGTGCGGCATGCTTCCCGGATCGAGCAAGTGGAATCCGCCCTCGGACAGCTTGGGCGCCGCCTGGACGTGTCGATCGCCTGAGGCTGGTATCCGGGCAAGTCCCGCGCTCCAATGAAAATCGGCCCCGATAAATCGGGGCCGATCATCTTGCGTCGGAGAAAACCAGCCTTACTCCGCCGTTTCCTGCAGCACGCGCTTCGCTTCCTCGGCCACGCGCTCGGGGGCGGTGCCGCCCACGTGCTTGCGGGCCGCGACGGAGCCTTCCAGGGTCAGGACCTGGTGCACGTCGTCGCCGATGCTGGCGTGATAGGCCTTGAGCTCGTCCAGCGACAGGTCGGCCAGGTCGCAGCCGCGCTGTTCGCAGTCGCGCACCGCGTGGGCCACCACTTCGTGGGCGTCGCGGAAAGGCACGCCGCGCTTGACCAGGTAGTCGGCCAAATCGGTGGCGGTGGCGAAGCCCTGCAGGGCGGCGGCGCGCATGTTGTCGGCCTTGACCTTGATGCCGCCGGCCATGTCCGCGAAGATCGTCAGCGTGTCGCGCACGGTGTCGACGGTGTCGAACAGGCCTTCCTTGTCTTCCTGGTTGTCCTTGTTGTAGGCCAGCGGCTGGCCTTTCATCAGGGTCAGCAGGGCGACCAGGTGGCCGTTGACGCGGCCGGTCTTGCCGCGGGCCAGCTCGGGCACGTCGGGGTTCTTTTTCTGCGGCATGATCGAGCTGCCGGTGCAGAAGCGGTCGGCCAGGTCGATGAAGCCCACGCGCGGGCTCATCCAGAGCACCAGCTCTTCGGACAGGCGCGAGACGTGCGTCATGATCAGCGCGCCGGCGGCGCAGAATTCGATGGCGAAGTCGCGGTCGGACACGGCGTCCAGCGAATTGCGGCAGACGCCGTCAAAGCCCAGGGTCTTGGCGACGCGCTCGCGGTCGATCGGGAACGACGTGCCGGCCAGGGCGGCGGCGCCCAGCGGCAGACGGTTCACGCGGCGGCGGCAGTCGGCCAGGCGCTCGGCGTCGCGGCCGAACATTTCGGCATAGGCCAGCAGGTGGTGGCCGAAGGTGACCGGCTGGGCCACCTGCAGGTGCGTGAAGCCGGGCATGATGGTGCCGGCGTGTTCCAGCGCCACCGTGGCCAGGGCGCGGCGCAGTTGGCGCAGCAGGTCCAGCAGGTTGTCGATTTCGGCGCGCAGCCACAGGCGGATGTCGGTGGCGACCTGGTCGTTGCGCGAACGGCCGGTGTGCAGGCGCTTGCCCGCGTCGCCCACCAGTTCCACCAGGCGCTTTTCGATGTTCAGGTGCACGTCTTCGAGGTCGAGCAGCCATTGGAAGCTGCCGGCGTCGATTTCGGACAGGATCTGGGTCATGCCACGCTGGATGTCGGCCAGGTCCTGGGCGCCGATGATGCCTTGGGCGGTCAGCATGTCCGCGTGCGCGAGCGAGCCCTGGATGTCGTAGCGCGCCAGGCGCTTGTCGAAATCCACGGACGCCGTATAGCGCTTGACGAGTTCGGAAACCGGTTCCGAGAACCGGGCGGACCAGGCCTGCGCCTTGTTGGCGAACTGGTTTTGATCGGGGGAGGGAGTGTTTGCCATGATGGGCGGAATTATAGGGCCTGGCGTGGCGCCGGGCGACGGAGAGGGCCGGTTTTGCGCGCCGCGAACGTTCCGGCGAGCCTACTTGTCGGATAATCCTGGATTAGTTTCAAGACCTTAGAGCAGGAAGAGAGCCTATGCCCCTGGAATGGGAAGAGCTGGTCACCCAATTGGATACCCATCTGCCGCGCGAAGCCTGGGCGCAGACCTTGATCGGGATCGGCGCGCTGATCCTGACCGCGCTGTTCGTCCAGTGGGTCGTGGCCCGGGTCGTGCTGCTGCTGGCGCACCGCGTGCTGGTGCTCAGCGGCAGGGGCGATTGGGACAAGGCCCTGCAGCGCCGCCGCGCCTACCAGAACCTCTGGTACGCGGTGCCGTTTGCGGTGGTGTCGCTGGGCATAGGCCTGGTGCCGCACGTCGAGCGGGCGGTGACCATCGTCGGGCGGCTGGCGCACGCCGGCGCCTGGATCTGCGTGTTCGTGGCGTTTTCCGGCGTGCTGAGCGCCTGGCAGGACACCTACTCGGCCACCACGCGCGCGCAGACCCGTTCCATCAAGGGCTATATCCAGATCAGCAAGCTGATCCTGATGGCGGTATGCACCGTTTTGGTGCTTTCCATCCTGATCGATCGTTCGCCGCTCTGGATGATCTCGGGCCTGGGCGCGCTATCCGCCGTCCTGCTGCTGGTGTTCAAGGACACGCTGCTGTCCCTGGTGGCCAGCACCCAGCTGACCAGCAACGACATGCTGCGCATCGGCGACTGGATCGAAATGCCGCAGTCCAACGCCGACGGTTTCGTCAAGGACATCGCGCTGCACACGGTCAAGGTGCAGAACTGGGACAACACCGTTACCACGGTGCCCACCTACAAGCTGTTCTCGGAAAGCTACCGCAACTACCGCCACATGTTTGAATCGGGCGGGCGGCGCATCAAGCGCACCATCCGCATCGACTCGGCCAGCGTGCGCTTCCTGAGCGACGACGAGGCGCAGCGGCTGATGCGGTTCCGTCTGCTGCACGACTACCTGCAGGCCAAGACCCACGACATCGCCCAGGCCAACCAGACCATGGGCGAGCTGGCCAGCGTGCCGGCCAACCGCCGCCGCCTGACCAATATCGGCACCCTGCGGGCCTACGCGCTGGCCTATCTGAAGCAGAATCCGGAGGTGCGCCAGGACATGGCCATGATGGTGCGCATGATGGAGCCCACGTCCGAGGGCATCCCGGTCGAGGTCTATTGTTTTACCGCCGTGACCGCCTGGGTCGAGTACGAACGCATCCAGGGCGACATCTTCGACCATCTGCTGGCCATCCTGCCTGAATTGGGCCTGCGTCTGTACCAGCAGCCGTCTGGCGCCGATATCGGGGCGATGGGCGCCCATCTGCGCGAAGGCGCCTTGCAGGCGGCGCTGGCCGTCGAGGGCGGACGCCCGGGCCTGGCCGCGCCCTCGGAGCACGGGCTGACCGACGCG
>NZ_DATCUY010000049.1:0-13224 GCF_036567245.1 Achromobacter sp. | reverse complement strand
CGCCCAGCGCGCGGCGCAGCAGGCGGGCCATGACGCGGGGGTCGCGATGGGCGCCGCCCACCGGTTCGTTGACCACGCGGTCCACCAGGCCCAGATCCTTCAGGCGCGGCGCGATGATGGCCAGGGCCTCGGCGGCCTCGGGCGCCTTGTCGGCGCTGCGCCACAGGATCGAGGCGCAGCCTTCCGGCGAAATCACGGCGTAGGTCGCGTACTGCAGCATCAGCACGGCATTGCCCACGGCGATGGCCAGGGCGCCGCCCGAACCGCCTTCGCCGATGATGGTGCAGATCACGGGGACCTTCAGCTCGGCCATGGCGTAGAGGTTGTGGCCGATGGCTTCGGACTGGCCGCGCTCTTCGGCGCCGATGCCGGGATAGGCGCCCGGGGTATCCACGAAGGTGAACACGGGAATGCCGAATTTTTCGGCCAGGCGCATCAGGCGCAGGGCCTTGCGATAGCCTTCCGGACGCGGCATGCCGAAATTGCGGGCGGCGCGCTCCTTGGTGTCACGCCCTTTCTGGTGGCCGATGACCATGCAGGGCGTGCCGTTGAAGCGCGCCAGGCCACCGATGATGGACTGGTCGTCGGCGTACATGCGGTCGCCGTGCAGCTCATGGAAGTCGGTGAACATTTCGCGCACGTAGTCCAGCGTGTAAGGACGCTGGGGATGGCGGGCGACCAGGGCCGTCTGCCAGGGCGTGAGCTTGGCGTAGATTTCCTTGGCCAAGGTCTGGCTCTTCTGCTGCAGACGTCCGATTTCGTCGGAGATGTCTACCGCTGAATCGGCCTGCACGTAGCGCAGCTGCTCGATCTTGTTCTCAAGCTCGGCGAGCGGTTGTTCGAATTCCAGAAATGTATTGCGCATGTAGTGTGGTTCCGTAGATGGGCTGCCTGGCGTGCGTCAGTACTGAACCGGAGTCGGTTCCAGACTGCGCCACAGATACCAGGTCGCCACGGTACGCCAGGGTTGCCACGCCAACGAGACTTCGCGAGCCTCGAAGCGCGAGACAGGCTCGCCGCTGAAATAGTGTAGCGAGATTGCCTTGAGCAACCCAGGATCATCCAGCGGCAGGACATCAGGCCGCTGCAGATTGAAAATCAAAAACATCTCCGCCGTCCAGCGGCCTATGCCCCGGATGGCGGTCAGTTCGGAAATGACGGCTTCGTCGTCCATTGCCGCCCATTTCTCGGGATGAACCCGGCGTTCGCCAAAATGCACCGCCAGGTCCAGCACGTACTCGGCCTTGCGCTGCGACAGCCCCGCCGCGCGCAAGCCTTCCAGGCCGACGCGCAGCACGGCGACGGGCGTGGGGCGCTTGCCCACGGCGTCGATGAACTGGGTCCAGACGGTGTCGGCCGCCTTGCTGGATACCTGCTGTCCGATGATCGCCCGCGCCAGCGTCACGAAAGGCGTGCCGCGCGAAGTCAGCCAGACCTCGGGATGCTGGGGGATGATCTTTTTCAGGATGCGGTCGCGCCGCATCAGGTGAGCTACGGCGGCTTCCCAATACTCGGGCTTGGGAATCTCGAGGTCGGCAGTGGACATGGCGGGCGGGTCCTGCGGGTTCAAGCTCGACGCCATTGCGTCACGCCGCCCGGCTTGTCGTCGAGTTCGATGCCGGCCTCGCGCAGTTCCACGCGGATGCGGTCGGCTTCAGCAAAGTTGCGGGCCGCCTTGGCGGCGGCGCGCGCGTCGATCAAGGATTGGATGGCCTCGGCGTCCAGCTCGCGACGCTCGCCCTGCTCCATGGCCGCAGCGGAATAGCGGGTGGGCGACTGGAAATAGGCCGCCGGATCCTGCTGCAGCAGACCCAGCAGCGATGCCAGCGCCTTCAACTGGCCGGCGCTGCGCGCGTTCTTGCCGCGGTTGGCCTCGGAGGCCAGTTCGAACAAGGCCGCCACGGCGCCCGAGCTGTTGAAGTCGTCGTCCATGGCCGCCTTGAAGGCCTGGGCCTGCGGCTCGTTCCAATCGATGCCTTGCGCGTCGGCCGGCACGTTCTGCAGCGCCTGGTACAGGCGGTCGAGCGCGTTCTGCGCGTCGACCAGGTTGTCCGGCGTGTAGTTCTGCGGGCTGCGGTAATGGTTGCGCACGATGAAGAAGCGCACCATTTCCGCTTCGCGCGGGTTGACGCGGTAGACCGCCTGATCGGCCGCGGGCTCTTCCTGGGCGATGGTCTGGCGGATGGTGCGGAAATTGCCCAGCGACTTGGACATCTTGTCCGAATCGACCATGAGCGGACCGCAATGCATCCAGATATTGGCCAGCACGCCGCCGAAGGCGCCCTCGGTCTGGGCGATCTCGTTTTCATGGTGCGGAAATTTCAGGTCCGGACCGCCGCCGTGGATGTCCAGCGGCAGGCCCAGCAGCGACTTGCTCATGGCCGAGCACTCGATGTGCCAGCCCGGGCGGCCCAGGCCATAGGGCGATTCCCACTTGGTATCGGCCGGTTCTTCCGCCTTGGCGGACTTCCACAGCACGAAATCCAGGGGGTCGCGCTTGGCCGAACCCACGGCCACGCGTTCGCCGGCGCGCAGATCGTCCAGCGTCTTGCCGGACAGCTTGCCGTAACCCGGAAAGCCGCGCACGGCGTAGTTCACGTCGCCATCGTCGGCCTGGTAGGCGAGGCCGTTCTGTTCGAGCTTGCCGATGATGTCCAGCATCTCGCCGACGTACTCGGTCGCGCGCGGCTCGCGGTCCGGCGTCTCGACGCCTAGCGCGCGCTCGTCGGCGTGCATGGCGTCGATGTAGAACTCGGTGACTTCGCTGATGCGGCGGCCGGTCTCGACGGCGCGGCGGATGATCTTGTCTTCGATATCCGTGATGTTGCGCACATAGTCGACCGCCAGCCCGCTGGCGCGCAGCCAACGCTGCACGACGTCGAACGACACCAGCATGCGGGCATGGCCCAGGTGGCAGAAGTCATAGACGGTCATGCCGCACACGTACATGCGCACCTGACCAGCTTGAGCCGGCTTGAACGGTTCTTTGGTACGCGACAACGTGTTGTAGATTTGCAGCATGGCGCTTATAGGCTTTATCTAAGTTTTCCGTGGCGGTTGCGGAAAGTTGCTGCCGAAGGAAAATACCTTCGGCGCGTGCCGCCGGGTCGGATTTCGATCCCAGGCCATAATCCCACTGGCGCTGATCATTCCAAGTCCCGCATTCCAAGCCCCCGCGTTCCACGTCCGATTCCACGGACGATATCGCCGGGCTTCGCTCCCGATGTCGAGCCAAAACACAACCGGGGCTAAAATGGCGGTCGTCAAGTATAGCAAGCGGCCCGGTCGCGCGCGTAAGCGTCGGCCTGCCAAGACTTTTAACGGATGCCCAAGTGACTATCAAGCCGCGCTTTCGCGTTGCCCTGCTCGCCCTGGCCCTCGCGTGCGCCCCGGTGGGAGCCTCTTTGGCCCAGTCGATGGGCGGCGGCGGTGGGGCCAACCCCAACGCCAACCGCACCACCCTGGATCCCGTCCCGCCAGAAGGCGGCTGGGACAGCCTGGCCAAGCTGCTGGAAGCGGCCAAACCTGGCGTCGACACGCGCCTGACGCCATCGCCGTCCCAGATCACGACGCATATCGAGCGCCTGCTGACCCACGGCGACAACGAAGAAGCGCTGGCCATGATCGAAAAGCGCCAGGAGCAGATCAAGGACCAGCGCGGCACCGATGTGCAGCTGATGTTCCAGCACGCCCGCGCGCTGGCCGCCCTGAACCGCACCGACGAGGCCATCGAGGTCTATACCGAGATGACCAACCGCTTTCCGGAGCTTCCGGAACCTTGGAACAACCTGGCGGCTCTATATGCTGGCCGCGGCGAACTCGACCGCGCGCAGGACGCCCTGTCGATGGCCCTGCGCGCCGACCCGAACTACGCCGCCGCCCGCGCCAATATGGGCGACCTGCAACTTCTGCAGGCCTTGAGCACCTACAAGAAGGCCGCCAGCGACGGCGTGCCCGGCATGCAGGAAAAGGTCCGCGAAGTCGAAACCATGCTGAAGGATAAACACGCCAAATGATGTCCCGCTACTCCCCCCTACACCTGCTGCGCCTGACGGCGTGCTCGTTCGCGCTGGCCGCATTCGCCCCAGCGCTCGTCAGCGCCGCCCCTGCGGCCAATTCCTCCACCTCCACCTCTGAAGGCACAAAAACCATGAGCACCAACCCCCGCGTCAAGCTCCAAACCAACCAAGGCGACATGGTCATCACCCTGGATGCCGCCAAGGCGCCCAAGACCGTCGAAAACTTCCTGACCTACGTCAAGGAAGGTTTCTACAACGGCACGGTGTTCCATCGCGTGATCGATGGCTTCATGGTCCAGGGCGGCGGCTTTGAGCCTGGCATGAAGCAGAAGCAGACCCATGCCCCCATCGAAAACGAAGCCAACAACGGCCTGAAGAACGACAAGTACACCCTGGCCATGGCCCGCACCAGCGATCCGCACTCGGCCACGGCGCAGTTCTTCATCAACGTGTCCAACAACGACTTCCTGAACTTCACCGCGCCCACGCCCAATGGCTGGGGCTACGCCGTGTTCGGCACCGTGACCGAAGGCACGGACGTGGTTGACAAGATCAAGAACGTGAAGACCGGCAACAAGGGCTTCCACCAGAACGTCCCCAACGAAGACGTGATCATCGAGAAGGCCGAAGTTCTTGAATAAGATTGCGCTGTCCGGCCCCATCTGGCTGGCATCCGACCTGCATCTGGGACCGGCCACGCCGGCCACCTCGGAGGCCTTCCTGGCCTTCCTGGAGGCCGCGCGCGACGAAGCCGGCGCCCTGTTGCTGCCGGGCGACATCTTCGATGCCTGGATCGGCGACGACGTGATCCGCGCCGCGCCGCCGTGGCTTGCCACGGCGCTGACGGCGCTGCGCGACACCGCCAGCCGGATTCCGGTCTGGCTGGGCCGCGGCAACCGCGACTTCCTCATCGGGGAAGAGCTGGCCCAGGCCCTGGGCGCCAAGCTGCTGCCCGAGCCGGCGCTGCTGGAAACGGACTATGGCCAGATCCTGCTGACCCATGGCGACGAGTTCTGTACGGACGACGCCGCCTACCAGCAGTTCCGCAAGATGGTCCGCGATCCGCGCTGGCAGGCCGAGTTCCTGGCCAAGACGATCCCCGAACGACTGGCGATGGCGCAGCAGGCGCGCGGCGAAAGCCAGGCCGCCAACCAGACGAAATCCATGGAAATCATGGACGTCAACGCCGCCGCCATTGAATCCGTCTTCCGCGAGACTGGGGTGCGCGTGCTGGTGCACGGCCATACCCATCGCCCCGCCCGCCACGTGCTGGAAGTGGACGGCAAGAAGCGCGAACGCTGGGTCCTGCCCGACTGGGACTGCGACCATGTTTCGCCGGCCCGCGGCGGCTGGCTGGTCATCGACCAGGACGGCCTGCAGTTCTACGACCTGGAAACGGAAGCGTAGCCCGCAGGCGCACCGCGTCAAGACGAAAAACGACTAGGGCCGCGCAAGCGGCCCTAGTCATTGCCACAGCCGGCGGCGCGCCGGCTGTGTCCTCAACGCGTGAAGATCCAGGCGGCGACGATGCCGCCAAAGATGATCCGATACCACGCGAACACGCGGTAGGTATGGTTGGCGACAAAACGCAGCACGGCGCGCACCACCACCATCGCGCTCAGGAAGGCGGCCACGAACCCCACCGCGATGCCCGTCAGGTCGTGCTGGGTGAGCAGTTCCATGTTCTTGTACATGTCGTAGACCGCCGCGCCCAGCATCGTGGGCATCGCCAGGAAGAACGAGAACTCGGTGGCCGTCTTGCGCTGGATGCCGGCGATCATGCCGCCGATGATCGTGGCCCCCGAGCGCGAGGTGCCTGGAATCATGGCCAGGCATTGCGCCACGCCCACGCCCAGCGCCTGCTTCCAGGTGATCTGCTCCAGCGTGCGGGCCGTGGCCCGCTCGTCGGAAGCCGTGTCGTCGGCCGCGCCCGGCATGTCTCCGGGCGTGTGGTGCGTCTTGCGTTCCACGTACAGCATGATCAGGCCGCCCAGCACCAGGGTCACGACCACCACGGCGGGGTGGTAGAAGACGCTCTTGATGGCCTTGATGAAGATCGCCCCGATCACGGCGGCCGGCAGGAAGGCGATGATCAGGTTGCGGGTGAAGGCAACCTCGCTGGGCACGCCGGTCAGCGTGCCGCGGATCAACGTCAGCAGCCGCGCGCGGAACACCCACATCACCGCCAGGATGGAGCCCAGCTGGATCACCACCTCGAACACCTTGCCCTGGCTGGACTCGAAGTTGATCCAGTCGCCCACCAGGATGAGGTGGCCGGTACTGGACACGGGAATGAACTCCGTCAGGCCCTCGATGATGCCAAGGATGAACGCTTTGATCAGGTATAGGGTATTTTCGGTCACGATGGGAGGCCGGTTCCAGTTAATCGTTGGCTAGGGATTCGTCATCCGCAAGCATTTCCTGGGGCCGCTTCTCCACGCGCACCAGCGCGATGCGGCGGCCGTCCATTTCCAGGACTTCAAAGCGGAAATGCTCGTGGTGGATTTCGTATTCGCAGACATCACCCGGCTTGGGCAGGTGCCCGAAGCGCGACAGCAGATACCCCGCCAGGGTTGAAAAATCCTGGGCGTCATCGACCAGGCCTTCGGTTTCCAGCACTTGCTCGACATGGTGCAGGTCGGCTGCGCCATCGATTTTCCAGGTGTTGTCGCCGTCGGCGACGATGTCGGGCAGTTCGTCCTCGTCGGGGAACTCGCCGGCGATCGCCTCGAAGACGTCGATGGGCGTCACCAGGCCCTCGATGGCGCCGAACTCGTCGGCCACCAGCACCAGCTGGCCGCGCGAGCGCTTGAGCGTGTCCATCAGGCGCAGGATGCCGATGGACTCGTGCACGATGATGGGGTCGCGCAGGCGGTTGCGGCGCACCCGGCCCTCGGTGATCAGGTCCGCCACCAGGTCCTTGGCGCGGGCGATGCCCAACACCTCATCCAGCGAACCGCGGCATACCGGGAAGAAGCTGTGCGGCGCCTCGGTCAGCTGGCGGCGGATGGTTTCCGGATCGTCGTCGATGTTGATCCAGGAAACATCCGTGCGCGGCGTCATGATCGAGCGGATGGAGCGCTCGGCCAGCGTCAGCACGCCGCTGACCATATTGCGCTCTTCGACTCCGAAGGCCGGGATGGCCGGGCCGTTCGCGCTGGGCAGGTCGGCCTCGTCGGCGGGCGGCCGCTTGCCCAGCATGCGCAACACCGCGGAGGCGGTGCGCTCGCGCATCGGCCGGCGCGCGTCCAGCTTGAGCAGGTTGCGGCGCGCCACCTGGTTGAGGGCTTCGATGGCGACCGAAAAGCCGATGGCCGCATACAGATAGCCCTTGGGCACCTTGAAGCCGAAGGCTTCAGCCAGGAGCGAGAAGCCGATCATCAGCAGGAAGCCCAGGCACAGCACCACCACCGTGGGGTGGGCGTTGACGAAGCGCGTCAGCGGCTTGGACGCCAGCAGCATGATGCCGATGGCGATGACCACGGCGATCATCATGATGGCCAGATGGTCCACCATGCCCACCGCGGTGATGACGGAGTCCAGCGAGAACACCGCGTCCAGCACCACGATCTGCGTCACGATCACCCAGAAGCTGGCGTAGACGCGCGGCCCCGACGAGCCGCCGTGCTGGGAGCCCTCCAGGCGCTCGTGCAGTTCCATGGTGCCCTTGAACAGCAGGAACAAGCCGCCGATCATCAGGATCAGGTCGCGGCCCGAGAACGACAGCGGGCCGATGGAAAACAGGGGGGCGGTCAGCGTGACCAGCCATGACATGACCGACAAGAGGCCAAGGCGCATGATGAGCGCCAGGCTCAGGCCCATGATGCGCGCGCGGTCGCGTTGCGCCGGGGGCAGCTTGTCCGCCAGGATGGCGATGAAAATCAGGTTATCGATCCCCAGGACGATCTCAAGGATGACCAGGGTAAGCAAGCCGACCCACGCAGTAGGGTCCAGCAGCCACTCCATCAGGAGCTCCAGAAGTTACACGACCGGTAATCGTACATGGAAAATCCGTGACACGCCGGTGACGAGACCCGTCCTTATGCCTGATGCGCGCGCGGTTTAGGCCCTGGGAACCAAGGCATCCAGGGCCTATTCCCATTGAAAAAAAACGAAAAAAAACCGGCCTCAAGCCGGTTTGCGCGCCTGGCAGGAACCGATCAGCTGCCGAGCTTGAGCGTGCCCTTCATCATGGCCCAGTGGCCAGGGAAAGAGCAGAAGTAGGCATAGGCCTCGCCCGGGGTCAGCTTGGAGACGTCAAACGTAACCGAATCAGACTCGCCGCCGCCGATGACCTTGGTGTGGGCGATGACGCGGGTGTCGCCCGCCTTGACGTAATCCTGCGGCAGGCCGGCGTTCATGCCGTCGGTGGCCACGGCCGTCTTGTCGGCTTCCTTGGTCAGCACCCAGTTGTGGCCCATGGCGACCTTGGCCATTTTGCCGACATGCTTGAGATGCACGGTGAATTGCTTGCAGCTTTTGTCGACGACCATTTCCTTCAGGTTGTACTGCATGGCGTCGTTGCTTTCTATGGTTGCTTCGCACTGAGCGGCCAACGCGGGCAGGCTGGCTGCGGACAGAACGATGGCTAGGGTGGCTTTTGCCAGCATGGAGATTCTCCGTAAACGTTGGCGGCTCTTCCGACACGCGTGAGGCACATGCCTCGCGTCGCTGCCGCCACGCACAAGTCTATGGCGCCCCGCAAGCCGCACTATTGACGAACATCAATAGCGCCTCGTTCACCCCCTCCAAAACGGGGATATCCCCTACGCCGCATGCGGGTATTGCCGCCTTGCGGCCTGCGCGCGCGTGCCGATTGACAAACCGCAATACGAACGACGCCGCATGTTCTTAGCATGCCTGCAAACAAACACAATCAGCAGAGTCCGAAAATGCAAGGCAGCACAGCGGCGGGGCGTGGGTTCAATCAGTACACCTGGTTCATTCATGCGGTTCTGCTGGCCTTGCTGCTGCTATGCGCGCAGGCAGCCAGCACCGCGCATGCCCAGCGATTGCCGGACTTCCTGGCCGGCGCCCCTATCGGACAGATCTTCCCCGGCGCGGACCGCGCCGACCCGCCCGCCGGCAAACCCATGGCCGCCAAGGTCTATGCCGGCACGCGCCAGCTGGGTGTGGTCTATCTCACTTCCGACGTCGTCAACACGCGCGGCTACTCCAGCAAGCCCATCGACGTGCTGGTCGGCCTGGCGAACGACGGACGCATCGTCGGCGCCCGGTTGGTGGAACACCACGAGCCCATCGTGCTCATCGGCATTCCGCAGTCCAAGGTCGACCATTTCATCAGCGGCTATGTCGGGCTGAACTTCGTGGACTCCCCGCCCCGCCATGGCGCCCCGCCGCCGGTGGACATCATCAGCGGCGCGACCGTCACCCTGATGGTGATCGGCGACAGCATCACGCGCTCGGCCATCGCCGTGGCCCGCGCCTATGGCATCGACAAGACTGCCGCCCCGGCGCAGCGGGCCGCGCCCGCCGCCACCCGCGTGGTGGACGAAACGCGCGACGCCGTCCAACCCTGGCAAGCCCTGCTGGACGCCGGCGCGGTGCGCAACCTGCGGCTGAGCCCAGAGGACGTGAACCGCGCGTTCCGCGAATCCGGCAGGAACGATGCAGCGGCGGCAAGCGCCGAGGGCAGCGCGGACGCGGACGGCTTCATCGACCTGTACGCCGCGCTGGTCAGCGTGCCCGCGATCGGCCGCAGCCTGCTGGGCGACACGGAATGGCAGCGCCTGAAGGAAAGGCTCAAGCCCGGCCAGCAGGCCGTGCTGGTGGCCGGCAACGGCGCCTACTCGTTCAAAGGGTCGGGCTACGTGCGCGGCGGCATCTTCGACCGCATCGAGATCATCCAGGACGAAAGCAGCTTCCGCTTCCGCGACCGCAACCACCAGCGCCTGGCCGACGTGGCCGCGCAAGGCGCGCCAGCGTTCCGCGAAGTGGCGCTGTTCGTCGTGCCCGAGGACGCCGCGCTGAATCCGGTCGCGCCCTGGCGCCTGCAGTTGATGGTGCAGCGTGTACTCAGCGTCAGCGACAAGGCCTTCGTGACCTTTGACCTGGGCTATGAACTGCCGGTGGCCTACACCCGCCCGGCCGCTGGCGCGCAAGCGACAGCGGCGCCCCCCACGGAAGCCGCGCCGGCGCAAGCCGCAATGGCCGAAGAATCCGCGCCCGCGCTGTGGAAGCAGATCTGGCGCGGCAAGACCGGACAGGTCGCCGTGCTGACCGTGGCGCTGCTGGTGCTGGTGGGCATCTTCTTCTTCCAGGACCAGTTGACCAGCCGCCCCCTGCTGCACGACCGCCTGCGGCTGGCGTTCCTGGCATTCGCGCTGTTCTGGATCGGCTGGTACGGCCAGGCCCAGCTGTCCATCGTCAACGTGCTGACCTTCTTTTCCGCGCTGCGCAGCGACTTCCGCTGGGAATACTTCCTGATGGACCCGCTGGTGTTCATCCTGTGGTGCGCCACGGCCATCTCGATGGTGTTCTGGAACCGCGGCGCCTTCTGCGGCTGGCTGTGTCCCTTCGGCGCCCTGCAGGAGCTCACCAACCGCATCGCCCGCCGCCTGGGCGTGCGCCAGCTCAAGATCAGCCACGGCGTGAACCAGCGCCTGTCGACCCTGAAGTACGTGATCTTCCTGCTGCTGTTCGGCTTTTCGCTGTATGACTTGGCGCTGGCCGAGCAGTTGTCCGAAGTCGAACCGTTCAAGACCGCGATCATCCTGCGTTTCATGCGCTACTGGCCCTTCGTCGCGTTCGCCGTGGCGCTGCTGGCCGCCGGCCTGTTCGTCGAACGCTTCTTCTGCCGCTACCTCTGTCCGCTGGGGGCCGCGCTGGCCATCCCCGCGCGCCTGCGCATCTTCAACTGGCTGCGCCGTTACCGCGACTGCGGCAACCCCTGTCAGCGCTGCAATCTCGAATGCCCGGTGCAGGCGATCGATCCCACCGGCGAGATCAATCCCAACGAGTGCATCCAATGCCTGCACTGCCAGATGCTCTATCACCACGAGCAGAAGTGTCCGCACCTGATCCAGAAGAAGGCCAAGCGGGAGCGCCGCCGCGCACCGGCGGCCGAACCTGCCGAGCAAGTCATCGTCATGCACCGCGCGCCGAATCCGAATAACGAACCCGGCGCCTGATCCCACTTTCCGCACAGCGGCGCCCGGCGCCGTCCCTACCAAGGAGTTATCCATGTCCGACAAGAACCCCGACAAGGCCGGCCTCACCCGCCGCAGCTTCCTCGGAACCGCAGCCATCACGGGCGCCGCAGGCCTGGTGGCGGGCGCGCAAATTTCCACCGCCCACGGCAAGGACGCCAAGGGCGGCGCGAATGGCGTGCTGGGCCATGTCGCCCCGGGCGAGCTGGACGAATACTATGCCTTCAATTCCAGCGGCCAATCGGGCGAGGTCCGCGTGCTGGGCCTGCCGTCCATGCGCGAGCTGGTCCGCATCCCGGTCTTCAACCATTGCAGCGCCACCGGCTGGGGCCGCACCAACGAAAGCCGCAAGATCCTGACCGAAGGCCTCACCCCCGAGACCCGCGAGTACCTGAAGGACAAGGGCGGCGTGTTCATCAACGGCGACGCCCACCACCCGCACCTCTCGTTCACCGACCGCACCTACGACGGCCGCTACCTGTACATCAACGACAAGGCCAACAACCGCGTCGCCCGCATCCGCCTGGATGTGATGAAGACGGACAAGATCACCGAACTGCCCAACGTGTCCGGCGTGCACGGCCTGCGGCCGCAGCGCTACCCGCGCACGGGCTATGTGTTCGCCAACGGCGAGCACATCATCCCCCTGCCCAACGACGGCAAGGTGACCGATGATCCCAAGAAGAACTTCTTCGCCATCTACACCGCGCTGGACGGCGACACCATGAAGGTCGCCTGGCAGGTGCTGGTGGACGGCAACCTGGATAACGGCGACGCCGACTACCAGGGCAAGTACTCGTTCTCCACCTGCTACAACTCGGAGAAAGGCGTCACGGTGGAAGAAGCCTCGGCCAACGAGCAGGACTGGGTCGTGGTGTTCAACATCAAGCGCATCGAAGAAGCCGTCAAGAACGGCGACTTCAAGACCATGGGCGGCGTGCCGGTGATCGATGGGCGCCACGGCTCCAAGTACACCCGCTACATCCCGGTGCCGAACTCGCCGCACGGTTGCAACGCCGCGCCCGACGGCATCCACCTGGTGCTCAACGGCAAGCTGTCGCCCACCGTCACGGTGCTGGACGTGCGCACGCTGGACGACCTGTTCGACGACAAGATCAAGCCGCGCGATTGCGTGGTGGCCGAACCCCAGCTGGGCCTGGGCCCGCTGCACACGGCATTCGACGGCCGCGGCAACGCCTACACCACGCTGTTCATCGACAGCCAGATGGTCAAGTGGAACATCGACAAGGCCAAGCGCGCCTACAAGGGCGAGAAGGTCGATCCGATCATCCAGAAGCTGGACGTGCACTACCAGCCCGGCCACAACCATTCGACCATGGGCGAAACCCGCGAGGCCGACGGCAAGTGGCTGGTGTCACTGAACAAGTTCTCCAAGGACCGCTTCCTGAACGTCGGCCCGCTCAAGCCCGAGAACGACCAGCTCATCGACATTTCGGGCGACGAAATGAAGCTGGTGCATGACGGCCCCAGCTTCGCCGAGCCGCATGACATGTGCCTGGTGCACCGCTCCAAGGTCCATCCCATCAGCGTCTGGAAGCGCGACGACCCCATGTGGGAAGACGCCCGCCAGATGGCCAAGAAGGACGGCGTGTCGCTGGACGACGCGGCCAAGGTGGTGCGCGACGGCAACAAGGTGCGCGTGTACATGATGGCGGTCGCGCCCATGTTCAGCATCAAGAAATTCGAGGTCAACCAGGGCGACGAGGTCACCGTGGTGGTGACGAACATGGAGGTGATCGAGGACCTGACGCACGGCTTCACGCTGGAAGGCCACGGCATCGCCATGGAAATCGGACCGCAGGCCACTGCCTCGGTCACCTTCACGGCGGACCGTCTGGGCGTGTACTGGTACTACTGCCAGTGGTTCTGCCACGCGCTGCACATGGAGATGTCCGGCCAGATGGTCGTGCATCCCAAGAAGACCGTGTAGCGCTTATGCAGCTCGCCGCAACCTTGACGATGCGCGCAGGCCAGGCCGCCCGCGCCGTGCTGCTGGCGGCCGCCGGGCTGGCGCT
>NZ_DATCUY010000048.1:0-7140 GCF_036567245.1 Achromobacter sp. | reverse complement strand
GTTGGCGCGCGCGCGCGCCGCGCTGTCGTCGCTGTCGCAGGAATAAGCCCGAGGGGCCGGCGCAAGGCCGGCCCGCAAGTTCAGGAGGAGCGGGCGCCGGCCACGATGCGCCCTTCGCGCACCTGGAAGCGCTGGGCGCTGCCCTGGCCGGCGATTTCGAGCATGTCGCCTTCCGTGTAGCCCGTGACGTTCGGGCAGTCCAGCCATTCTGGATTGATGAACGGAAAGTACTTCAACATGCCGCTGCCCTGGCTGGCGAAATCGAAGGTCGTGTTGGCGACCACTTCCGGATCCCATTGGCTGGCGTCGAAGGTCAGTGCGCAGCCCGCGCCGATGCGGTAGACGATACTGGCGCCCATGCTGGCGAAGCCCAGCGCGCCGACATGCAATTGCGCGCCATTGCTCAGTTCGATGATGCGGCTGCCCAGCCGCTCCAGCGTGATGTGCTTGAAGCTCACTTCGGCTGCGTCGACAATCAGATGCGAATACTGGCCCAGGGTGATTTCGCTGTAGACGCCGCTGGCGTTGGCTTCCTTGGCGGTGATGGTTGCCGTTTCATTGGCGGCAAGCGTGATGGCGTTGGGCATGGCGGGGGGATCTCCGGTCGTTCGGGGGGGCGGGGCGCTGTTGTTCTTGTGCTGCTCCCCGGCAGGCGCTGCGCGCCATGGCTCGCCTGCTCTTGAGGGCTTTGTGTCGCCTTGCGGCCTGGCGCCGCCGGCCTTTTATTATTTAGACACAATTAGATATTTTCTATCATTTTTGGCTCTCCAGGCTTGAGAGAACGCAAGGAAACGTCCTCTTTACGGGAAAGCCCTAGGTCAAAAAAAACCGGCGCCAAGGCGCCGGTTTTTTTTGTGCCGGGGAAAGGGGGTCAGCGCTTGAGTTTGGCGAAGGCGTCCGCCATGGCGCTGTTCATTCCGGTGCCGGCGTTGCCGCCGCGGCCGCCGTCGCCCTGCGGACGGCGGTTGCGGTCGCCGCCGCTCTTGGGCGTGTCGGCGCTGCGGCGGGCGGGAGCCGCGGTGTCGTTCAGGCGCATGGTCAGTGCGACGCGCTTGCGCGCCACGTCCACTTCCAGCACCTTGACGCTCACCGTCTGGCCCACGCGCACGACGTCGCGCGGATCCTTCACGAACTTCTCGGCCAGGGCCGAAATGTGGACCAGGCCGTCCTGGTGCACGCCGATGTCCACGAACGCGCCGAAGTTGGCCACGTTGGTCACGACGCCTTCCAGCACCATGCCCGGGTACAGGTCGTTCAGGGTCTCGACGCCTTCCTTGAACTGCGCCGTCTTGAATTCCGGGCGCGGATCGCGGCCGGGTTTTTCCAGTTCGGCGAAGATGTCGCGCACCGTCGGCAGGCCGAAGCGCTCGTCGGTGAAGTCGGATGGCGACACGCCCTTGAGGGCTTCGCGCTGGCCGATGATCTGCTTCACCTCGGCCTTGATCTTGGCGACGATGCGCTCGACCACCGGATAGGCTTCCGGGTGGACCGACGAAGCGTCCAGCGGATTGTCGCCGTTGGGAATGCGTAGGAAGCCCGCGGCCTGCTCGAACGCCTTGTCGCCAAAGCGTGGCACCTTGCGCAGGATTTCGCGGGTCGGGAAGGCGCCGTTCTCGTCGCGCCAGGCGACGATGTTCTTGGCCAGCAGCGAATTCAGCCCGGACACGCGCGCCAGCAGGGCGGCGGACGCGGTGTTCACGTCCACGCCCACGGCGTTCACGCAATCCTCGACCACGGCGTCCAGCGAACGCGCCAGCTCGCGCTGGTTGACGTCGTGCTGGTATTGGCCCACGCCGATGGCCTTGGGATCGATCTTGACCAATTCGGCCAGCGGATCCTGCAGGCGGCGCGCGATCGACACGGCGCCGCGCAGGGTGACGTCCAGGTCGGGGAACTCCAGCGCGGCGGTTTCGGACGCGGAATACACGGAAGCGCCGGCTTCGGAGACCACCACGCGGGTGACCTGCAGGTCCGGAAAGCGTTCCATCATGTCGCCCACCAGCTTTTCGCTTTCGCGCGAGGCGGTGCCGTTGCCGATGGCGATCAGGTCGACCTTGTGACGCGCGACCAGGGCGGCCAGCGTGTTGATCGTGCCCTCGCGGTCGCGGCGCGGTTCGAACGGGTAGACGGTGGTGGTGTCCACGACCTTGCCGGTCTGGTCGATCACGGCGACCTTGCAGCCGGTGCGGATGCCGGGATCCAGGCCCAGCACGGCCTTGGGGCCGGCGGGCGCAGCCAGCAGCAGGTCCTTCAGGTTGGCGGCGAACACGCGGATGGCTTCGGCTTCGCCGCTTTCGCGCAGGCGGCCGACCAGTTCGCTTTCGAACGCCGTCAGCAGCTTCACGCGCCAGGTCCAGCGGCAGACCTCGCCGAGCCAGCGGGCGCGCGGCGTGGCGTCCAGCGCGAACAGGCCGTTGCCCAGCTTCAGGAAGCCGGCGATGCGGGCCACGCAGGGGTGCGGCGTTTGCGCTTCCAGTTCGGCTTCCAGCCCCAGGCGCAGTTCCAGCACGCCTTGCTGGCGGCCACGCAGCAGCGCCAGGATGCGGTGCGAGGGCAGGGTGCGCAGCGGCTCGTTGAAGTCGAACCAGTCGCGGAAATTGGCGCCCTCGGTTTCCTTGCCGTCGACCATCTTGGAATGGATCAGTCCGGTGGACCACAGGTGCTCGCGCATGTCGGCCAGCAGGTCCGCGTTTTCCGCGTAGCGCTCGGCCAGGATATCGCGCGCGCCGTCTAGCGCGGCCTTGGCGTCGTTGATGGACGCTTCCGGATTCAGGTATTGCGCGGCCAGCGCGGCGGGGTCGCAGGCGGGATCGGCCAGGATGCCGTCGGCCAGCGGCTCCAGGCCTGCTTCGCGGGCGATCTGGGCGCGGGTGCGGCGCTTGGGCTTGTACGGCGCGTACAAGTCTTCCAGGCGCTGCTTGGTGTCGGCCGTGGCGATTTCCTGCTGCAGCGCTTGCGTGAGTTTGCCCTGCTGCGAGATGGATTCAAGAATGGAGCCGCGGCGTTCTTCGAGTTCGCGCAGATAGCCCAGGCGCACTTCGAGATTGCGCAGCACGGTATCGTCCAGGCCGCCTGTGGCTTCCTTGCGATAGCGGGCGATGAAGGGCACGGTGGCGCCGTCGTCCAGCAGTTCCACCGCCGAAGCGATCTGGGAGGCGCGCGTGCTCAGCTCGGTGGCGAGCTGCGCGACGATGCGGGCGTTGTCGACGCCGGCGGCGACGTACGTGATAGCGGAAGTTTCAGACATCTCGATACGACGACAAAAAGGAAAAACAAGGGGCGGATTGTGCCATAAGCTGCTGTTACAAAACGTGCCAGGGTGGACGGATATGTCCCCCTTGCACTGCCCGGGCGGCCAATCCCCAGCCCCGCAGCAGGTATCATTTGGTCCTTTCCCACACAAGTGTCTGGCGCCCGAACCGCAACCGGCACCGGTTCACCGTTGACTCGCTATGCTGGACCTGGACATCTCCGAATTCTTCGACGCCGACGGGCCTTTGGCCACGGCCATGCCCGGCTACAAGCCGCGCCCCTCGCAGGTTGAACTCTCGCAGGCCATCGGTCAGGCGATCCAGGACCGCGCCACCTTGGTGGCCGAGGCGGGCACCGGCATCGGCAAGACCTGGGCCTATCTTGTACCCGCCTTCATCCAGGGCGGCAAGGTGCTGATTTCCACCGGCACCCGCACCCTGCAGGATCAGCTTTTCGCCCGCGACCTGCCGCGCGTGCGCGCGGCGCTGGCCGCGCCGGTGACCGCCGCGCTGCTCAAGGGCCGCGGCAACTATGTCTGTCATTACCACCTGGATCGCCTGCAGGGCGACGAGCGCGCCTTGAAGTCGCGCACCGAAATCCAGCAGCTGCGGCAGATCCAGGTATTCGCCGGCATTTCCAAGACGGGGGACCGCGGCGACCTGGCACAGGTGCCGGAAGATGCCGACATCTGGCAGCGCGTGACCTCCACGCGCGAGAACTGCCTGGGGCAGGAATGCCCGCGCATTCGGGACTGCTTCGTGGTGAAGGCGCGCCGCCAGGCGCAGGAAGCCGACGTGGTGGTCGTCAACCACGCCCTGTTCATGGCCGACCTGGTGCTGCGCGAAGAGGGCGTTACCGATCTGCTGCCGGAAGCGGACACCGTGATCTTCGACGAAGCGCACCAGTTGCCGGATACCGCCACGCGCTTCCTGGGCAGCAGCGTGTCCACGCACCAACTGCTGGATTTCGGCCGCGCGATGGAAGCGGCCGGTCTCGCCTATGCGCGCGAGGCTGCCAAATGGAGCGACGTCAGCCGTCATGTGGAAACGGCGGCGCGCGAGCTGCGTCTGGTCTGTGCGCCGCTGGACAAGATGCCCGGCCGCAAGGCCACCTTCGAGGCCATCCCCAATCCCGAGGAATTCGACGAAGCGCTATTGGCGCTGCGAGAGGCCGTGGACGGCGCCGCGAAGGCGCTGGGCGCGGTTGCCGAAAAGCACCCGGACCTGATGGCGGCCGCGCGCAGCGGCGCCGAAATTTCAGTGCGGCTCAAGCGCTGGGCCACGCCGGGGCGGGCCGCCGCGGACTACTCAGAGGAAGGCTGGGGCCGCGACGATCAGGCGCCCGAGCCCGCGCTGCAATCGGCGCTGGGCGACGGGCTGTCCACGCCCGTCGCGATCCTGGAGGGCGCAGCCGCCGCGGAGCAATGGACCGGCCCGGCGGTGCGCTGGGTCGAGCACGGCCAGCACCACGTGCGCCTGCATTCGGCGCCGCTGTCGGTGGCCCAGGCATTTTCCAAGTACCGCAAGCCGGGCCAGGCCTGGATCATGACCTCGGCCACCTTGTCCGTGAACGGCGAGTTCACCCACTTCACCAGCCAGCTTGGCCTGGAAAAGGCGCGCACGGGCAAGTGGGAATCGCCCTTCGACTATCCCGAGCAAGCCTTGCTGTTCGTGCCGCGCGGCATGCCCGAACCGCAGTCGCCGCAATTTCTCGATCGTTTCGTCCAGACGCTGTTGCCGCTGCTGGAGGCCAGTCCCGGCGGTACCCTGGTGCTGTGCACGACGCTGCGCGCCGTGGACAAGGTCGCCAACCTGCTGGCCGACGCCTTCGACGATGCCGGCCACGAATGGCCCTTGCTCAAGCAGGGCGAGGGCACGCGCCGCGACCTGCTGGACCGTTTCTGCAAGCTGGAGCATCCCGTGCTGGTGGGCAGCGCCAGCTTCTGGGAAGGTATCGACCTGCCTGGCGACGTGCTGACGCTGGTGGCGATCGACAAGCTGCCGTTCGCGCCGCCCGACGATCCGGTCATCGAGGCGCGGCTGCGCGCCTGCCGCGCGCAGGGCGGCAATCCGTTTTCGGAATACCAGTTGCCCGAAGCCGCGATCTCCCTCAAGCAGGGCGCGGGCCGGTTGATCCGCACGGAGTCGGATTGGGGCGTGCTCATGGTGGGCGATGCCCGCCTGGTCGAAAAGCCTTATGGCAAGCGCCTGTGGCGCGGGCTGCCGCCGTTTGCGCGGACGCGCGAGCTGGAAGAAGTGCTGGCGTTCTACCGGCGCAAGCAGGAACCGCAGGACTAGAAGCCGCCGGCGCCGGAAGGCCCGCCTTCAAGCGGCCCCACCTGAAGGCGGCTCCACCTGAAGGCAGCCTCGCCGGCATGGTCAGGCAGCGACCTGCTCGGTCCTGCGCGACAGCGCCCACCATCCGGTCATGACCGCCGCCAGGCCCACAATGGGCAGCATGGCGGCATTCAGGGTTTCCCAACCCATCCGCGCCAGGGCCGGTCCGGCTGCCAGCGTGGCCAGGGCGGTGGTGGCATAGCGCAGCATTTCAGCCGCCCCCTGCACCCGCGCCCGTTCGGCGGGCCGGTAGGATTGGGCCAGCAGCGTGGTGCCGCCGACGAACATGAAGTTCCAGCCCACGCCCAGGCAGAACAATGCCGCATGGAAAGCCGTGAGCGACGTCGATTGCATTGCGATCAGCGAGCAGGCCGCGTTCAGCGCCATGCCCATGCCGAGCAGGCGGGGCAGTCCCAGCCGGTTGATCAGCGCGCCGGCGAAGAAGGCCGGGGCGTACATGCCGATGAGGTGCCACTGCATGATGCTGGCGCCGTCGGCGATGCTGTGCTGGCAGGCCACGGCAGCCAGCGGCGCGGCCGTCATGACGAACATCATCGAGACCGACCCCACGACATTGTTGGCCAGCGCCGCCACGAATATCGGCTGCCGCATGACCTCGCCCAAGGGGCGGGCCGGCAGGCCCGCGACCTGCGTGTCGGCGGGTTGGCCGCCGTCGCCCTCCTGGTCGCGGTAGGCGAGCAGCAGCAGCGCGCTGGCCGCTCCCAGCAGGGCTACCATCAGATAGGCGCCGGAGAAGATCGCGGCAGGAAAGATGTCCTTGGCCCAGGCCGCCAGCGCCGGCCCCGCAATGGCCGCGATGACGCCGCCCGTCAGGACCACGGAGATGGCGCGGCTCTTGGCTTCGGCGGGCACCGCGTCCGCGGCGGCGAGCCGGTAGTACTGCGCGAAGGCCTGGAACACGCCGACCAGCGCCGTGCCCAGGCAAAAGAGCCAGAAGTCGCTGGCGAAGACCGCGGCCACGGAAATCAGCCCGCCGGCCGCGCCTGCCAGCGATCCCAATATGAAGCCCGCGCGCCGGCCGATGCGCTGCATGAGCAACGAGGCATACCAGGTGACCGCGGCGCCCGCCACCGTGATCAGGGCGAAAGGCAGCGTCGCCAGCGCCGGATGCGGCGCCAGCATCTGGCCGGTCAGCGCCGTCAGGGTCAGGTCGATGGAGATCGCCGCGATGTACAGGCCTTGGCAGATGGCGAGGATGCGGGCATTGCGCAGGCCGCGCGAGGAAGCGTTCATGGCAGGGGCTGGTCCGGAGGATTGACAGGCCCCACTCTAGCGCCGGAAACTATGGCAAGAATGACTATTTTCCCTCGTTTCATGCCATGACCCATCGCGTCTGCATCCTACCCGTGCCGAACTTCCAGCTGCTCGACTTGGCCGGGCCGCTGTCAGTCTTTCAGATCGCCGCCGAACTGGTGCCGGACGCCTACGAGGTGGCCGTGGTGTCGGCCGAGGGCGGGCTGGTCCGCTGCTCGGCCGGCGTACCCGTGCTGACGCGTCCCTGGCGCGGCCTGCGCGCCGACACCGTGCTGGT
>NZ_DATCUY010000047.1:0-3821 GCF_036567245.1 Achromobacter sp. | reverse complement strand
CGGCGGCAGGCGCAGCGGCGGGGGCCGTCGTTGCAGGCGCGCGAGGACGCCAACATGAGGAGGTTTACGACCGCGTGGACGATGATACGAAGCAAGCCTACCGGCAGAACCAAGCGAAAGACGCCGCCGCGGCTGGTATGGTTGTGGGCGGATCGCGTCAACGGCAGGACCGGCGACAAGATCGGGCGAACCAAGCGCAGCAGAATGCGACTGCGTCATCAGCCTACGCCAGTTGCCTGCAGCAGCGTGGTTATCAGGTGACGCCGTGAGCGCCTGTTGCGAGCGAGGTTCCTGGACGCAAAAAGTGATTCAGTTGTCTGGTGGCAACTTGACCCACTGATGCTTCGGCATGGGGTCTTGCAGTTCGCTTCCATGTAGCCTCTCTCCATTCCCCGTCGTCATCTACGTGCTAATGGCAAGTCTCGTCGCTCCGTGCCTGAGACGGGCTGCTCGGGACGGGCGCTGGGGTACCTGGCTCGCGGGAACATCATTTATCGGTTTGGGCGTGCTCACGGCCATGGGTACGCGCCTCGCGCGTTGACGCGCTCTCTCATCTGCGCCGAATGGCGGCTTCTGGCCGTATCCAGGCCTCCGCCGGCCGCTCACGACCCTGAGCAGCCATTCGCGTGTCTCATGCCAACACCTGCTGTGCAGCGCTTACCGACCTTGGGTTCTGCCTAATCAATTCACCTGAATCCGGCCCCAAGCCGGTGTTTTCTCAAGCAGCCTCGGCCGGCACTTCAGGCAGCGGCCCACGGACCCGCCGCCTGGGCGGCTGCTGTGCGCCTCGTCTTCATCGGTATATCCATGATCTTTAGTCCTCATGATATGCCTCGCACACAGAATCACGGATAGGCCCGGGCGCTTACCATCAACCGCCATAGCATTGCGCGTAAGTAAAGTCGACCAAGCGCTTGTCTGAGGCATCCTGTGGCGTGGACGGCTCTACTTGGAAATGCCCGAACATATCGTCGTTGCAGATCCTCACGTTCTTGCGCTGCGTACCCTCCTGCAATACGCAGGAGCCGCCAAAACTGTGATTACTCCCAGCGACGCCAACCGGTAGGTCAATCAGCCGGCTACAACCGATGATTCGGCCGTTTTGCTTCTGATACGACAACGATTGGTTGAACGATTCAACACGGGAGTTGGGATCACGAATCGACACAACATTAACGCATTCGCCACTAACGGTTTGGTTGCCCGGCAGCTTGCAGTCCGAGTACACCTCGCCATTGGCAATATGTTCCTCATTACGCGCCAGCATGGCGATGCGGGTTGTGTATGCTTGCTGCAGGCAGGCGCTGTCTTGACAAATGTCACGAGCGTATTTAATCCAGTTGCGCTGTTCTTTCGCCAACTCTTTCTTGCCATAGGCATCGGTTGCGGCTAGTGCTGTTTCATAGGCCCCATGCAATTTCCCATCCAGCGCGGATATCTCGGCATCGCTACAGATCAACCTTTCCGTAGCGCTCACGGCCTTGTTGCAATCAAAACTTGCAGCTTGGGCGCCAGTCCATAGAGTTGCAAGGCCCAACGTAAAGAGAAGCTTCATCGCAGGTGCACACCGCATCTTCAGTGCGTAAGCGGGTGGGCGTGTTGAATGCAGCTGGGTCATGATCCTATCTTCTCAAGTTGTATGTCGATGATGTCTTGCGTACAGCACAACACATCTCCCTCGTGACACGCCAAATCAGCTTAACCGAGCCAATGCACATCTCTGGTCTTGTAATCTTGTCGCTGGAGCATCAGAGGCATTCTTATTCCAATACCGGCTCAGTTTTTACCAGATCTAAGCTGACGCCTGTGCATTTACCAACTAAAGCGGCGGCTTCATCACAATCTTCTCGGATGCCGCTGGCCGAAACCCGCTTTTCAGCGGAATCGGAAAGAGGCCGGGGTTATCGTCGCCACGCCCGGCTTCGTTGAATCGACGATTCAGCCAGTGACCAACATTTGTTGGGGGATAATTTTGGGCACGCCGCGTGCTGCATGACCTACGCACTGAGCGGCGCGGGGTCGCTACTGCCGAGGCGAAAGCAATGGAACAGGAAGATTATTTGGCTCAAATACTTACCAGGTCTGCAAAGTTGAATGAGTTTGGGGACTGGGCAGACATTCTGGCCGATTACGCGTCCTGCCTCTGGAATGTGCGGGACAAGTTGGAACGGGAAGAGATCGAGCGCTTATTAAACGTTGGCGCGGCCTTCTACCGCACGTTGGCACGCGCTGAGGACTACCGTCGCAGCCCCCTCTGAAGGTGCTATATGGCCTCGCTGCGGCGGGATGGCTCCGCGTTCTCATGAGACGGGGCGCTTATGCGCTACAGCGACGGCTACGGCGCCGTCTGGCATGCGGTATTTCCCGCAAGACAGCCAAACGACGGGTTCGCCTGTCGGCAATGAGCAAATGTACTCGCGGACGGGGAGTCCGGTTGGACCGCGTTTGGTGACTAGCCTACGCTCCACCCGGCAGATGGAACGATCGGGCAGCTTTACGATCACATCGGACAATCGAGTGCCCACCGCCATGTTCTCCCTCTTCAGATGATTGCGCCCGAGGTCGAACGGTCGTGACCTGGCGGGGCATTGGTCCGTTGGCGTCTTATTTAACACTTTGAGCCTCTGAGGAACATCCGGCGTTCGGCTGAACAGCTCAGCTGGGATGAGTGTTTTTCGACGTACTCGTTCTCCGGGCAAGCATTGAAAACGCCCCATTGCTGGGGCGCTAAAGAGTATTTTAGGTGGGGCGTCGCTCAATTGAGCGGGGCGGGGGCCTCGCGCTAGCCCTTGGTTTTCTCGACTCCGTTTCGGCTACCCAACCTGCTTCCCATGCGTCGACTTTTTCACGCCAATCCCGTATGGCCTCGCCCGTGTGGCCCGGCATGGCCGAGGCACAATAGTAGGGGCAATCGAATAAGCTCAGCCCTTCACGGGCAGCTTGGGCGCCCAACTTTCGGATGTCGTCGCGTTGCATTGCTATACCCTCCAAAAGAAGATCACGGGAAGGTCAGTATTGCGCATGGGCTGTGGCGCTTGCAATAGTGTGGCGGGACTACCTGGCCTAGCGCGGCGCCATCCCCTTGCGCAGCTTGCGCGGGGATTCCAGTAGCTCCATGGTCATCTGGCCTTTCTCCAGCACACAGGGCTCCACGGCCGGGCCGGCCAGCAGGTCGTCGTAGATTCCACCCATGAGGCCCGCAGGCCGCTTCAGTTCAAAGGACACCTGGTGCATGCGCAGTGGGGCCGCGCGCAGGCGCTTCCGCGATCACCAGGTGGTCAGCGACAGTCCTGCTGATTTCGCGGGCTACGACTTGGGGCCGAGTTCGCCCGAGCTGTTGCTGGGATCGCTGGGCAGCTGCCTGACGCATATCTTCCTGATCAAGGCGGCCGAACTCGAATTGCCGCTGGAATCGTTGCAGGTGGAGATCGAAGGCGACCTGGACCCGCGCGGCGGTAAGCCGGGCTATGAGCAGGTGCCACTCTTTCCGCACAACATTCGCTATACCGCACACATCGTGTCGCCGGCTGACGAGAGCGCGGTGCGCGCCGTGCATGAGGCCGTGAAGCAATGGTGTCCGATCCTGAACCTGCTCAAGCAGTCGCAGCCGCTGGAAGGCCGAGTGGAGCACACCCGCTCTGCGGCGCAGTAAGGAAGAAAGCCTCAGGTCAGCGTGCTGCGCATCAAAATTTCGGTCAGCGCCCGCGTAGGTTTATTAGGCGCGGGCGCTGCGATCACGATGAACTCCACCTGCGGCAGCGCGGGCAGCTGCGCGGCGCCGGCCGGCGCGGCAAGGCCCAAGGTGGACAGGTGCGACGGCT
>NZ_DATCUY010000046.1:0-4827 GCF_036567245.1 Achromobacter sp. | reverse complement strand
GGCGATGGCCGGCGCCCGCCGCGCTCAGGCCGCGCGCTGCTGCGTTTCCTCGCCCGCCAGGGCGTCCAGGACGTCGCGCTCGAACTGCATCTGGCTGCGCGGGCGCGCCAGCGTCGATCCATCCACGATGAACACGTCTTCGACGCGGTCGCCCAGCGTCATGATCTTGGCCATCAGCAGGTTTACCTCGTGGCGGGCGAAGACGCGTGCCAGGGCGTGCAGCAGGCCGGGGCGGTCGGTGGCGGTTACCGACAGCCGCCAGGAGGTGCTGCGTTCGTCGGGCTGCAATTCGGCCTGCGGCATGACCGGGAACACGCGCGACACGCGCGACTGGCGGCCCCGTCCGTAGTAGCCGCCGCGCGCGGGCTGTTGCTGGGCGGCTGCATGCGGGTCTCTCAGGCGTTCGGCGAGTTCATGCTCGACCAGGGTGGCCTGGGCGCGCAGGTCGCTGGCGCCTTCCGGCAGCAGCACGATGAAGCTGTCCAGCGCCCAGCCGTGGCGCGTGGTGTGGATGCGGGCATCCTGAATCGAAAGCGATTTGGCGTCGAAGTAGCCGCAGATGGCCACGAACAGGTCGGGCGCGTCGCGCGTGTACACCATGATCTGCAGGCCTTCCCCTTGTTCGGTGGGGCGGGCCTTGACCACGGCTTGCGCCGGCGCGACCTGGTGGTACAGATGGCGCGTGTGCCAGGCGATGTCCGAGGCGTCGTGGCGCAGGAAGTACGCCACGTCGAGCTGGTTCCAGAAGGCTTCGCGGGCGTCGTCGCGCAGGCCGGCCAGCCGGGTCAGGCGGGCGGCCTCTTCCTTGCGTTCGGTCAGGACGGTGTGGGCATCGGCATGGGCGCCGCCCAGCGCGGCCAGCGTCAGCTTGTACAGGTCTTCCAGCAGCTTGCCCTTCCAGGCGTTCCAGACCTTGGGGCTGGTGCCGCGGATATCGGCCACCGTCAGCAGGTACAAGGCGGTCAGGTGGCGCTCGTCCTTCACGGTGGCGGCAAAGTCCTGCACCACGGCCGGGTCGGACAGGTCGCGCTTCTGCGCCACGGCCGACATCAGCAGGTGCTGGCGCACCAGGAATTCCACCAGTCTGGTGTCCTCGGGCTCCATGCCGTGGTCTTGGGCGAACTTGCGCACTTCGCGCGCGCCCAGTTCGGAATGGTCGCCGCCGCGGCCCTTGGCGATATCGTGGAAAAGCGCCGCCACATACAGCAGCCAGTGCCGGTCCAGGCCCGCGATCAGCTGGCTGGCCAGCGGATACTCCTGGGCGTGTTCGGGCATGGTGAAGCGGCGCAGATTGCGCACCACCGCCAGCGTGTGTTGATCCACCGTGTAGGCGTGGAACAGGTCATGCTGCATCTGGCCGACAATGCGGCGGAATACCGGCAGGTAGCGCGGCAGGATGTTCAGCATGGTCATGCGCCGCAGCTCGTGCACGATGCCGCGCGGCTGCTGCAGGATTTGCAGGAACAGCTTGCGGTTGACGGGGTTGCGGCGGAATTGCGCATCGATGCGGTGGCGCGAATGCCAGATCGCGCGCAGCGTCCGCGCCGACATGCCGGTCAGTTCCGGATGTTGCTGCATCACCAGGAAAGCGCGTAGCAGCAGAGTGGGATTGCGCTCGAAGCCGTCGTCGCGAATGATGTCCAGGCGGTCGCGCAGATTGCGGAAATCGTCGTCGATATCGCGCGCGTCGCTGTCCGGGCGCGGGAACAGGCGTTCCTCGATGTTCTGCACCAGGATGCCGTTCAACTGCGTCACCAGCCGCGCCGCCCAGTAGTAGCGCTGCATCAGCAACTCGCTGCCGCGGCGGGTGGCGGTGGCATGGATGCCGTAGACCTCGGCCAGGGCCGGCTGCAGGTCGAACAGCACGCGGTCTTCGCGCCGGTTCGCCAGCAGGTGCAATTCGATGCGCAGGCGCTTGAAGGCCTGTTCCGCCTTGCGCAGGTCACGCGCCTCGGAAGAGGTGAGCAGGCCGGCCTGCGCCACGGAACGCCAGCTGTTGCCGAAGCCCGCCGCGCGCGCCATCCACAGAATGACCTGCAGGTCGCGCAGGCCGCCGGGAGACTCCTTGCAGTTTGGTTCCAGCGCGTAGGGGGTGTCGTGATAGCGCGCATGGCGCTGTTGCATTTCGACCCGCTTGGCGCGGAAGAAGGCGCGCGGGTCCAGGCGGGACTTGGTCGCGGCTTCAAATTGCTTCATCAATGTGCGGCTGCCGGCCAGCCAGCGGGACTCCAGCAAAGCCGTTTCCACTGTGATGTCGGCGTCGGCCTCGCGTTCGCAGTCCTCGATGGTGCGCACGCTATGGCCGGGTTCCAGGCCCAGGTCCCAGAGCGAAGCCACCAGCTTTTCGATGGCCGACTCATCGTGGGACGTGGGGGCGTGCGGCAGCAGGATCAGCAGGTCGACGTCGGAGTGCGGGTACAGCTCGCCGCGGCCGTAGCCGCCCACCGCCGCCAGCGTGGCGCCTGCTGGCAGCGGGCAGTGCTTGACCAGGTCGCGCAGCGCGGCGTCGACGATGCGGCGCTGCTCGGACAGCAGGGTGTCCGGCCGCAAGTGCGCGCGGAACTCCGCCACCGCGGTCCGCCGGGCTTCCTGGATGCGTTCGCGCAGGGCGCTGAGGGATGCGGCGGTCATGGCAGCTGGAGCAGGGGCGTCAGAGGGCGGGGATGATGATGGGTTCGGCAATGAAGGCCGGCGGCTGGGGCATGCCAGGCGACAGGGTCAGGACTTCGTAGCCGGTTTCGGTGACACAGACAGCATGCTCCCATTGCGCCGACAGGCTGTGGTCGCGCGTGACCACCGTCCAGCCGTCGGACAACTGGCGGATCTCGCGGCGTCCGGCGTTGATCATGGGCTCAATGGTGAACAGCATGCCCGTCGTCAGCTTCACGCCCGTGCCGGGTTTGCCATAGTGCAGCACCTGCGGGTCTTCATGGAAGCGCTGGCCGATGCCGTGGCCGCAGAATTCGCGCACCACCGAAAAGCCGTTGGCCTCGGCATGCTTCTGGATCGCGTTGCCGACGTCACCCAAGGTGGCCCCGTTTTTCACCTGCTGGATGCCCTTCCACATGCATTCGAAGGTGATTTCGGTCAGGCGGCGCGACAATATGGACTGCTCGCCCACCGCGTACATGCGGCTGGTGTCGCCGAACCAGCCATCCTTGATGATGGTGACGTCGATGTTCAGCGAGTCGCCGTTTTTCAGCACCTTGTCGCCCGGGATGCCGTGGCAGACCTGGTGGTTGACCGAAGTACAGATCGCGCCGGGGAAGGGTGGGTAGCCCGGGGGCGCATAGCCCACGGTGGCGGACTTCACGCCCAGCTCATCGGTCAGGTATTCCAGGCAGAGACGGTCCAATTCCCCGGTGGTCACGCCAGGCTTGACGTGAGGGGTGATGAAATCGAGGACTTTGGCCGCGTCCTGGCAGGCGGCGCGCATCTTGGCCAGGTCGGCCTGATTGGTAATTGTGCCCATGGAGTAGCTTCGCGATGTCTCGCTTGAATGTCTGCTTGAAAGAATAGTAGAATTATAGGCTTCCCTAAAATTTTGGGGAGCAATCGGGTTACGGCAAAGGCTGAACCCGGCGGGTGTTGGCAGCGGCTAGCCGCAGGTCAGGCACACCCGGCAGGCACTAGCGGCGGTCCATTCATAGTGATCGGCGGCAGGCCCTGAAGTTTCACCGCAAGCGAAGGTTGTGGAGCGAAATCGGGCAGGTCGTGGATTTTACGAGCGGGGCGTCTGCTGGAAGCAAGTCGGGTTGGGCGTGGTCGGCGGCGTGCGGATGCTGGCGCAAGCTGGGACGCGGCGTGCTTGTAAGCCCGGTCATGTTTTAGAGCGGCGATGCAGGCTCAGGGTTTGGACTCGGTATGGATGTCGGCTTAAGTTCTTGAAAACGTTCGCGTTTTCTTAAGAAATGCCCCGATGGTCTGATGCGCGGTCGAACTGAAGCCAGGGCGTTAAACCCCCACGCTTGAACGCGAAGAGCTGGATTTCCAGAGCTGGATTTCGCCGCCAACAAAACAGGTCCGGGTGCGCTTTCGGGAAACCGCCGGAAACTTCCAGGAAATTCCTGGTGGGTCTGGACAAGCGCCTGCAAGCATGCGGTGCAAGGCTCTTGCTCGTGGCGGCCGTCTGGGTTTATCGCGGCAGCGTAGTAGAAGGCGCCCCAGGCGTCGTAGTTATTGCGGCAGTGATCGGTCGGCCCGGTTAAAATGTAGTCATCCCGCACTTGCGGGAAATCGCGCGCAACACCACCCAGGGTGTCAGCCAGAGGCTGATGCAGGTGCGGCGCAAGAAATCAACCCTTGGAGAAAGTTATGTCTTTGATGCGCGAAATGCTGGAAGCGGGTGTCCACTTCGGTCACCAGACCCGCTACTGGAACCCCAAGATGGCCCCCTATATCTTCGGCCATCGCAACAAGATTCACATCATCAACCTCGAAAAGACGGTTGATAAGTACCAGGAAGCCACCAAGTTCGTGAAGCAGCTGGCTGCTCGCGGCGGCAACATCCTGTTCGTCGGCACCAAGCGCGCTGCTCGCGAGCTGGTCGCCACCGAAGCTGCCCGTTGCGGCATGCCCTTCGTCGACGCCCGCTGGCTCGGCGGCATGCTGACCAACTTCAAGACGGTCAAGACCTCGGTCAAGCGCCTGAAGGACATGGAAGTCGTGGTCGCCGAAGGCGGCGCCGAGCGCATGATCAAGAAGGAAGGCCTGCTGTTCCAACGCGAACTGGACAAGCTGAACAAGTCGATCGGCGGCATCAAGGACATGAACGGTCTGCCTGACGCCATGTTCGTCATCGACGTCGGCTACCACAAGATCGCCATC
>NZ_DATCUY010000045.1:0-3657 GCF_036567245.1 Achromobacter sp. | reverse complement strand
GCCGCCGCCAGCAGGTTCAACGAGGCCGCGGCCAGCGCCGCACCCTGCACGCCCAAGCGTGGAATCAGCAAGAACGCGGGCAACAAGGCGCCCAGGATGGCGCCGCAGGTATTGGCGGCGTACAGGGTCCCGCCACGGCGGCTGACGTCCGCACCCTGGCGGCTGACGGCGCGCAGCAGCACCGGCAAGGTGCCGCCCATCAGGAACGCGGGCATGGCCAGCAGCAGTCCTATCGCCAGCCAGGCCGCCACACTGCTATGGGCCTCGACCGCGACGAATGCGGCGGCGCTGCGCGCCAGCAGCCACGTCACCGCGATGCAGGACAGCGCCACGGCCGCTTCCAGCATGGCGTAGAAGCGCACCGGCCGACGCAGGCGGTCCGCCTGGCGGCCCAATAGCCAGCCGCCCAGCGCCAGCCCCAGGAAAAACGCGCTGACCGCGCCAGCGATGGCGCTCACCTCCACGCCCACCACCAGCGACAGCTGCTTGATCCACAGCACCTGGAAAACCAGGGCCGCCGTTCCGGACAGGAACAGCAGCGCGGCCGGCCGGGCCGCCGTCAACGCCCGCCCCTGCACGGCTTTGCTCTGCATTCCAGGTCCTTGCATCGCCTCGCTTGCCCCCATGCCCATCGCGCTGCTCCTGCTGCGTTGCCGGGCGGCGCGACAGGCGCCGCCCGGTCCTGCTCCGGCTTGCGCAGGAATCGGCTACTTCGACTTCTGCTTCTCGGCTTCTTCGAAGTGTTTCTCCATGGCCTTGTTCACCCGTTCCTGCACCTGGTCCACACTGAAGCTGGCAGGCCGCTGGCTGGGCGGATAGGTGATGAAGGTCTCCAGGAACGCCGAGGCTTTCATGGTGGCGATGGCGGTCAGATAGGAGTTCTTGGCCAGCCAGTCGTTGTACTGGTCCGAGGTGATGTCGGCGCGCTCATACGGATCCATGCGCAGGTTGAAGATCTTCGGCACGCGCAGGCAGACGAAGGGATCCTGCCAGACGTTGAAGTTCCCGGGCGCCCGCTGCTCGCAGAACACCGCCTTCCAGTCGCCCCAGCGCATGCCGACCAGCAGGCCGTCGTCGTTGAAATAGAAGAACTCGTCGCGCGCGCTCTTGTCCTGCTTGCCGGTCAGGTAGCCAAGCTGGTTGAAGCCGTCCAGATGCACCTTGAACTTGGTGCCGCCGGCCTGTGGTGTCCAGCCATCCAGCAGCCGTTCCTTGACGTTGGCGTCGCCGGTGGCGGCCAACAGGGTCGGGAACCAGTCCATGCCGGACACCATGCCGTGCTTGACTTCCCCTGCGGGGATCTTGCCCGGCCATCGCACCATGGCCGGCACGCGGAACGCGCCCTCCCAGTTGGAGTCCTTCTCGCTGCGGAACGGCGTGGTCGCGGCGTCCGGCCAGGTGAAGGCGTTGGGCCCGTTGTCGGTGGTGTAGACGACGATGGTGTTATCGGCGATGCCCATGTCGTCCAGCTTCTTCAACAGCTTGCCCACGTCCTGGTCATGCTCCCACATGCCATCGGCATAATCGTTGCCGGGCATTCCGCTCTTGCCCTTGTGCTCGGGCCGGATGTGCGTGTAGATGTGCATGCGCGTGGTGTTCATCCACACGAAGAACGGCTTGTCGGCCTTGCCGTGCTTGTCGATGTAGTCGATCGCCGCGCCCACCGTTTCATCGTCGATGGTCTCCATGCGCTTGGTGGTCAAGGCGCCGGTGTCCTGCACCTTGCCGTCGGCCGTGGCCTTGATCACCCCACGCGGAGAGAAGTTCTTCACGTAGGGATCGTTGGGGTCCTTGGGCCAGTACGGACGCTCGGGTTCTTCCTCGGCGTTCAGGTGGTAAAGATTGCCGAAGAACTCGTCGAAGCCGTGGCGGGTGGGCAGATACTCATCCCTGTCGCCCAGGTGGTTCTTGCCGAACTGCGCGGTGTTGTAGCCCTGGGACTTCAAGGCCTCGGCGATGGTGATGTCACCCTTTTGCAGCCCGACCGTCGCGCCCGGCGCGCCCACCTTGGACAGTCCGGTGCGCAGCGGCGACTGGCCCGTGATGAACGACGAGCGGCCCGCCGTGCAGCTGTTCTCGGCGTAGTAGTCCGTGAACATCGCGCCTTCCTTGGCGATGCGGTCGATGTTGGGCGTTTGATAGCCCACCACGCCATGCGCGTAGGCGCTGATGTTCGCCTGCCCGATGTCGTCGCCGAAGATCACCAGGATGTTCGGCTTCTTGCCCGATGCCGCCGCCTGGCCTTGGTTGGCCGGCGGCGGCTGGGTCTGCGCCTGCGCGCTGCCCAGGGCCGTGAGCCCGGCTGCGGCGAAGAGCGCCGCGCTCAACAGTTTTCTTGCGTTCATCGCTTTCTCCTGACCCTTGCGGGCGGTTCCCAATCACGTAAACGGATCACTGTGTTTCAAATGCGTATACCCTTCTCCACTCCTTTGCCATGTCCACGATTACCCAACCCTGTTGCTCCGCTTGGTCCAGCGCCTTGTCGAGCCGGCCTATCCTGGACTCGCGGTCATAGGCCCATTCGCGCCTGGCGTCGGTGTGGTGCACCAGGCCGGCAAAGCGCTTGCCGCTGCCAGCCGCCGTCCACTGCAGCATCTGCAGGTCGCCGTCCGAATTGCCGAAGGCGAAGATGGGCTGGCGGCCGATGAATTTGTTGATGGCCACGGGTTTGCCCGGACCGTCGTCGTTGAAGTCGAGCTTGGGCGTGCGCATCAGCACGGGCTTGCCGTCCTGCATCTGGAATTCGGTGACGAAGGTGGTGCCGATGACCTGCTCGGGCGGAATGCCGTAGACGTCCTGCGCCCAGGCCCGCATGAACTCCACTTCGCCGCCGGACACGATGTAGGTCTTGAAACCGCTGCCGCGCAGATAGTCCAGCAGTTCCAGCATCGGTGCGTAGATCATGCTGGTGTACGGCTGCTTGAAGCGCGGATGGCGGGCGCTCTTGATCCATTGCCGGACCTCGGCGCCAAACGCTTGCGTCGTCATATTGGTGTGCGTGGCACCGACGATCTTCAGCAGCCCTTCCGTGCCCGATGCGGCCAGCGCCTGGCGGTCGCCCTCGATCGCGGCCTTGAAGGGCTGCTCGGTGGCCCATTCAGGATGCTGGGGCGCCATGACCTTGACCTGATCCAGCGCGAAGATCAGCTGGAAGTACATGGGCTGCTCGCTCCACAGCGTGCCGTCGTTGTCGAACACGGCAATGCGGTCGGCTGGCGCCACGTAGTCCGGGCCGCCCTCGGCCGTGACGGCTTGCACGAAGCTGAGGATGGCCTGGCGCGAGGGGCCCTCGTTCCAGGAAGGCAGCGGCGTCTGCGCGCGCGCGACGCCGGCCAGCAGCAACAGAAGCAGCAGCGCGAACCAGCGCCGGACCAGCAAAGGCGTCGTCATGGAAGATCTCCTGGAAGTTCGCCGGCCGCAATGCCTGCGCGTGCGCTTGACGGTTGGGCCGGGCGGGGATTCAGCGGCAGCAGGCCATGTCGTTCGGCCGGCCTTGCGTGGGCGCGCAAGGCGCGGCGCCAGATTGGCAACATCCCGCGCAAACCGCGCCAGCCGCGGACCGCATCAGGATCGGGGCCATAGATGGCTTGCAGCGCGTCGGCGCCGGACTGTCGCAGCGCGGGTTCCAGGCCGGCCGTCGCCTGCGCAACCGTGGCC
>NZ_DATCUY010000044.1:0-4970 GCF_036567245.1 Achromobacter sp. | reverse complement strand
TGATGCGGCCAGACGCCGCGCCGCATTGCGGGCAGCCCGCCGGTTCGCGCCATTGCGCCAGCGGCCGCAAGGCGGCGAATTCGCCGCAATCGCCGCAGGCATAGTCATACATGGGCATCGTCGTCTCCTAGCGGTCGCGCGACAGCGGCATGTCCACGCCGCCCTTGATGTGCTTGATGGGGCCGGACGCCGAGGGCTGGATATCGAAATCGAAGATTTCGGTCGGCAGCCAGAGCGTGGCGCAGGAATTGGGAATATCCACCACGCCGCTGATATGCCCCTGCACCGGCGCGCAGCCCAGCAGCGAATAGGCCTGCGCGCCCGAATAGCCGAACTTCTTCAGATACTCGATGGCGTTCAGGCAAGCCTGGCGGTATGCCACGTTCACGTCCAGGTAATGCTGCTTGCCCGTCTCGTCCACCGAAATGCCCTCGAAGATCAGGTAGTCCTTGTAGGCAGGCGTGATGGGGCTGGGCTTGAAGATGGGGTTCTTGATGGCGTACTTCTCCATGCCGCCCTTGATCAGCGTCACGCGCATATGCACCCAGCCCGCCATTTCAATGGCGCCGCAGAAGGTGATCTCGCCATCGCCTTGCGAAAAGTGCAGGTCGCCCACGGAAAGACCGCCGCCCTTTACGTAGACCGGAAAGAAGACCCGCGCGCCGCGCGACAAATCCTTGATGTCGCAGTTGCCGCCGTGTTCGCGCGGCGGCACGGTACGTGCGCCTTCGCCTGCGGCCTTATCGCGTTCGGCGCCTTGCAGCGCGCCCATGTGCGCCGTCTTGGGCGCCGGTGGATTCGCCAGCGGCGGCACGCGGTTGGGGTTAGTGTCGATCAGCGCCTGCTCGCGTCGGTTCCACGTGTCCAGCAATTTCTTGTCGGGCAGGCAGCCGATCAGGCCGGGGTGGATCAGGCCCGCGAAATTCACGCCCGGAATATGGCGCGACGAGGTGAACATGCCATGGAAATCCCAGATGGATTTCTGGGCATGCGGAAAGTGTTCAGTGAGGAAACCGCCACCGTTGTTGCGGCTGAAGAAGCCGTTGAACCCCCACAGGCTATCGGGCTTGGCGCCGATGTCCAGCAAATCCACGACAAGCAGGTCGCCGGGCTCGGCGCCTTCGACGCCCACCGGGCCAGACAAGAAGTGCACCGTGGACAGGTCCACGTCGCGCACATCATCGGCGCTGTCGTCGTTCTTGATCGCGCCGCCGGTCCAGTCATAGGTTTCCAGCACAAAATCGTCGCCGGGCTTGACCCACACCGCCATCGGGATGTCGGGATGCCATCGGTTATGGATCTGCTTATTCTCGTACGGGGACTGGTCCAGATCGACTTTGATGAGCGTATTCGCCATTCTCTTTCATCTCCAACAAACGTGTTGATAAAACAGAACCTCAGCCGGATGTGCGTCCAATTCCCTTGCCGGATTGGATCTTCGGAATCGTTGACCTGTTAGCGATGGTAGACGTCTTCAGGCGATTTGCCATACTGGTTTTCCATGCAGTGGCGGCACCCGCGCCGCAACATCGGAAGGGGGTTTCGCAGCAGTTATGATGCGGAGCATCTTCAGCGCAATACCAAGGTTCACCGTATGGCAGCATTGCACCGCCGGCCCCTGGCCGCCTTCCTGATCATCGCCGCCTGCGCGGGCGCGTCCGTGCACGCCGCCGACGATTGCGTAGCCCGGATCGACGCCGGGCTGGCCAGCGTCGACCGCGCGCAGGACGTGCAACGCACACGCGAAGCGTCCAACGACCTGCAACTGAATCGCGACCTGTGCCAAGGCCGCCTGGACTTGCTGGATGCGCGCTTTGCGCTCAGCGACGACTTCGAGGCCTGCCGCCGGCAAGGCGCGGCCTTCTCGGATCAGGTCATCAAGACACTGACCCGCGCATCGGACGACCTTGCCGACATGAAGGCCGCCTGGATCCGGACCTGCGGCCCGCAGATGAAAGACTGATCAGGCCGCGGCGGCCAGTTCGGCGCTTTTCGGGAAGAAAATGGCGCGGCTGGGATCAAAGCCGTACAACCCTTCGAAGGCGGCGGCGTCGGCAGCCAGCGCGCGCACCGACTCCAGGATGAAATCCGCCTTGGCGTCCGGCAGCAGCGCGCTGAAATTCAATCTGACAAAACCCGGCTTTTCAATTTCGCGGCCGTCGAGAATGGCCTGGCGCATTTGCAGCGACTGATCCTCGCCAATGTCGAGCAGACGATGGACATAAGGCCCGGCGCATGCGCAGCCCCCGCGAGCCTGGATGCCGAAGCGGTCGCTCAACATGCGGGTGACCAATTGCTGATGCACGAAACCGCCCTTGTCGTTGCGCACCCGGAAGGAGAAGATCGGCAGACGCTGAGCCGTCAGCGACCCCAGCAGTTCCAGATGCTCCACGTTTTTCCAGGCATCAAGCGCCCGCTGCACGAAGCGCGCGTTGCGCTGCTGCATGAAATCGGCGCCCAGTGCTTCCTTCACCAGCAGGACCAGCGCCGCGCGGATGTCACCCACGACGTTGGGGGTGCCCGCTTCTTCGCGGGACTCCAGGCTGCCGCTGTAATCGTGGCCCACCGGCGACACGAATTTGACGGTGCCGCCGCCCGGCCATGTCGGCGTCGTCTCCGTCACGGCGTCACGCCTCACGATCAGCACGCCGGAGGCGCCCGGGCCGCCAATGAACTTATGCGGCGAGAACACGATGGCATCAATCTGCGCATCCGCGGCCGGCGACATCTGGACTGGCAGGTACGGCGCGCCGCCGGCGTAGTCCCACAGCATTTTTGCACCCGACCGCTTGACCAGGCGCGTGATGGCCGGGACGTCCGCGACGATGCCGGTCACGTTCGAAGCCGCCGACAGCGCGCAGACGACGAGCGTGCCATCGGGCGCTTGCAATGCGGCGGCCAACGCGGCCAGGTCCGGTCCGCCTTCGGCGTGTTCACCCAATTCGATAAGCTCGGCGCCGCATTCGCGCCACGGCAGGATGTTCGAGTGATGTTCGTACGGGCCGATGATGACGCGGACCTTGCGGCCTGCCGCAATGGCTGCATGCACGCCGAACAGATGAACCAGCCGGTTGATGCCAGCCGTTGCGCCCGAGCCCGCGAAAATCACCGCATGCTCGTCGCCGGCGCCGCAGCACCGGCCGACGGCGGCGCGTGCTTCACGGCGCAAGCGCGTGACGAACCCACCGCAATAGGACGCCTCGGTGTGCGAGTTGGCGTAATACGGAAGCACTTGTTCGAGGATGAAGCGTTCTACCTGCATCAAGGCGCGGCCGGACGCGACGTAGTCGGCGTAGACCAGTGGTTTGGTGCCGAACGGGCCGTCGATGACGGCGTCCTTGCCGATGAGCCCTTCCGCCAGCGCCGCGGCGACGTCGCCGGTTTTAAGGCTGTCTTGAAACTGCTGCAAGAGGCTGGGCTTGGCGGGCTGGGTCGCGATGGGCGTATTCATGATGGTGCGGGTTCCGATGGATTCGGAAATATCATACGATGGAAGCCATGATGAAACATCACCGATATTTTGCGTAAAACACGCAAAAACAGTTCATATGATCGACCAAATGGAAAAAATAGATAAACTTGATCTAAGCATCATTGCTTGCCTGCAAAAAGACGGCGCGCTGTCTCAGCGCGAGCTGGCGGATCGGGTGGGTTTGTCGCAAAACGCGTGCTGGCGCCGGTTGCAGCGCCTGAATGCCTGCGGGATCATCCGCGGCACCCGGGCAGAGGTCAGCCTGGCGGCCCTGGGGCTGGACTTGACCGTGTTCGTGATGATCCGGACCAGCCATCACGCCAAGGCGTGGGCTGACGGGTTCCGCGAGCATGTCGAGCGCCTGCCCGAAGTCACCGAGTTCTACCGCATCGGCGGTGACTGGGACTACCTGATCAAAGTCGTCTGCCGCGGCATGGCGGGATATGACCGCTTCTATCAAAGACTGATTACGGACTTTGAGTTGTCGACCGTGACGGGCTTCTTCAGCATGGAGGCGATTATTGAAAACAGGCCGCCAGACCTGCGGGTGCTGGAAGGTTGAGACCTGCGTTTGCCCCTCGGAACTTTCCGGGGCCGTCCCGATCGAACTCCCATCATTCCCCTCGCGGAGCCCTGCCCGGCCATGATTCTTTAAGCCCTCCCCCCTGATCCTCCTTGCCGCGTGATGCGGACAAGGTGTCTCATCGACCCGGAGCGCTTTCCATGGCCCAGCATCCCCACGCGCCGCATCAGGCGCACCTCCTGCCGCCCGCGGCCCCGCCCTTTCTCAGCCTGCACCACATCAGCCACGCACTGCCCGACGGCCGCGTGCTGCTGGACGACATCAGCCATGACTTTTCAACGGCACGCCACGGCCTGATTGGCCGCAACGGCGCCGGCAAGTCGCTGCTGCTGGGCCTGCTGCACGGTGATTTCCCGCCGCAGTCCGGCCGGGTCGTGCGCCATGGGCAGATCGCCTATGTGCCGCAGACGTTGCCGCAAGAACCGGGTGTGACGCTGGCCGACGTCGCGGGTATCGCCTCGATCCTCCGCGCGCAGGCGAACCTGGCATCCGGCAGCGCGCGGCAGGAGGACTTCGACGTGGCCGACGGCCATTGGCTGATCCGCGACGAATGGGCGCGGATGCTTGCCGACGCCGGCCTGCCCGGCTGGACGCCCGAGCATCCCGCGCACGCCGCAAGCGGCGGCGAACTGACCCGGGTGGCGCTGGCCGGCGCACTGCTGCAAAATCCCGACGGGCTACTGCTGGACGAACCCAGCAACCATCTGGATTCGCGCGCGCGCGACTGGTTGTTAGCGCGGATCGCCGACTGCCGTGGCGGGCTGATCGTTGTCAGTCACGACCGCGCCTTGCTGGACGCCATGTCGCATATCGTGCAGTTGGACAACGGCAAGCTCAACGGCCACGCCGGCAATTACCGTGCATGGCAAGCACAGCGCGATCGGCAAGCCGCGGCCGCCGAAACCACGCTGGCCC
>NZ_DATCUY010000043.1:0-2530 GCF_036567245.1 Achromobacter sp. | reverse complement strand
GTTCGTCGTTGCCGTGGCCACCGATGCGGCGGGCCATCCGCGCCAGGCGGTCATCGAGTCGGTGCCGGCCTTCACCAAGGCCGCCCTGGCCGACTGGGCAGCGCGCCGTCTGGCGCCGGGCGCCGACGTCTACAGCGATGGCCTGGGCGCGTTTCGGGCCGTCGCCGACCTGAACCATGCCCACACCGTGATTCAGGCCCCGCCGGGCAAGGCCGGCACCGAGGTCGACGGCGCCCGCTGGGTCAACGTCGTGCTGGGCAACCTCAAGCGCTCCCTGGACGGTACCTGTCATGCGTTTGGCTTCTTCAAATACGCTGAGCGTTACCTGGCCGAGGCCGCCTGGCGCTTTAATCGCCGCTTCGACCTCAAGGCCCTGGTGCCGCGCCTGCTGGTCACCGCCGCTGCCTGCCCGCCCTGGCCTGAATCAGCACTGCGCAACGTGCCGGTTTACCGGCCGTGCTGAAGATTGGCGCTAATCAGGTGAATTGTTCGAATGGGTCAGTCATCTCGTTCGAACCCAACATGTTGTATGCGTCCGTCCTGCAGGGGGTACGCGAGTTGTTGGGCAACGAAAAATTCGCATTTCATATGTGCGGCTTGTCGGATACCGAATGCGAGCGCGACCTATATATACCCTATGTAGACGATGTGCCTTACATGCAGGAGGCTTCCACGGTGCTGGCCCAGTTTGAAAAGCCTTGGGTGCATGATCGCTTGAGGGGCTATGGCAGGAAAATTGAGATCATTCCCGTGCGGGCGAGCTTCAAGGTGGCTGATGAGGTGGTCCAAGAAGCTGACGTGGTGAAAATCGATGCGGAAGGGGCCGAGATGTCCGTGCTGCGCGGTATGTCCAGAGTAATAGAAAATAATTCGCCAATATTTCTGATCGAAAATAATGACTGGTCGGTAGTGACGGAGTTCCTTCGGGGCTATGGTTACGGTGTCTATCAGTACCGGAAAGACGTTGGACTGCAGCCGCTGTCAGGTGCGACGACCAATTGTTTGTATCTGAAGGCGGAACATTCTGAAGCGCTGTCGATGGCGCCCAATCGTATTATGTAAAAAGGGGAAAAATGACGTACTCTGAAGCCGAGTGAGCCGCCCCGGAAAGCGCGGAGGCGATCGAGTTTAAGTCAGGCGGCGTTGCGGACATCCGCCTGACCCTGCTCGTATAGCGCCTCAAACGCTGCCGGTAGGCTATGGCCGATTGGATCAAGCAGGCGTTGTTTGTTGAACCAAGACACCCAGTTCAAGGTTTCCCATTCCAGCCGGCGTAGGTGGGCAAAGCGCAGCGTGCCCACGCGGACACGGTGCCGGTCGGCGCACGTCGCTCATCTGAACCCTCGTCAGAACCGCATGGGCACGGCCTTTTCGGCCTTTGTCCACCCTACGCCGGCTTAGCCAGGCGTGGGCGGAACCGGTCGTCGGGGCCTTGGGTTTGCCCGTACCCAGTGTCCTGCGGCGTGAAGACGGTCACCGCGGCCAGGCCGTGCAGCTCGATGTCGCCCAGTGGCCGCAGCCGGTGCCGGCGCACTGCCCTTGCGGTCTCGCCACAGACCAGGATGTCGCAGTCCATCTCGCGGGCGGCTTGTTGCAGGCGCGCGGCCAGGTTCACGGCCGGGCCAACGGCCGTATAGGTGCTGCGAAATGGCGTGCCGAGGTCACCCACCAGCGCCGGTCCACTGGCCAGGCCGATCCGCACGCGCAGCGCAAAGCGGCCTTGCTGGTGGCGCGCCTCGTTCAATCGCGCCACCGCTTGCGCCATATCGAGAGCGGCCTGCAGGGCCTGGTCGGCATGGTCGGGTGTGGCAATCGGAGCGCCCCAGAAGGCGATCAGCCCATCGCCGGTGTAGCTGTCGAGCGTGCCGCGCCCCTCGAGCACCGGGCGGGTCAGGCAGTCCAGGAACTGCCGCGTGAGCGCGGCGGCTTCCTCGAGCGTCGAGTTGGCCGTGATGCGCGTGTAGTCCTGCAGGTCGGCGATCAGGACGGAGATTTCCGCGCGCGCGGGCAGCAAGGGGTCGTCGTTGTCGCGTGCCAGTAGCTCGTCGAGCACCGGTCTGGCGAGGTAACGCGACAGCAGGCGCGTGCGTGCGCGCAGGCGCGCCTGCGCCGCCGACCACTCGATCGGCAGGAACAGTCCGAGCAGGCAGGCGTATGACCACAAGGCCGGACTGATGGCCACCGGCGCGTGCGTATGCACCACCCAGATGGCAAGTGCCGCCCACACGGTGAGTGCACCGCCCAGCACCGCGGCGATGGCCCGCAGGCGGCGCCAGCGCGCGATCGCCCACCACAGCGCGAGCGTGGACAGCACCAGCCAACCCGCCAGCAGGTGACCGGACGGCGTCGGGGGGGCGTATCCGTCCAGCGCCCGCAACATCCCATCGAGGGCTGCCGCGTGCACGGTGACGCCGGCCATGCTGGCCTCGAGAGGGGTGGCGACGCGGTCCGCCAGGCCGAGTGCCGACGATCCGACCAGCGCGATTCTTCCGGCGAGTGTCGGCAGCGCCGGCCCGACCAGCAGCGCGCC
>NZ_DATCUY010000042.1:0-7345 GCF_036567245.1 Achromobacter sp. | reverse complement strand
GGCGGTTGCGCACGGGGCCTGCGCGCGCCGCGTTGACCCAGGCCGAGCTTGCCGCTCGCGTCGCCGGCATCCCCGCGCTGATGGCCGAGGTCGAACACGCGACCCTGGTCCTGAATACGCCCGCCGCGCGCCTGGTCGGGCAGGGCGTTCAACGGCCCATTCTGCTGGATGAAGTGGAGGCGCTGCTGGCCTCCGACACCTTGGTCGTGGACGGCTGCCGCCACGCGGTGCGCAGCGAGGGCCGGGAGATCCCGCTGGCCAGCCGGCCGGTGCTGTTCGCGCTGGCCCGCGTCCTGGCTGAAGCCTGGCCGCAGCCCGCGCCCCGCGAGACGCTCATCGAACAGGCCTTCCGCACCGCTTACTTCGACGAGACACACCGCGCGCGCCTGCGCGTCGAGATCGGGCGCCTGCGTGCGGCCTTGGATGGCGTGGCCGGCATCAGCGCCGCGCGCGGCGGCTTTGTCCTGAAACCGCGGGAGGGCAGAGGGGTTGCGCTACTGGCCCGGCCCGCTGGCGACGGCGACAGGGACCAGGGAGCGGTGCTCGCCTGTCTGGCCGACGGCGAGGCCTGGTCCAGTTCCGCCCTGGCGCTGGCGCTGGGCGCCAGCCAGCGCACGGTGCAGCGCACGCTGGACGCGTTGGCCGTGGCGGGCAAGGTGCAGGCCTGCGGCCAGGGCCGCGCCCGCCGCTGGATGACGCCGCCGGTGCCAGGATTCACGACAACCTTGTTACTCCCGGCCGCGCTGGCTGCCGACTAGCATGAATGCTCGAACTCCCGTTCAAGGACATCGACATGAAACGAACGCAAGCCCAGATCATCCGCGAGTACGGTCCCTTTCCCGGCGTGCAGGCGGTGCACGGCGTGACCTATGACGGCCAGCAGGTATGGTTCGCCACCGGCGACAAGCTGATCGCCATGGATCCCGACAATGGCAACACGCAAGCCTCCATCGACCTGGTCGCCAACGCGGGCACGGCCTTTGACGGCAAGCATCTCTATCAGATCTCCGACGGCACCATCGTCAAGCTGGAGCCAGAGAGCGGCCGGGTGCTGACCCGCATCCCGGCGCCGGGCGGCGGCGGGGCCTCGGGCATGGCCTGGGCCGAGGGCAGCTTGTGGGTGGCCGAGTACCGCCAGCGCAAGATCTACCAGGTGGATCCCGACACCGGCCGGGTGCTGCGCACCATCGAATCCAACCGCTACGTCACCGGCGTGACCTGGGTCGACGGGCAGCTCTGGCACGGCACCTGGGAGGATGGCGCCAGCGACCTGCGCCAACTGGACGAGCGGACCGGCGAAGTGCTGCAAAGCGTGGAAATGCCGGCCGGCATGGGCGTGTCCGGACTGGAGTCGGATGGCGCCAGCTGCTTTTTCTGCGGTGGCGGCGAAAGCGGCAAGCTGAGGGCGGTGCGCCGCCCGCCAGCCGAGTCTGACGATGCGGCGCTTACCAACGGATGATGTACGGCCTGTCTCCCAGTTCCCACACGCCGTTTTTCCGTTCCAGCATGATGTACTCGGTTTGCCATTCGTCCGGCTGGTCCTCCGGCGCAAAGCCGGATAGGTACGGACGGAAGGCGCGATCCCCCGCCCAGTCCGCGGTGCTGCGGTCCAGCCGCCATTCGAACTTCACCGCCGAGACCAGGTTGGGGTTGTCGTCGAATGGATTCTTGAGCGGCTTGGTATGGGTGAGGATCTTGCCGATCTGCAGGCCGGGGGCGCAGAACTTCGCGGTATAGACCAGCTTGGAACTGAGGCGGGCCTCGCCGTCCGTGTAGTAGGGCCGGCCTTTATCCGTCAGCTCCATGCGGCTGCTCGCGTCCTCGGGATCCTCGTCCGCTTGCGGTGGCCCGCCGTCGCCGCTGGCGCTGACGCGCTTGACCGTGACCAGCTGATGCGTGATTAACCCCTGCACGATCCTGTCCTGGCTTTCCAGGAACGAGGTATAGACGTCGGTGGGCAAGGGCCGCACGCCCACGACGTTGACGCAGGCGCCGACTGGCGCATATGCCGGTTGCGCCGTGGCCTCGAGCAGGATCTTGCGTATCTTGCCTTCGGTGAGGCCCGGACCCAGCGGCGATTGCCACCATGCATAAAAGCCGGCGCCTGCGGCGACGATCAGACCCAAGGCCCAGACTTTGCGTGGAATCCGGCGGCGATTGGCGGCGCGTTGCTTCTGGTTCATCCCTTTCCTTGCCGATTGCGGTTCCGCGATAGTAGCGTGGTGCCGGTACAGCCATACCAGGCGTCGCCTGTCGACGTCCCGCGGCGCAAGGCCGGCAGGCAGGCGAAATACAGCCCGGCGCCCGCGATCCAGGCCCATCCTTTCCAGACGTTCAACGTGGCGGCATAGAGCGCCGTGATGGCCAGGGGTCCGACGATCGCGCTCAGGCTGGACAGCGCGGCCAGCGCGCCTTGCAACTGGCCCTGGCGTTCCTGCTCGACCTGTGCCGACAGCATGGCCTGCAGCGCCGGCATGCCGATGCCGCCCGACGCCAGCAGGACCATGATGGGGAAGGCCATCCATCCCCGCGTCGCGAACGCAAGCAGCACATAGCCCAGGGCATCGGCGGCCATGCCCAGCAACAGCGTCCGTTTCTCTCCCAGCCGCGCCGTGGCGGGGCCGGTGGCCAACGCCTGGACCAGGGCGTGCAGCGCGCCGAACGCGGCGAGCGACAGGCCGACCGTGGCGGCATCCCACTGGTAGCGGTCTTCGCCATATATGACCCACAGCGTGGCAGGCACCTGTCCCACGAACTGCATGAGGAAAAAGACGGCCATCAACGCGATCACCGCCGTCTTGCCGCGCGCCCACAGGAAAGAGGCAGCGGGCATGAGCGCCTTCAACGACAGCGGCCGCCGCTCGCCGCGATGCGACTCCGGCAACAGGAAACACGCCATCAGAAAGTTCAGGCCATTCAGGATCGCGGCAGCCAGGAAGGGCAACTGCGGCGATATGCCGCCCAACAGACCACCGATGACGGGACCGGCAATCATGCCGACGCCGAAGCAGGCGCTCATCAGGCCGAAGTAGCGCGCCCGCTCGCCCTCCTTGGTGACATCGGCGATGCAGGCGCCCGCCACCGCCCCCGTGGCGCCGGTGATGCCGGCGACGAGCCGCCCCAGATACAGGACCAGCAGGGTCGGGGCCGTCGCCATGATCAGGTAGTCGATGGCGGCGCCCGCCAGAGAGAGCAGCAGGATGGGGCGCCGTCCGTAGCGGTCGGACAGCGCGCCGAGCGCCGGGGCGCAGAGGAACTGCATCAGCGCATACGCCGCGAGCAAGGCGCCATAGTGGCCGGCGATGTCCTCCGAGTGGACCAGGCCGCGCAGCAGGCCGGGCAGCACGGGCATGACCAGGCCTATGCCGACCGCGTCCAGCGCAACGGTGCCCAGGATGACGAAGGCGTGGCCGGCTCTCACGTCCGGCCTCCGGGTAGGAGTGTGGATTCCATGTGCGGGTTCTTGTTTATTTATCGTTGATAAATTTTTCGGCACAGTAATTTATCATTGATAAATTATCAAGCTCCACGAGGAAGCGTCATGACCAAATTGCAGCTGGACGCCGTGATCCAGGCCGGCCTGGACCTGCTGGACGAGGTGGGCGTGGACGGCCTGACGACGCGCAAGCTGGCCGACCGCCTGGGCGTGCGGCAGCCCGCGCTTTACTGGCACTTCAAGAACAAGCGCGCGCTGTTGGACCGTCTGGGCGAGGCGATGCTGTCGGAGAGCCACACCTACTCGATGCCCAGGCCGGGCGATAGCTGGCGCGCTTTCCTGAACGGCAATGCGCGCAGCTTCCGGCGCGCCTTGCTGGCTTATCGCGACGGCGCGCGCATACACGCCGGCACCCGCCCGAGCGAACCGCAATTCGAAGCGGTAGAGGCCCAGTTGGCATTTCTGTGCGAGCAAGGGTTTGCGCCGGCCGACGCCGCTTACGCGCTGACGACGATCAGCTATTTCACGGTCGGCGCCGTGCTCGAACAGCAGGCCGGCGCGGCCGACGATCTTGAGCGGCGGGCCGGTGCGACGCGGGCTCCGTCATCCGCGGCGCCGTTGCTGGCCGCGGCCTTGCAGGCCTTCGACGCAGCCGGACCCGATGCGGCTTTCGAGTATGGCCTTGCAGCCATCGTCGACGGATTGGAGCCGCGGTGCGGGGGAGAGGCGTACAAACGCACTAGTACGCCTGTCTAGGGTAATTCCTGACAAGAAGCTGATTGTCAGCAACTAGTCAGAAAGGTTTAATCAGCACACGCTTTGCGCATCGTCCGCAACCGCGCCAGCGGGATTCCGCAGCAGGCTTCACCATCCCGCGCCCACGCAGGAGCAGTAACTACAAGCTGGTCCATGTAGTCCTAATTCAGGAGACAAGACGCCATGCAACACGTTACAAAGCCTCGCCGCAAGTTCATCTCCGGCGCAGCCGTCGCCGGAGCCGCCGCGCTAGGGTTTCCAGCCGTCGCCCGCTCGCAGAACGCCCCGGTGTCCCTGCGCTTCCAGAGCACCTGGCCCGCCAACGACATCTTCCACGAGTTCGCCCGCGACTATGCGCAGAAGGTCAACGACATGGCCGGCGGCCAGTTGAAGATCGAGATCCTGCCGGCCGGCGCGGTGGTCAAAGCCTTCGATCTGCTGGACGCGGTGTCCGCGGGCACGCTGGACGGCGGGCATGGCGTGGTCGCCTACTGGTACGGCAAGAACACGGCGGTGGCCCTGTGGGGCTCGGGCCCGTCCTTCGGCATGGACGCCAACATGCTGCTCGCCTGGCACGAATACGGCGGCGGCAAGGAACTGTTGGCCGAGATCCAGAAGGCCATGGGCGTGAACGTGGTGTCGCTGATGTACGGCCCCATGCCGACCCAGCCTTTCGGATGGTTCAAGCGGCCGATCACGAAGATGGAAGAGGTCAAGGGCCTCAAGTTCCGCACCGTGGGTCTGGCCATCGACATGTACACCGCCATGGGCGCGGCCGTGAACGCGCTGCCCGGCGGGGAAATCGTGCCGGCGCTGGATCGCGGCCTGCTGGACGGGGCGGAATTCAATAATGCTTCGTCCGACCTGGCGCTGGGCTTCCAGGACGTGTCCAAGATCTGCATGCTGCAGAGCTTCCACCAGAGTGCGGAACAGTTCGAAATCCTGTTCAACAAGGGCAAGTACGACGCGCTGCCCGATAACCTGAAGCACATCCTGAGAAACGCCGCACAGGCTGCCAGCGCGGACATGTCCTGGAAGGCCGCAAACCGCTATTCACAGGATTACGTCAAGCTGCAGAAGGACCACAACGTCAAGTTCTACAAGACGCCCGACGCCATCCTGCAGCAGCAGCTGAAGATCTGGGACGAAATGATCGCCAAGCGCTCGGCCGAAAACCCCTTGTTCAAGAAGGTGCTGGAGTCGCAGCGCGCCTTCGCCGAGCGGGTGGGGCGCTGGCATGGGGACACCTCGGTCAATTTCCGCATGGCCTACAACCACTACTTCTCGCGTACGACAAAACCCGCCTGAAGAACCGGTACCTGTATCCCGCGCCGCGCGCCGTTCATCGGCGCGCGGCGGGACGCCATGCGTCTTGACCTGGAAGTGAGATGATCCGCATCGTACGTTTCATAGACCGTATCTCCACTTTTGTCGGACAGACCTTTGCCTGGTTGATCGTCGCCCTGACCTTGCATGTCTGTTGGGAGGTGGCCGCGCGCTACCTGTGGAACCAGCCGAGCGCCTGGGCGTTCGATATGCAGATGATGTATTACGGCATCCTGTTCATGATGGCGGGGGCCTATACCCTGGCCAAGAACGGGCATGTGCGCGGGGACATCCTGTACGGCTTCCTGCCGCCGCGCGTGCAGGCGGGCCTGGACCTGGTCCTGTTCATCGTCTTCTTTTTTCCCGGCGTGATCGCGCTGGTATGGGCGGGCTGGTACTACGCCGGCTATTCCATCGCCATCCGCGAGCATTCCTCGCTCATGGCCAACGGGCCGCCGATCTATCCCTTCAAGGCATTCATTCCGATCGCGGGCGCGGTCCTGCTGCTGCAGGGCGTGGCGGAAGTGCTGCGCTGCGTGCTGTGCCTGCGGCGCGGGGCCTGGCCCTCGCGCGCGGAAGACGTCGAGGAAGTGGACGTCGACAAGCTCAAGCAGATGGTGCATGTGAAGGACGAGGACATCGCCAAGCTCGACCGCTACGTCACGTCAGGGGAGCCGCGGCCATGAAAATCCACAAGGCGCTATGGTTCGGCCTGTCGTGCATCGGCCTGGTGGTGCTGATGATTGCCTTCCTGACTCCCTGGGACAATCTCACTACCGGGCATATCGGCCTCTTGATGCTGGCCTTGATCGTGGTGGCGATCATGCTGGGTTTTCCCACGGCGTTCACGCTGATGGGCATGGGCGTGCTGTTCACGTTCCTGGCGTACTACATGCAGAGTTCGGATGCGGGCCGCTCGGTCGGGCAGACGCTGGACCTGATGGTGCAGCGCACGTACGCCACCATGACCAACGACTCGCTGATCTCGATTCCGCTGTTCGTGTTCATGGGCTATCTGGTCGAACGCGCCAACCTGATCGAAAAGCTGTTCCGCTCCATGCACCTGGCGCTGGCGCGCGTGCCCGGGGCGCTGGCCGTGGCCACGCTGGCGACCTGCGCGATCTTCGCCACCGCCACGGGCATCGTCGGGGCGGTGGTTACGTTGATGGGCCTGCTGGCCATGCCGGCGATGCTCAAGGCCGGCTACAGCGTGCGCCTGACGGCCGGGGCCATTACGGCGGGCGGCTGCCTCGGCATCCTGCTGCCGCCGTCCGTGATGCTGATCGTGTACGGCGCGACCACCGGCGTGTCGGTGGTGCAGCTGTACGCGGGGGCGCTGTTCCCGGGCATCATGCTGGCGGTGCTGTACATGATCTACGTGATCATCGTGGCCAAGCTGCGCCCCGACATGGCGCCGCCGCTGCCCAAGGAGGAACGCGGTGTGCCGCTGTCCGCGAACTCGGCGGCGCTGGCCTCGGGCGGCTACACCCGCGCCGTGTCCGGCATGCTGGCGGCCATGTTCAAGGGGCGCCGCAACCAGAACGTGCCGTTCGGCTTCCTGCTGCGCAACATGGCGCTGGCGCTGGCGCCGCTGGCGGTCACGGTGCTGTTGCTGGCCGTGGTGTACCAGGCGTCGACGCGTCCGGAAGTGGTGTACGAGATTCCCGCCGAGCTGCAGCTGGGATCGGGCGGCTTCGATTCGGAGTTCAGCGAGCCGCCAGCCGACGGCCTGGCGGAGCCGCCGTCCAACGAACTGGCCGAGCCTCCTGCGAACGAGCCGGCTGCCGTCGGCGGCCTGGCTGAGCCCCCCTCGAACCCGCCCGCAAC